>JAHZHX010000099.1 GCA_019420065.1 Clostridiales bacterium | reverse complement strand
ACCTGGGCATTCAGCCATCCGTCCGGCATGGCCGTGGGCGTAACCGCGGGCGGCTGCGTAGGCGTGGGCGTGACGGAGGGCACGGTGGTGGGCTGCACGTTGAAATCCAGGAAGGAACGCATCACATAGCCGCTCTCGCCGTTATAGCTGACGGCGCACCATTTGCCGTCCACGCTGCCCACCCGCACTACCGTGCCGTTGGGAATGCGGGTCAGCACCTTCGCGCCCGAGGACGCGCTCCTGCGCAGGTTCAGGCTGCCGCCGTCGGCGCAGGTGACAATTGCCAGATCGCCTTCTCCGCTTCCGGGCGTAGGCGCAAGGGTCGGCGCAGAGCCGTCAAAGCGCAAAAACGAGGTCATCACATAACCGGTTTCCCCACTATAAGAGACATAGCACCATTTGCTGCCGTGGTCATGCACAGTCACAACGGCGCCGGTCGGAATGCGCGTGATGATCTTCGCGCCCGAGGTCGCGCTCTTGCGCAGGTTCAGCTTGCCGCCGTCCGAGCAATAGACCACGGCGGTATTCGCCGCGTCGGGCTTGGCAGCGTCATCCGGCTTCTCGGGCGTTTGCGCGCCGCCGCCTGCCTGGCTGAGCTGCTCCTCCAGGGCATACAAAAGCGTCAGCGTTTCGTTCCCGGCCTTGCCGTCCACGTTCAGCTGATGATCGCGCTGGAACTCGCGCACGGTATTGCGCGTCTCGGTGCCAAACACGCCGTCCATGCTCACCGTATAGCCCAGCGCGGAAAGCGCCTGCTGCATCCTCCGCACGTCAGAGCCGCTGTCCCCTTTTTCCAATGTCGAATAGGCCAGCGCCGCCTGCACAAGCACCAGCAGGCAAAGCAAAACCGGCAAAAACCGCTTCCAAAAGCCGCGCATACCTCATCCCCCTTTTTCTCTATGGCCATTTTATCATGCGATGTCGAAAATGTAAATAGTTATTACGTTATTATTACATATTTTACATATTCCAACATTGCTTTTCCGGCGCTTGCACCAGACAAAAAATGGGGTTATACTGAAACATAGTGTAAAATCATGCGAAAGGAGCCCTTATTTTGCATTTTATTCTCCGCTATATCAAGCCGCTGACCCGCCGCTTCACCCTGGCCATGACCGTCAAGTTTGTGGGCACGCTGATGGATCTGATGATCCCTTCCATTCTTGCCCACATCATTGACGATATTACGCCGCTGGGCATGATCGGCCGGGTCGTTTTATGGGGCGGCATCATGGTGCTGTGCTCCCTGGGCGCATGGATGCTCAACGTGGGGGCCAACCGCATCGCCGCCACCGTGGCGCGCGACGCGACCCGCTCCATCCGGCATGACCTTTTCGCCCATATCGTGCGCATGCGCTCCGCCGATATCGACCGCATCACCGTTCCTTCGCTGATTTCGCGCATGTCTACCGACACCTTCAACATCTACCGGCTGATTGGCACCACGCAGCGGCTGGGCGTGCGCGCGCCCATCATGCTGATAGGCGGCATCTGCATTACGCTCACGCTCGACCCCGTGCTGTCGCTGATCCTGATTGCCATGCTGCCGTTCATGGCGGCGCTGGTCTATTTCATCTCCCGCAAGGGCATCCCCCTCTATGCCCAGCTGCAAACGCGCGTGGACGAGCTGGTGCGCGTGGTGCGCGAAAACGCCTCGGGCGTGCGCATCATCAAGGCGCTGGGCAAAAGCGAGCATGAAAAGGAGCGTTTCCAGCAGGTCAACGCCGGCGTTGCCAGGCAGGAAACCCGCGCCTCGGTCATCATGGCTGTCAACAACCCCGCCATGCAGTTCATGCTCAACCTCGGCCTGGTGCTGGTGATCCTGGCGGGCGCAAGCCGCGTCAACTCCGGCCTGACGCAGCCGGGCAAGATCATGGCCTTCCTCAGCTACTTTACCATCATCCTCAACGCCATGCTGTCCATCACCCGTTTTCTGACGGTGTTTTCCAAATCCCTGGCATCGGCCGACCGCATTGACGAGGTGCTTCAGACCCCGCTGGAGAGCGCGCCGCTGCCCGCGGGCGAATGTGCCGCCGACGCGCCACACATCGAGTTTGACCATGTCACCTTCTCCTACAACCATACCTCCCCCAGCGTTCACAACGTGTCCTTCCGTCTGCAAAAGGGGCAGACGCTGGGCATCCTCGGTCCCACGGGCGCGGGCAAAAGCACGCTGCTCCGCCTTTTGCTGCGCTTCTATGACGCGGACGAGGGCTGCGTGCGCATCGACGGGCGCGACGTGCGCACGCTGGATATGGCCGCGCTGCGCAGCCGTATCGGCGCGGTGTTCCAAAACGACGCGCTGTTCCGCGGCACCATTGGCGACAACGTGCGCCTGGGGCGTGAAATCAGCCTGGAAGAAGTCGAAACCGCGCTGCGCAGCGCCCAGGCCGAAAGCTTTGTGACCGAAAAAGGCGGCACGCAGGCCGAGGTGCTCTCCCATGGCTCCAACTTCTCCGGCGGGCAGCAGCAGCGGCTGCTGCTCTCCCGCGCATTGGCGGGCGCGCCCGATATCCTGCTGCTTGACGACGCTACCAGCGCCCTGGATTTCAAGACCGAGGCCGCCTTCCGCAAAGCGCTGCGCGAGCAGTCGCGGGAAACGACCACCCTGATCGTCGCCCAGCGCATCAGCGCCGTCATGCACTGCGACCAGATCCTGGTCATGGAGGACGGCGAAGTGCTGGGCCTGGGCACCCATGACGAGCTGATGCGCTCCTGTTCCCTGTATCAGGAAATTGCATCCCTGCAAATCGGAGGTGAAGAACAATGATGGGGCGTGGTATGGGCGGCATGGGCGGCCGCGGCGGCAAGTACGGCAGCGCCAACCCGCGCGTGGAAGAAGCGCTGAGGAAGCCCCGCAGCGGCATCCTCAAGCGTTTGGGCAAATACCTGTGGCAGTTCAAATGGCTCCTTTTGCTGGCGCTGCTGCTCACCGTGGGCGGCAACAGCTTTTCGCTCTTTGGCCCCACGCTTTCGGGCCGGGCCATCGACTGCATCGGCGTCGAAGCGGGCAAGGTCGATTTCCGGGGCGTAACGCATTACGCGCTTCTGATGCTGCTTTTCTATCTGGCCTCGGCCATAATGAGCTACTGCCTGTCCGTGCTGATGGTGTACATCAGCCGCAACGTGACGCTGCGCATGCGGCGCGACCTGTTCAATCATCTGGCAGATATGCCGGTCGGCTTTTTCGATACGCACCCGGTGGGCGATATTATCAGCCGCATCTTCTATGATATCGACACCATCAATACCTCGCTGTCCACCGACGTGGTCAGCATCCTGGCCAGCCTGATTACCATTGCCGGTTCGCTGGCCATGATGCTTCGCCTGTCCTCGGCGCTGGTGCTGGTATTCGCCTTCACCATCCCGCTGAGCATCCTCATTACCCGTTTTATCACCAAACACACCAAACCCCTGTTCCGCCTGCGCGCCCGCAAAATGGGCGAGCTGAACGACTTTGTGGAAGAAAAGGTTTCGGGCATGAAAACGCTCAAAGCCTACCACCAGGAAGACAATGTGACCCGTGAGCTGGACGCGCTCAACGAGGAGGTCGTGGGCGCGTACTGCAAAAGCGAGTATTATTCCAGCATCATGGGCCCCTCGGTCAGCTTCATCAACAACCTGTCCCTGTCGCTCATCAGCGTGTTCGGCGGGCTTCTGTACATGACGGGCGGCGTTGCGCTGGGCCCGCTGACGCTTGCGGGCATGTCGATTGGCGGCATCTCCTCCTTCATCATGTACAGCCGCAAATTCGCCGGGCCGATCAACGAGATCGCCAACATCTACGGTGAGCTGCAATCCGCCCTGGCGGCGGCCGACCGCGTGTTCTCCCTGCTGGACGAGCCGCTGGAAGGGGCCGGCAAGCCGGGCGCGCCGGAGCTGAGCAACGTGCGCGGCAACGTGGAAATGCGCGACGTGAGCTTCGGCTATCTGCCGGGCAAGACCGTGCTCAAGCACCTGAACCTGCTGGCGCGCAGCGGCAGCCTGATCGCCATTGTCGGCCCCACAGGCGCGGGCAAAACCACGCTGATCAACCTGTTGATGCGTTTTTATGATATTGACGAGGGCCGCATCACCGTGGATGAAAAGGATATCCGCGACGTGACCCGCAAAAGCCTGCGCGGCGCGTATTCCATGGTGCTGCAGGACACCTGGCTGTTCTCCGGAACGATCTATGACAACATTGCCTACGCCCGGCAGGACGCTACGCGCGAGGAAGTCATCGCCGCCGCCAAGGCCGCGCGCATCCACCGCTATATCATGAGCCTGCCGCAAGGCTATGACACCCGCATTACCGACGACGGAGCCAACATCTCCAAGGGGCAAAAGCAGCTGATGACCATTGCCCGCGCCATGCTGGCCAACGCCAATATGCTGATTTTGGACGAGGCCACCAGCAATGTGGATACCCGCACCGAGGTGCAGATCCAGCAGGCCATGCGCCGCCTGATGCAGGACAAAACCTGCTTTGTGGTCGCGCACCGTCTTTCCACCATCAAAAATGCCGACCTGATCCTGGTGGTGCGCGACGGCAACGTGGTGGAATCCGGCACACACGAAACGCTGATGGCCAAGCGCGGCTTTTACCGCGAAATGTACGACGCGCAGTTCAGTTGAACCGCGGGAAAAAACCAAAAAAGGCAGGGCGCAATGCCCTGCTCAGGGCATCAAAAAAGTCTTTTTGATGCCCTGCGATGAAATTTCGCTAAAGC
>JAHZHX010000098.1 GCA_019420065.1 Clostridiales bacterium | reverse complement strand
AAATTCGTGAAATTCCCGTCAATGGAAAGAAGCTGGCAATGGGGTAAAAAGAACCGGCGCAGAGAGTATCTCGCTTCCCGCGTCGGTTTATGCTGGGTTGCGGCATTCTTGCTGAAGAAACAATTTGAAAAAATGATTGGCAAGAGCCCTTGCTGCAGAGGCTTTTGCTTCACAATGGGGTAAAAGAAAAGCACCAGCCTTTGTATCAAAAGCTGGTACTTAATATGGTGCCGAAGACGGGACTCGAACCCGTACAGCCGAAACCGGGGGATTTTAAGTCCCCTGCGTCTGCCATTCCGCCACTTCGGCCTGCCGTTATTATAGCATAGATGCGTTTTTCTTGCAATATTGTTCAGGCGCGGCTTTTGTGCTACAATACCGGAAAAGGAGGGAGCGCATGCGGGGAATTTTGATTACGAACACTTTTATGCGTTTGAAAAGCGTGGAACGGTTGCGGGGCATGTTTTTGTCGGCGGCAGAGCGGATGCAGCTAACGCTGCTGGCATACGGCAACGCCGACTGCATGCAGTTGCCGCACGCTGATTTTGTGCTATTTTATGATAAAGATATCCGCCTGGCGCAGCGGTTTGAGCAATCCGGCGTGCCGGTGTTCAACAGCGCCCGTGCCATTGAGGCATGCGATGATAAAACGCTGACCTATCTTCGTCTTGAGCAGGCGGGCGTGCGCCAGATCGATACCCTGCTGTGTCCCAAGACTTTTCCGGGCGTGGGCTATGGCGACGCCGCCTTTGTGGAAACGGCTGGGGAACGGCTCGGCTGGCCGCTGGTGCTCAAGGAAGGAATGGGTTCCTTGGGGCAGCAGGTGTATCTGTGCGAAAACGCGGCGCAGGCGCGGGCGCGCCTGGGGCAAATCGGTGAGCGTCAGGCGCTGTTCCAGCGCTTTGTCGCCGTATCCGCCGGGCGGGACAAGCGTTTGTTCGTTGTGGGGGATACCGTGATTGCCGCCATTGAACGGCGCAACCTGCATGGCGATTTTCGCGCCAATATTGAAAACGGCGGCTCGCCGCGCGCGATGATCCCAACGGCGCAGGAGAGCGCCCTGGCGCTTCGGGCGGCAAAAGCGCTTGGACTGGATTTCGCCGGCGTTGATCTGCTGGACGATACGGATGGCCCGCGGGTATGCGAGGTCAACAGCAACGCGCACTTTGGCGGGCTGTATGACGCGACCGGCGTTGATGCGGCTGCGCATATTCTATGCTATATCAGGAGGCGGCTATGCAAGGATGGCTGATGTACGAGCGGGCGGATACGACGCGCAACCGCGCCTTTATTGATTACTGGCTGGAAGCCGCCCAAATGCGCGGCGTTGATTTGCGGTTGGTATGTCTGGACGAAATCAGCTATGGGCTGCGGGACAATCAAATGGCGCTGTGGCTGCGCGGGCAGGCGGCCTGCCCGGATTTTGCGGTCATGCGCCTGCGCCAGCCGCTTTTGTCCCATCACCTTGAGAGCATGGGCGTGCGCGTGTTCAACAGCGCCCGCACCAGTGAAATTCTCAACGATAAGCGGCGCACGCACGCGCTTTTCCGGGATATTGCCCCCATGATGGATACCGCTTTCATCTCCGGCGATATGCCCTGTCCTTTTTCCTACCCGGTGGTGGTCAAGGGCGCGGGCGGGTGCGGCGGCAGGCAGGTATGCCTGTGCGGCGATGAAACAGCCTATCGCGCGGCCATTGCGGCCTATGGCTTTGACGCTGTTGTCCAGCCGCTGTGCGATACGCCGGGGCGCGACCTGCGCATTTATATGCTGGGCGCGGAGCCGGTGCAAACGATGCTGCGCAAATCGAACGATCAGGACTTCCGCAGCAATTTCGGTCTGCATCATTTGGCCGAGCCGGTCGATACGCCGCCGGCGCTTTTGCCTATTGCCCGCGCGGTGGCCCAAACCCTGGGCAGCGCCCTGATCGGCGTGGATTTTATTTGTCATCAAGGACGCTATCTGCTCAACGAGGCGGAGGACGCCGTGGGCACGCGCATGCTCTACCAGTATACCGGCTATGACATTGTGCCGATGTATCTGGATTATATTCTGTCGCAAATGGGAGGCAAAGCATGAAGCGGATCATCAAACCCATGTCCGCACCCTATATGAAAGCGTCTCTGGATTTTTTTGAGCGGGTATTTACCGAGGCGGAGAACGCGCGGGAGGGGAAAATGGTGCGGCGTTTGGCGGAGGAGATACGCGCCAAAGCATATTATATTCCCGAGTTGGATCTTATCATGGTCAACGAGCTGGATGAAATTATCGGGCATGTGATGTTTTCGCGCTTTCATATTGAAGGGAGATATGCGGACGAATTGCTCATCCTCACGCCTGTGGCCGTCAGAAGCGATCTTCAGCGTCGGCATATTTCCAAAGAGCTGATTGAATACGGGCTGAACCGCGCCCGGGAGATGGGCTACAAGGCCGTTCTGGTTGAGGGCAATCCCGATAATTACCGCGCGCGCGGATTTGTAACGGCGGCGGATTACGGAATTTATGCGAGCGAAAAAATCCATTTGCCGCGCGTTGAATGCCTGATGGTATGCGAGCTGGCGCCGGGCGCGCTTGAGCAGATTCACGGTGTGGTGGATTACGATGATTACGAGGCGCTGTCCTGAAAAAATGCTGCAGAAATAAAAAATAAAAACGTATGGAATAACAACCCCTGCGCGCCGCATATTGTGAGGCATCCAAACATCAAGGAGGATTTTTCACAATGGCGGCGCACATGTATTTTGCCGGAGCCAGCACGCTTGGCGGCTTTAAGAGCTTTTTTACGGATTTGCTTCCCTGCGGGGAGGAAGGAAAAATTTGCTGTCTGCACGGCGGTCCCGGCACGGGAAAAAGCACGCTTTTGCGCGCTTTGGCGTCGCAGTGGGAAGCGGCTGGCCGGGAGGTCATATATTATCCCTGCGCCTCTGATCCGGACAGCCTGGACGCCATTGCCGGCGGCCCGTATGCCGCGCTGGACGCTACTCCGCCCCATACGCTTACAAGCGATCTGCCCGGTATGCGCGACCAGGTTATCGATCTGAACCGCTGCCTGGACGCGCGCGTGCTGGCCGCGCAGCGGGAGGAAGGCATGGCGCTTTCGCAGCGGATGCGGCAGCAATACCAGCGCGCGTTCCGTTGCCTGGGCGCGGCGCAGACGGCGCAGGACGATTGTGCCGCCATCTATGCCGCCGCGACGGATCAGGGGGCGCTTTGCAATCTGCGCCTGGAGCTGATGCAATGGATGACCGGCGCGCCGGGGACAAGCCAGCGGGTATTTGCCCAGGCGGTAACGGCCAAAGGGACGGTCAGCCTGGCGGAAAATCTGCTGCGCCCGCAGACGCTGTGTCTTGATTTGCCCTTTGGATGCGATCCGGACCCCATTATCTACCCGCTCGCAGTCATGCTGCACGCGCGGGGAACAGGCGCCATTTCCGCCATGCAGCCGCTGAACGGACAGCGCATGGCGCACCTGTGCACCAGCTCGCACGCAATCGTCTGCCTGAGCGAACCCGGGTGCGAAACGCGCACGCTCAAATTTGACGAATCCGTTCTGCGCGCCAGCCGCGAGACGCTTGCCTTCAACCGCGCGGCATATGATCTGTGGCTGCATCAGGCCGTCGAAGCGCTGGCGCAAGCCAAGGAATGCCACGACAGTCTGGAACGGCTGTATGCCGACGCCGTCAACGAACGGCTGCGCCGCGAACTGAGCGAGGAAGCGCTATCGATGTTCAGGTAACGCCGCGCTCGTTCAGCTGCGCCACATGGGCCTTGCTGCGTGCCGTCAGCTCGACCCAGGCGGGACGAAAGCCGCATTTGACGGCATTGCGAACGGATTTGAGGTTGCACCAGGCGGCGCAGTAGAACGGCACTTTATCCAGCTTCAGAATTTCCAGCGCCAACCGGCTGGTCAGCGCGGCGGCAATGCCCTGCCTGCGATAAGCGGGCAGCACATCAACGCCGATCTGATACATGCTTTCGCAATCCGCCGAACAGCCTGCCAGGCCGATCAGCGTGTTCCTGTCGTAAGCGCCCACGGCCAGCGCGTCCAGCTCCCGCCGTTTTTCGCACAGCGCGTTGCTCCATGTGCCGGTATAAAGCGCGGCAAAGTCGTCCGGATGGAGCAGGCGCAGCGGATACTTGCAGGGCAAGGGCTTCAGCAGCGTTGCGTCGGGCAAAAAATACTCCGCCATATAGCAAACGCTGAGTCCGTAAGGGCGCAGTATTTCCTCCAGTACATGCAGATGCGGGGTCTCAAAGCAGTGTTCCGCCGGATAGGCCTGCAGAAAGGCACGCGTCGGCTCGGCCAACTCCGGCGCGGTTTGAGCAACAACACAATTTCCGTAGGATACCATATCCAGGGCAAACGGCAGCGGCAGATATCTGCGCGCGTTTGGGTGCGCCCGGGAAAGGGTAACAAGCGGCGCGCCGGCGAAAAAATCCTCCGGCCGGCAGTTGCAGTCGCAGGCAGACTGGGCGAGAGCAATGCGCCAAATATCCTCATTGTTCACGGCGTTTTCTCCCTTCATCATACTGCTTATCATGATAACCGTTTTTTCCCTGAATGCAACCCCGAAAATTTCATTTTTGTCCGAACCGGAATGAAAAAATGATTGACTTTTTTCCAGGAACATGCTATACTGATACGCGCTGACAGAGCAAATGCTTCTGCCGCGCGTCAGGATGCCGATATAGCTCAGTTGGTAGAGCGGCTGATTCGTAATCAGCAGGTCAAGGGTTCGAGTCCCTTTATCGGCTCCATTTTCATCGAGG
>JAHZHX010000097.1 GCA_019420065.1 Clostridiales bacterium | reverse complement strand
CACACCTATTCTGCCAGCACCGAAATATGCAGTTTCTTTTGTTGTAACACCTGCTAAACTGACAAATGTAATCATCAAAGTGGACGGTCAGGTGGTAACAAACCCCGCCAATTTGGAGGCAGGTACTTATCAAGTCGAAGTCAGCGCAGATAATTGCGAGGTTTTCAATTCCAATATTACGATTACGGCTGATACAGCAACTCATACGCATACTATCGCAATGGCTTATAAGATTCCGCAGACTGGCGATACAAGCAACCTTGCTTTGTGGATCGCCCTGTTGTTCGTCAGTGGCGGTGCAGCCATCGGTACAACGGTTGTCAGCAGCAAGAAAAAGCGCAGCGTAAAGTAAAATCAAATGTTTAACCCAAGGGCGGCTGTCGGAAACGGCAGCCGTCTTTCCTGTCACAATATACCGAAAAGGCTTGACGAACAAATGTTCCATATTGTATAATCTATATGCTCTCATTAGAGAGCCACAATTGAATATCTGAGTGAAACACAAGGCAGCCGACGAAAGAGATTGCGGCTGCGCCGCTCCTATCGCAGCGTCTGCCTGCGGAGCGGAAAAAGCAGACATTGAAGGTTTCTGAATTTCAGAGCCGGTACATAGTTTCATCAAAGATATTGCGAGAGATTTTCTCCCGCTGATTTGATGTGCTGTGTACCGGCTCTTTTTGTCGTTTGCGGAAAGTTTACAAAATTTATTTCGTTCAAACTGAAAACGATTTCCCAATTGATTATGGGGAGGGCAAAGAGATAAGGTACAATAAATTGCGCAAATTGAAAAGACAGGGTTTACAAACTCTGGTATGCCTGCGCCTGCCGGACGTTCTGCTTTACGTCGCCCGCGTAAGGGGAACAGATATACACGATAGGCCGGTAGACGGCATAGCTTGCCCGCAGCTGCTTTAGCGCCTGCTTTTCCTGCTTGCGTTCCTTTTCGATGCCGGTGAACGCCTCGTACACCGTGGGGTCATGGTAGCCCTCATGGTTGTATTTTGAAAATCGCATGTGCGCCTCCTTAGTCCTTCCTGTAAAATGCACACTCGTAGCCGTCGGCTCGAAGCACCAGTCCCTTCGCCCACGGTGGCGTTCTGCCCATCTGCTCACAGACGGCTTCTAAAGACACTTGAGGGTCGGCTTCGAGAATGATTTCGTCGTGAACGTGCGCCACGATGTCACAGCAGCGCAGCGTATGCATGGCGTAGCACAGCAGGTCGCGGCTGATGCCCTGCACGATGTTCTCCACGAACTTGGGGCCGTAGGATTCAATGCGCTCCCATTTTTTCGTCGCGCCAACGCCCATATAGGTCACTGCCGGGGAACCGAACTGGTTCTCGCCGATCCGGGGCTTGGCGTAGCACAGGTCTCTGCCGGAGGGCAGGTGGATGAACAGCACCCCGGACTGTACATGAAAGCGGATACCATGGGCATAGGTGGAGGTTTTATCCCGCACCGCCGTCATAACCGCTTCGTCCACGTCCCACCACAGCCGGGTGATGTGCGGGTTGGCGCTGCGCCACTGCCTGACCAGAGTCGGTAATTCTTCCTCGGTCAAGCCCATTTCCAATGCACCCATGGCTTTCAGTGCGCCCACCGAGCCGCCGTAGCCGAGGGCCAGCTCGGCGATCTTACCCTTCTGGCGGAGATGGCCGTTAACGCCATGCTTTTCCACCGGAACACCGAACATCTGGCTGGCGGAGGCGCAGTAAATATCGCCGCCGCGCGCGAACACCTCCATGCGCCACTGCTCACCGGCCAGCCATGCGATCACGCGGGCTTCTACCGCGCTGAAGTCGCTGACGATGAGCTTTCGGTCGGCACTGGGGATAAAGGCGGTGCGGATCAGCTCGGACAGCACGTCCGGCACGGAGCCGTACCGCTGCTGAACAGCTTCGTAATCGCCGTACCGCACACGTTCTCTGGCTTCAGTCAGCTCCTCCATGTGGTTCTGGGGCAGGTTCTGCAGCTGCACGTTGCGCCCTGCCCAGCGACCGGAGCGGTTGGCACCGTAGAACTGGAACGCGCCGCGCACACGCCCGTCCGCACAGGCGGCATTGCGCATGGCGATATACTTTTTCACGCTGGACTTGGCCAGCTGCTGCCGCAGAATGAGCACTTCTTTCAGATCAGGCGGGCAATCCTTGAGCAACGCCGTCACCTGCTTTTTGCCGAGGCTTTCGGTGAGCACATCATGCTCCGCCAGCCACTTTTTCATCTGCTGTACGGAATTGGGATTTTCAAGGCAGGTCAGCTTCTGCATCTGCTCCGTCAGCTCTGCGCGGGAGCGCATGTCCATCTGAATGGCGCTTTCCACCAGCTGCCGGTCGATGGCGATGCCCCTGTCGTTGATTGCCTGATCCTGATGGTACTGCGCCCACACGTCCTCCGGCACGGGATACCGGCGCAGCCGCTTCTGAATGCCCATCTCCGTTTCCACGTCCCGCAGGTTATACGCTTTGAACAGCGTCCATTTCTCCGGCGCGTCCTGCGGCAGGTTGCGTGTGCGACCGCCGTTTGCTTTGGTGGCGGTGCACGGCTGGCAGAAGTAGCGGATCAGCTCCTTGCCCTCGCTCAGCTTCTGCTTATCCAGCGCCAGCGCCGCGCCCACGCCCATCAGGGACAGAGGCAGGCCAAGGTATGCCGACCAGATCATGGTGCAGCGCCACTGTGCCGGGTCGAGGAACTCGTCGTTCGGCATTCCCAGATACCGGGACAGGCACACGCGCTCGAAGTTAGCGTTAAACGCCCACTTGGCGACGCGCTCATCCGTAAGCGCCGCGAGGATTTCTGCCGGGATACGCTCGCCGCTGGCCAGATCGACCACCTGCACGGGACCGTCGTCCACCGAATAACCAAGCAGCAGAATCTCAAAATCCGGCGCTTCACTGTAGCGATAGACCGAGGATTTATTCAGGTCGACGCTGGAATAGGTTTCTATATCAAGGCTGATGTGGTTCAATGAGGTTCACCTCCATAGAGAAAGGGCGGCGGGAATGCCGCCATGGGAAACCCGCCGCCTCGGTCGTGTGTCAGCTGAGGAAATCCTCATCGTCGTCCACCGGCTCAAACTCCTCGCTGGCCTTGGCTCTGCCGCCCAGCGAATCGCCGTCCTTGAGCTTCTGAATGTTCCCCAGCCCGGCGGCGACGCCGCGATTGCCGTTGGAGTTATAGCCGTAAAAGGTGACGGTGATCCTGCCGTAGCAGCCGGAGTACACCTCGGTCTGGTCAAGAATGGGCTGCACCTGCTTGTCCACCACCTGCGGCTTCTCCCGGCTGTAGGCGTTCAGGAAATAGCAGCCTGCATACGCCTCGTCCTCCGGGCGGTCAATATCACCGTCCCGCAGAGGCAGCTTCAGGTTCGGGGGAATCTTGCCGCCCCACTTGGGCAGGGATTCCTGCTTGGCCACCTCGATGGCCGCCTTGATGGCGCTGACCGTTTTCGTATCCGACTTCGGAATGATGGCGCTGACGCTGTACTTCGGCTCGCTGCCGTTGACGCTGTCCGGCTCCCAGCAGTGCAGGAAGGAAAAGCGGCACGGGATCATGACCTTCTTGGGATTGGAAAAGCTACTCATCTTCTTCATACCTCCATAATCTCCGGGTGCGAATTGCCTTAAGCCAATTCGCACCTACACTCGGCAAATTTTCAATTTGCTCTCGTTAGTCAGGGCTAAAGCCCTTCCCTCCGAAGTCCTCTTGGGCGGTGCTGGCAGTGACGGCCTCGCGCCGGTCGGATTCCGGCACCAGCGTCAGCTTGCCATGGGGTTTCGTAACATACTGGCCGAGGATGGAGCGGAACTGCTCCTTGCCCATGAGCTTCTCCATCTCGCCAATACCGATCAGGGTTTTCTTGTAGATGTCCTTGTAACCGGCGGCGGTCGCTGCCTGCACCACGTCGGCTTCGTCCGTATATTTGCGGATGCTGCGGCCTTCGACCACCTTGAAGCCGGGCCACGCCTTGCCGTGGTTGACAGCCTCGTCCTGCGCGAAGGCGTACACGTCCGCCGCCCACTTGGACAGCTCGTCCGCCTTGCCGATAATCTCAGAAATTTCCGCGTCGGACAGCAGCGCGGGCTGACGGAAATCCATTTTGGCAAGCGCCAGATAGCTTTCCGCACAGGCGCGGCACTGGGTTCGGGCGCGGCAGAAGCGGCACCATGTGCCAGCGGAGAAATCGCCTGCGCCGATGAGCGCCTGCGCACCGGCAGGACGAAGCACTTCGTTGCCCCAGCGCTTCAGGTATTCGGGCGAAACGCTCCACGTGGAGGAATTGCCAAGGCGCGGCTGGAAGATGGTCATGCGCACCGTTTCAATATCGTAGAGCGCCTCCGCCATGTGCAGCACACCCAGCCCGTAGATCATAAGCTGCGGGTTTTCCTCCGCGTGAACCTCCACGCCCTTGCCCAGCTTCAGGTCGATGACGTGGGCAACCTTATCGGTGATGATGACCATGTCCGCTGTGCCGAAGCAGCCGTCCACATACTCGGAAGCGTCGATGCGCTGTTCTACCAGCAGCACGGGGCTTTGGCATTCCCGGCGAGCATCTTCGATTTCGCCAATGACGAAGGACACATACTCATCCACCGCTTCCAGCAGCTCGTCCCTGTAGTATTCGGACGTAGGCCGGGTGGTGCGCTGCTTTAAGTACTTGCGAATCAGGTGCTCGGCCAGCGCGTGGCCTGCTGTGCCCTCGGCGGCGTATACGCTCTCGCCCTCTTCAAACTGCTCTTCCAGCAGCAGGGAAGGCGGGCAATGGATGCGGCGGTTGGCCGCCGAGGGAGAAAATCTTGCGTGTGTATCCGGCATTACAGTTTCCTTGCCTCCTCCATGAGTGCGGCGTAATCCTCCGGCTTCACCCCCGAGAGCTTGCCCGCGTCGTACTTGTACAAAAGCGCCTTGACGGCCTGCGTCTTGCCCTCGCCGCTCTTTTCGGCCAGCAGCGTGCGCACCTGATCGATGGTGATTTGAGGCGCGGTGTGCTTGGGCGGCGTACTGTCAACGTACTGTGCAGGCGTTTCTTCCGGCGATGCTGTGCCCAGCTGAATGAAATCCGCAACGGCCTGAAGGCTATCTGCCA
>JAHZHX010000096.1 GCA_019420065.1 Clostridiales bacterium | reverse complement strand
GTGGAGCATAGGGGAGTCGAACCCCTGACCTCGACAATGCGAATGTCGCGCGCTACCAACTGTGCTAATGCCCCAAATCTTCTCGATGAATTTTGTGCAGATTCATCATTAACTACCTTTTGTGTCCCAAGCTTTGAGAGTACCAGTACGAACAGACTATTCTGTAAACCATACTAATGTTCTCTGCCCGGTCACAGTTATGTATTATAGCACGGGTGGGGAAATTATGCAATAGCAAACAAGAAAAAAATCAAAAAAATTTTGTAATCTAAATTGCAATATCAAATAGGACAGAATGAAAGAGCGTTTTTGGCGAGAAGTAAGCTTTTGCAGAAAAAGAGATTGATTCAATCCTGTATTCTGGATGGCGTCTGGGGGAATGCTGTCCAGCAGATATTGAAAGAATTCTTGCCAAGCGAGAAGGGGAGCACGGCGGCGTTTGAAGGGTATGGACAAAAACCAAAGATGTATATCGCAAAAAGCAGCGCAAAGACGCAGAATTGAGTGAAAAAGTGACATTGTGTGTCGCAAAAAGATATGTTATAGTATCATCGTCAAAGGGTGTTCGCCAGCAGGCGAGCGCCTTTTGCTTTTCAAAAAGGAGGGAGGGATGCGTTTGAGGGGCTGAGATATCAGAATTGATAACAGTGATTGAAAGCAGCGGGAAGATGCTTTCATAGACGGCGGCAGGGCGATAAATCGCGCCTGCTTTTTTCATACTTCCACAATAAAAGTATATGATTTGAAAGGAAAATAATGAAAGAAATATTGAAATCTGAATGCGGCAAGGCGCTTTTGAACAAAGCGGCTGCTCGCATGGTTACTGCTGATGAGATGAAGAAAATGCCTGGCCGTGAGGAAACGGACAAGCGTACGCAGGCTGGGAAGATTTTTAGTCTTGGCCGGGGACTTTACCAGGCGGTACTGTATCCCGAAAAAGTTCATAGCCGCGATAAGAACGGACGCTGGCAGGAAATCGACAACACGCTGGAACTGCGTCAAAATGGTGAGGATACATTCCTGCGCAATAAACGAAATCCGGATCTGCAGCTGACGCTGAAATCTGCTGATGCGTCTGAAATGGTACGGTTGGAGAATCGCGACGGCTATACGATTGCCTGGCGTGTGGAAAATGCCAGCAATGCTGAACCGATTGCTGTGCCTTGCTCGTGTGCGGAACATGCTGAAGATGATCGCCGCCGCGATGTGCTGGATCGGCTGGACAGTGAAGCGAGGTACGAAAATATTCTCCCGGGTGTATCTCTTGTATGCCGGATGAAAAGCGATTCTTTCAAGGATGAATGGATCATGGAAAATCGCCAGGCGGCTCAGTCGGTGACGGTGTTGCTGAAAACGTATGGCATGATTCCAAAACTGCTGAACGGAGAAATTCAGTTGGTTGCGAAAAACGGTGATGTGCCTTATGTGTTCCCGTCGCCGTTTATGACGGATGCCGGTAAAAACAGCGTTGGTCAGGTAGCAGTTGCAATGCAGCCTTGCCCGGCGGTGCGCGATCTATGGCGCATTACTTATACGCCTGCGGCCGAATGGCTGGAACAGGCGCAGTTCCCGGTAATTCTTGATCCGGCGGTGATTACCAAAAAGCAAACCGGCGCGCTGGAGGATAATTATGTTACCAGTATGCAGCCGGACACGGTGCAGAATGCGGCCAATGAGGTGCTGCGCGTCAGCAACCAGCACAGCAGTTTTGGTGTCAGCAAAGCTTTTATCCGTTTTCTGGATTCCAGTTTGCCGCAGATCGATTCTTCTTATTATATTACAAAAGCGATGCTGACGGTGCGTACAGCGGCGGCCAACAGCTATGGCCTGAGTGTAAATCCCACGACTGGCGCGAGCGTATATCTGCGCGAGGTGCTGGCTTCGTGGTCCGCTGCGGGCATTACTTATAATAATGCTCCTGCGCTGAACGGCCATGCAGCCGATTATGTATATATGACGGCTGCGAACACGGAATATTCTTTTGATATTTCGAACCTGGTGCGCAAGTGGTACGCGGGGGTTAATTACGGCGTAGCGCTTGAGGTTGGCGGCAGCGCGGCGGTCAATCTGTACAGTGGCGATCATGCCGGCAATAAGCCCTATGTAACGATCAACTATGTTAGCCTGGCGGGTCTGGAAGATTATTTGGCTTATGAACAGCAGTCTGCCGGGCGTGCCGGTACGGGCTATGTAAGCCTGTATAATGGCAATTTGATCTTTGAACACAGCGATTTTACTACTACCGGTAATCTGATGCCTGTATCCGCAGCGCATTATTATAATTCCTGCTATTATGATAAGGATCCGTTTGGTATGGGCAATGGCTGGAAAACCAGCTTGCAGCAAACGCTGCATCGGGAAACGCTGACGGACAATACGGGCAGCGTGCTGTATTATGTATACATGGACGGCGACGGCACGCGCCATCATTTCAAGCAGAAGGACGGCGTATGGCAGGACCTGTCCGGTTTAGGGTTGACGCTGACGATTTCCGGCAGCGAGTGCCGGATCACGGACAAGGGCGATTCCGTTATGCTCTTTGATTTGCCGACAGCTGAATTTGGCGAGAACTATGATAATGTCAAAATGCTGAAAAGCGTTGCCGACGCCTGCGGCAATATGATGATCCTGACCAGCGATGCCGCTCGGCGCATTACAGCTGCGAAGGACGGCGCGGGGCGCAGTACGGCGTTTGCCTATGACGGCCGCCTGAAAAGCATCACGCCTCCCGGTTATAGCGAGAGCATGTGCAGCTTTGCGTATGATGCCAATGGCCGCTTGACGCAGATCACGCACCTTGAAGGCGTGAGCGGTACCAGCGCAGCGGCGTATACTTATAACAGTCTGGGACTGCTGGAAAGTGTGACCAATGCCGACGGACTGAAGCTTGCCTATACTTACACGTCTGCTCGGGCAGGCGGCCCCTATCGCGTGGCGCGGGTGGAGATCTTAAACGGCAGTACCAAGCTGGGCGGCCGCAAATATACTTATGGCGACTGTATGACCACTGTGACCGACCTGGTTCCCAATGCTGCGGGCACGGCGCTGTCGGAGGGCAAAAAGCTCATTTATCATTTCAACGACTACGGCAACGTGGTATCGGTCAACGACGGGCTGGGCTATGCCTCCTTTGCGCAGTATTCGGCCTCCTCGCCGGTGAATCATCCTGATACCGTGTCGCGTATGCAGCGCGTGGTATGCAACCTGCTGCAGGGCCACGACATGGAAAACGCCGGTTTCTGGACGGAACAGGCGCTGAACAGCTCCATCGGCTCCTACAGCTATTCCACAACCCGCGCGTACATGGGTCCCAAGAGCCTGCGTATCGTCCGCCATAACAGCGCGGGCTATCAGACGGCGTATCAGACCGTCAATCTGACTAAGGGGAAAACCTATACCTTTTCATCCTATCTGACCACGCTGGACGGCGCGAACGGCTGCCTGCGCGTGACTTATAAAAACAGCGCGGGGGCGGATGTGACGGTGGATGGCCCCACGCGCCAGAGCAGCGGCATGTGGCGGCGCATCAGCGTGCCCTTTACGCTGCCTGCGGACAGCGCGAGCACGGCGGTTCAGGTGCGTCTGATGGCAGGAGGCGGCACGGGGAGCGCGTTCTTTGACTGCACGCAGCTGGAGGAGGGCCCAGTCGCCAACGCCTATAACATGCTGCAAAACGGCGATTTCTCCTTCAATACCAACGCCGTGCCGAGCTTCTGGACGGCCAACGCGGCCAACGGCGGCGCGGACAAGGTATATTCCTCCGCGACCGGGCAGCGTCCGCAGGGTCTGTCCGCCAATGTGATGCGCATATATGGCGGCGGGCGGGGTTCGGCCAAGGGCATGTATCAGGACATTGCGGCGGTGGGCAATGCCGGGGATGTGTACGCCGCCGGCGGCTGGGCGCTGACCTATACCAAGCCCCTGCGCGGGGAAGCGAAATGCCTGTCGATCCGGGTATCGTTCCTGAAGACGAACACGAGCACCTATATGGATGCGGCGCCTATCCAGTGGAGCGAGGAATGGACGGACTGGCAGCTGGCGGCGGGCATGGTGACCGCGCCGTGCAATTATACGGGGATCCGCTTCAGCGTGGACTACCAGGACAACATCAACTATACCGAGTTTGACGGGCTTTATCTGTACAAGGAGCAGTTCGGCAAGACCTACGTTTACGACGGCAAGGGCAACGTGCTCAGCGCGACGGATCTTTCCAGCGCCAAGTGCTACGCGACGTATGACGGCTTCAATAACCTTCTGACGTACCGTCCCTACGGGCGCGGTACGGACGCGACGTATACCCAGACCTATGGCACAACCGACGCGGAGCGCAAAAAGCACCTGCTGCGCAGCGATACCACGCCCAGCGGCACGGCGACCACATACAGCTACGACGACAAGGGCAACCTGATCGGTCAGGTAACAAAAAGCAGCGATAACGCCATCATTCTTGCAGGAACCACGGCATACACGTCGAATAAGAACTATGCGGCGTCGCGGACAGACGCGCGTGGGAAGACGGTCAGCAGCGATATTGACCTCAGCCTGGGAACCTTGAAAAGCGTGACCGACCCGAAGGGTCAGAAGGTCAACTATACCTACGATAAGCTCAAGCGCGTGACGGCGGTCGCGGCCGCGGCGGACGGGAAGAACTACAAGAACGCCTACGCCTACCAGAACGACCGGCTGAGCGAGGTCTCGCACAACACCACGGGCGATGCCTGCGACGTGAAGTACACCTTCGCCTATGACAAGGCGGGCCGTCCGACCACGGTGAAGGTGGGGACGCAGACGCTCTCGACCAATGCCTACAACCCGGACGGCACGCTGCAAAGCGTGACCTACGGCAACGGGGCGAAGGCGAATTACAGCTACGACGGGTTCAAACGCGTGACGGCGCTGCAATATAATGGCGAGCCTGTCCAGTGCCGGTACGATTACGGCGCGAACGGGCAGGTCGCCTGCGAGCGGGACGAGAATCTGGGCCGGCAGACGTACTACGAGTACGACTTTGCCAACCGTCCTGCGCGGTACACCGTGATGCAGGGGAACACGAACCTGTGCGCGCAGGAGCTGACGTACGACGAGTTCGGCAACCCGCTGGAGCTGGTGGAGCAGATCGGGGCGAACCGGAACGAATACAAGACGGCGTGGAAG
>JAHZHX010000095.1 GCA_019420065.1 Clostridiales bacterium | reverse complement strand
GAGCGTCGAATGGATCGCCGCATTCGGGGCAGAATTTGGGCGGATTCTTCGGATCGGCAGGTGACCAGCCGCATTTGTCGCAGCGGTAGAGAGGCGCGCCTGCGGGCTTCTTTGCGCCGCATTCCGCGCAAAACTTGCCCTTGTTCACCGCTCCGCAGGAGCAAGTCCAGCCTTCATCCGCTGGTTTAGGGGAACCACACTCAGGACAGAACTTGCCAGTGACCGTCGCTCCACAGGCGCATTTCCAGGCGTTGCCTACCGGCTCTGGCTTCTTGGAACCGCACTCGGGGCAGAATTTGCCGGTGACCGTCGCCCCGCAGGTACACTTCCAGCTTCGTGTGGTTTCTTTAGGTGCTGAAGTGTTCTGCGGCTGCGCGCCCATCTGAAATAGCTGCGCAGCATTCATACCGCTGCCTTGGGCCATGTTCATGCCCATAAATCCAGTAAATGCGCCGCCGGTATTCTTTGCTGCGTCCTGCATGGCCTGTGCCTGTGCGCCTACCAGATGCGCCGCAGCCATATTGGTATTGCGGAAAACGGCGTTGCGCTGGAGCTCTTTGATCATGGCTTCATCCTCTTCGGAGGCCTTGACAGAATTCACGCCGAAGGACACGATTTCTACACCGCGCAGATTCGTCCACTTTTCCGAAAGCACCTCGTTAAGCGCTCGTGCAATCTCCAGCGTGTGCCCGGGCAGAGCACTGTACCGAATGCCCATCTCCGAAATTTTCGCAAATGCGGGCTGAAGCGCCGTCAGCAGCTCGCTCTTAAGCTGGCTGTCAATCTGGTCGCGGGTGTAATCTTCCTCCACGTTGCCGCAGACATTGGTGTAAAACAGCATGGGATTTACAATGCGATAGCTGTATTCACCAAAGCAGCGGATGGAAATATCCACGTCCAACCCAATGTTTGAATCTACAACGCGGAAGGGGACGGCGCTGGGCGTGCCGTACTTGTTGCCGAGAATTTCCTTGGTGTTGAAGAAATACACCCGCTGATCCTTGCCCGCCTGCCCGCCAAAGGAAAAGCGATCAAACGTTTCCTTCAAAAGCATCATGGCCTTGTCGCTATCGAAAGCGCCATAGAACAGACTGGGCTCACCGTTCAAATCAAAGATGTACTCTCCGGGCTCGGCGCAGAAGTCCACGACCTTTCCCTGATCCACGATCATCATGCACTGACCATCGGCCACGGCGATCACAGAGCCGTCGGAAATAACGTTGTCATCCTCAAAGCGGCTGCCGCCGAAGCGTCCCTTGGTCTTTTTCGCTGCTTTCGTCGCAAGCACGTTATCCGGCAGAGCGTCCACATAAAAATACTCTTTCCATTGGCTGGCCAGCGTTCCGCCGACAGCATTCAGGCCCGCTGCAATCAATCCCATGCGTTTGTCCTCCTGTTATTTCTTCTGCGTGTTGGTTTCGATTTTGCGCTTTTTCGTTTCAGCATACAGGAATTGGTCGAAATTCACATCCAATACAAATGAACCATCGACCAGATAATCGGCAGCGGCGCTCTGACGCGCGGCCTGATGGAGCTTGCCCTTCATCACGCCCACGGCACACACCGCCACAATCAGCGCGAAAATTCCGCCCATCAGCAGCGTGCCGCTGCCCATCGCATCAATCAGCGACAGTATGGCAGCCACGAGTGCGAACAGTACGGCGAAAATTCCTCCGCCCCAGAGAACCGCCTTCTTCTTGTCTGTCGGCACGTCGCAGGTCAGGCTGCCCGTCTGACCGTTGACGGCGAAGGTGTAGGTTTTATTCTCCTTGACCGTGGTCATGAGCCATACGGGCATCAGCGCGGCGACGGCGGTACCATCAGAGGTGTAGATGGACTTGCTGCGTTCCATAACTGTGTCGTAGCCTCTAACTGTATCACGAATCGCGGCGGATACGCTGTGTTCCACGCGCTCTACGGCGCGCTTTTCGCATTCACCCTGCTCTGCGTCGGCGCGGTCGGCCATCGCGCCCGCCAGCACAGCCGCCTCAAAGGGAATGGCTTCGCTCATGTCATACGGCTCGATGGACTCAGCGATCTTGTCATCCAGCTTCACGCTGCCGTCCACCGGAATATTCTCAAACCGCATATGGCCGTAGCGGCGCACAAGGTAGTGCTCCGTGCGGGTGATTTCCCAGTCTCCGCGCCGTTCTGTGTGAACCTTTTCTGCGTCGTAGAGTATATCCGCTTCCGCGCCGCAGCCGAATAGCCAGTACGGCACATACAGCTTGCGCATCTCGGAAATGCGGTTGCGCCCCTCGAGGAACAGGTTGGGCAGCAGGCGCTTGCCCTTGAAGTAGTCGTTGAACTGCTGCTGCGCCTGCGCGCAGGTGATTTTGAACGGCACGATCCATTCCGGCTTCACGCCGCCTGCCAGCCGGTCGGGCAGCACGGTCGGGCTTCCGCAGTAGGGGCAGCAGGCGGCGGTGGTGGTGTCCTCGGTCATCAGCTCTGCGCCGCAGTTCTTGCAGGCATAGGCCTGCACGCCGCTCTCGTTTTCTTCAAAGTTCTGCGCGGCATTTTCAAAGGAAATCTTCTCCCGGTTTTCCGCGGTGGACAGGACTTCCATCGCCTCGGTGTCAAACGCGTTGCCGCAGGAGGCACATTCCATCTTTCCACTCTGCGCATTAAAGGCAAGCGGCGCGCCACAGGCGGGGCAATTGTAGGCTTTAGTAGACATTATTTTCTCACCTCGTCATTCTTTTTCCGCTGTGAAGTGCATCAGCATGGAATCGAAGTAGTTCAAGTCGAATCCTTCTTCTGTCAGGGTTGCCTCCAGCGGCGTTCCATAATAATCAATCACATACACACCCTCACCTTGCATCCAGCTCAGATTCGGGATCAGCGTTCCGACCATGACGAAATCCATCGTGCCATTGGCGTGGAACGTCATGGAATATTCGCCGCCCAACATGGCCGCATCCATCGCATAGCCGTTCACATCGGCGCTGATGCAGATGAATTTGCGTTCCAGTCGCTCCTCCTCAGCGCCGTCCCCAGCAATGACCGATGCGGAAGGGGGCTGCGTAGCTGAAACAAGCGGTTCATTCACAAATTCCGGCGTCCACTCGGCATTTTCGTCCTGGCTGAAAATGATGTACCCACCCAACGCATTGCCATCGCCAGCAGCGCTGCCATATCGCAGGAATCCATGCTCCAGCAGCGTCAGCGGCATATCCGGTGCATCGCCGCCGTCGCCAAAGAACACAGCGCCGCTTGCCGCATCCTGATACCACAGCTTTTCTTCAGGCTCCGGGAAAGTCAGTATCCCTGTTCCGTCTTCGTTCAGCGTCAGCGTGATCTCCAGATTCATCAGGCTACGGGGATCGCCGGTCATGCCGCCCGTCACAAGATAGCAAGCGTGCCATGTGCCGGTATAATCCTCCAACCCTGTCACCGTCTCTGTCGGTTCAGACGTTGGAAGCGGCCCATCCGTCTGTCTTGCGGGCACAAAATACAGCTTCACACCATCCTCTTCCATGCAGAGTCTGTTATCCTCGGTCAGCGTAAGCGTCGTGCCGTCGATATAGGCAGTACCGTCCACGAGCGTCCATGTGGCGGCATCGGTAGATTCGCCGTCGTACATGGAGGCCACGCCATCGGCATTCAGCGTGAGCTCCATGACCATGCCCATGTCAGCGACGTTGAATACCACGCCACCCATGTCCATGGTTTCCGCCTGCCATGTGCCGAAGTAGGCCCTGCCCTCGTCGCCGATGGGCATGGCGGGCGCAGGCGTCGCTGTGGGGTCGGGCGTAGGCATCGGGTCACACTTTACAGCCGCCAGCAGCGCGTCCACATCGGGCATCTGCGCTGGATCGGTGATGCAATCCTCTAAGCGGAAGGCCTCGCTCTGATCCTCATTCAGGAAGGCATATTCGCTGATGTCTTGGACGTATCCGCCGAGGTAAACCGTCTCAAGACTTTCGCAGCCGTCAAAGAGATACATGCCCAGATTGCGCACGCCGCCTACGAAGATCACCTCGCGCAGGTTGGTACAGCCCTTGAATAAGCAGTCCGGAAGGTTTTCGATGGGTGCGTAGCAGACCACCGTCTCCAGCGTTTCGCAGTTTTCAAAGGCATAGTAGGGAATCTCCGTGTAGGTTTCAGGAATCACGAGGGAGCGAACCGGAAGTTCCACATCATAGTTGTCGCCGTAGCTGGCGCGGGTCATCATGGCGCCGCCGATCATCGACAGCTGCACGCCATCGATCTCACGGGGCAGGATCAGGTTGAGCTCGTAGCCCTGATAGGCATCCAGGCGGCTATACTCTTCGTCGTACCAGAAGTCATCGCCTGGCAGCGGCTCGTAGGGCATGCGTACAAACGCGCTCTGCTCGCCTTCGCGGGGAACCGGATCGTACCAGGGGCGGCCAATCAGCTCGGACAGCGTGCGCACCTGCTCTGTGGTCGCGTCAGCGGAGATGTAGAGTTCGTCGACGTTCGCCAGCACATCGACCATGTCCGCCGGAAGGATGGAGGGATCGCAGCGCACAACGAGCTTTTTGAGATTCGTGCAGTCCTCCAGCGCGCCGGAGCCAACGCTGGTCAGGGATGCGGGCAGGGTCAGCTCGGTGACGCCCGTGCAGCCCTTGAACGCGCCGGAGCCGATGCTGGTCAGCGATTCGGGCAGGGATAGCTCGGTGATATTCATGCAGTTGCGGAAGGCCTCATCGCCGATAGTGGTGATGGAGCCGAACAGCTCCACATATTCCACGCTGCTGTCGGCGAAGGCCTCGTTGCCAATGGTGGTGAACCAGCCGCAATGGTGGGGATAGAAGGAGCGGATGCTCTGGTTGCCCTTGAACAGGCCGTCGCCCAGCGCGGTGACATCGATTTCGTCATAAGCCGTCCAGACGGTCAGATCCTTCTGATCGCCGTTATATACCGTCCACACGCCGTTTTCAATGGTCGTGATCTCCGACTTGTTGACCGGATACTCCGCCACGCCGCCGCTGTCGGGGTTGTTGATCCAGACGGTGCAGTCCGGGCACTGATCCTTCAGCAGCTCCGCATATGCGTCGCGGTTCTCAAAGGAGCTGTCCCATGGCAGATCAAGGTCGGCCAGGTAGGTCTCGACGAACGCATCCGGGGCAATATCAATGGGAGCGTAGAGATCGAATACCATATAGTTCAGCGAGGTTTTGGCAAAGGCGCGCGGGCCGATGCTTTCCACTTTGCCGCCCAGATAGAGCTCTTGGCACCAAGCGCTTTCAAATGCACTCTCGCCGATGGACTTTACCGTGGAGGGGAGTGTTAGACT
>JAHZHX010000094.1 GCA_019420065.1 Clostridiales bacterium | reverse complement strand
CCGTCGCGCAAAATCCCGTCATCATCGGAATTTCAATCCACCCACCTCGGGCGAGGTGGGACGTCGCGCGTGCGCCGCCATTCCGGCGACAAATAATTTCAATCCACCCACCTCGGGCGAGGTGGGACAGCAGAAATTACCAGTTTCTTCTTCTAAAAACTGGCACTTTCTGATAGTTGTATTCCTGCATTAATTGTTGCAGTTTATAACCCGTACAAAACCCAAGCGCATTTATGCATTATGAATGCGCAAAAAAGGTGCGAACCCCCAGGAGAAAAGATGCATGCTTCAACCTCGCACCAACTACTGAAGGCGTCTTTTCTACAAAATCAGATTACCCTCTATTTCATAAGTTGGTTTCGCTCCCACATGGTCAACCTTGCCCTGATAATGATTACCAAGGGTATAAAAACGCAGGCTGTCGCATGCGGCATCGATGACATGCTCCAATTCGTGACGCAGCATTTTGTACTGCGCATTATCAAGAACGCATTCAAACACGGAATTCTGCACCCGCGTGCCATGCGCAACGCACAGCTTGGATACCTGACGAAGTCTTCGCCGGCCCGCGGAGGTCGTGGTATTTACATCATAGGTAATTAGAATAAGCATTTTTGCCCCCGTTATTGAACATACCCGCTATTTCCACAGGAACGGAGGATACGCCTCGGTATCGCCGCGAATATGCCGCGCAAGCAAGAGCGACTGAACATAAGGAACAAGCCCCCATGGCAGCTTCTCTTCGAGATAAGGATGTGTAATAACCTCCCTTTTCTTTTCCTGCCATGCCTTGAGCAGCAGCTTTCTTCCCTCCTCGTTCAGAAAAACCGCGCCGTTTTCCTGCCGCTCAAAATGCTTGTCACGAATCATCCGGTTGTTGATAAGCGTCAGCACAAACCGGTCAGCAAAAGGAGCGCGCAGTTCTTCCTCAAGATCCAGGGCAAGAGATTTTCTCCCAGGCCTATCGCGGTGAAGGAATCCGGCATACGCATCCAGTCCCACCGATTCCAGCGCAGCGGCGCATTCGCTGGCCAACAACGAATAGGCAAAGGAAAGCATGGCGTTGACATTGTCCTGCGGCGGACGGCGGTTGCGCCCGTCAAAAATGAAATCCGCCTTCTGATTGAGAATCAGTTCGTCAAAAACGCTGAAATAAAGCATCGCAGCGTCTCCCTCCAAGCCGCGAAGGGACTCCAGCTCTGCCGTATGACGTACCTGCGTTATGGTTTCTTTCAGCCGGTTGGATACACTTTTGATTTGTTCCTGCTTCACTCTCAGCCCATGGTCGCGTAAAGCGCGTTCCAGCACCCAGCGGCAATTATAAATTTTGCCAACAATCATATTTCTGGCAACAGCGCAACTGCGCGCGTCGCTGTCAGCAATGCGGTATTGTTCCCGGCGCAACAGCACATTTCCCTGCGTCATTCCATTCACCCGCGCCAGAAAGCGGCCATTGGGCGTCAGAAAGGACAGCTGTATTCCCCGCTGGGCGCAGGCCCCCATCAATGCCGGACTTGCCCCAGGATAAGCAAAGGTTACAATGCCTTCCAGATTGATAAGCGGGAAACGCGCAATAACCTCGTCGCCCGCACTGACGACCACGTTATCATTTTTTAACGAAAGATATCGGTCGTCGGTAGTGACATAGAGCGTATTGAGCAGTTTTCTCATGTATTATCTCCCAGCTGCCTTTCAATGTAGTCTGCTACCTTCAATGACCGATGCAGCTTGGGCAGGCAAAGCTCCCGCAACGAACAAGCATTGCAGCCACGCGTTGGCGCTGCCTTGGGCGTATGCCCTGCAAGAAAATAAGCCTGCATTTGCCTAAGCATATCCGTGACCCGCATGCGAAGAGACGCGTCAAACACAACTTTCTCCCGCCGCCAGGTTTCGCCGTAAAACAGACAGCCTTCCGGAATGCTGCACAGCAGCATTTCTTCCAGACACATGGCCTGGGTACAAAGCTGCAAGCGATCCGCATCATGCTGCTTGGGTTCTCCGCGTTTATATTCAACCGGATATGGCTGCCACTGTCCCTCATAGCCATGGAGCGTCACGCCATGCGCATCCCGGCGAAATTCCACCACATCGCAAATGCCGCTCACGCCTAATTTTTCCGAGAACACCCGCAATCCGCGCAATACCAGCATATCGCCGCGCAGCTCATGTTCCGGGCCGTTATGCGCGCGTTCATGAAAAATATGCCCATCCGCAGTGCGTTCATTTTCATGCCACTGCTGTTCAATATGAATCAACGCCCATTGCCTCGGACAGTAGGCAAAATGCTGTATGCCGGACAGCTGCAGCAGTTCGCGTTCCATTACATTCCCTCAATCACCTGGCAGGAAAGCTCAGGAAGGGATTCCAACTCAATCTGATAGTCCTCCGCAGAAGCCGGCGTTTCAACCTTTGGCGTTACCCTCAGCAGCCGATGCACCTTTGCGGAAGAATACTGTCCATCCTTGCAGTTGTGCTCCCACCAGTAAACACGGACGACCTCCATGGAGCCGTCCGGCCGCGCCGCGGAAGCATCATTGACAAACAGCGTGCGCAGCGCTTCCTTGATTACCTGGGCGTCCTCCGCCGTGAAGCCCGTCTTTTCCGCCAGCTGCACATTGATGGAGCCTTTTATTTCGTATAACCCGAAGCGGATGCTGTGCTTCATCCCCATGGTATCGCTGCCGCGCTCGCTCTCGCTTTTGCGCTCGCCGCTGACACTCTTGGTGATCTGCATGGAAATCACATCAACCGGATCAATGCTGACCGCCTGATGAATGGACACCGGGCCGCGCACGCCGACGGACGCGCAGCCAAACCCTTTAAAAGCGAAAACCTGGCCAAAGGAACGCACGTCTAGCCATTTTTCGCAGGCCTGCCGGGCAAACTCCTCCTGGCTCTTGATTTTCTCCAAGGGCTTGGCACGATCCTTTAAGCTGATGGCCCCGTCATCCGCCTTGTCGTCAGACTGTACAAAAATAGCATGACCCATATCCTGCATGCGGTTACGCAGCTTGCGCTTGATGCACACATCAGAAATTTCGCCATAGCCGTCATAATCGGTGCGCGGGCGGTTGCCGTTGAGAGGATCGCCGTTCGGATTGGCATTTTTTACGGATACGAGGGCAGCAAAGTCAATTTTGTTTTCAAGCGTCATTTTCTTCATCCTCCGTCATTTGTTGATCTTTTTTAGCCCAAAGCGCATTTTTCTGCAAGTAATACCCCGGCAAATAAGTCTCGCTCAACGGTTTGTTATACTCATTTTCACCAAATTCGGACAGCTGCTCCATGATTTCGCCTATCAGCTTATCATAGAAAACGCGCTGTCCCGGCCGGAGCCTGGGATAATAAGCGCTCTTGAGCGTGTCCATGACCACCTTGGCCGCATAACCAGGCCTGCGCACAAACATGGCCTGCATGCGAATCGCGTTGGTTTCGCGCTGCTCATTCATATCGTAGGTATCGCGTTCGATCTTCTCCATGACCGCCAGCAGGCGGCCAAACTGGTAGCTGCGGTCTTTCCGCGCCGGTTCCAAAGCCAAAGCAAATTCCTCCTTTGCATGATCCATATGATATTTTCGAATAACCGCGCAAGCGGTAAACAGCAGTTCGTCGCGAATGCTGTTTTGTCCCTGAGCAGGATAGATTTGCAGATTTTCCATTTTCCGCACAATGGCATACAATATATCACGCGGCAGCGCCGCCTGATCGATCCGACAGCTTATCAAGCGCTGCATGTGCATGGCAAGCACCTTATCGTCCGTAACCATCTTTCCGCTGTCGCCGCGGAACGTGCCGAAGGCTGTATCCACAATTTTTTTCAGCGGCGGCGACGATACGCCCCAGCGGTTATCCCGCCAGCAGCAGCTTTCATCCCAAAAAGCCAGGCGCTGAAGAAAGTCGGACGCCTGAAGTTCGTTGTAGTAAACCACCGCCAAGCGCCCCGTCGTAGCAGCGTCAAAGGACGCAATAATGACCTGCTCATGCTGCGGCAGCACCGCGCGATAACCGGCCAGCCTTTTGCGCAACTCTTCCTGATAAGACTTATAATCAGGTATGGCCTCCGCGCCGCTGGCACGGTAACCGAAAGGCATTGTATGCTTAGGCATTTCTATTCCATGCGGATTCCAGCAAACGAAGGCGCGACCACCCTGAACAGTTCCCTGATTGCTGACGAGCCATTTCAGCGCATTATGCGCCTTCTGCGAGGCAATGTACCCTATGCTCGCAGCTTCTTCCGGTTCTTCAAAACGCCCGCGATAGGTAAAATTGTGCGAATCATTCGCAGAAATGATCTTTGCATTGCCATTAAACGAGAAAACGCCTTTCATATGCTGCTGTGTTATCACGGCTCGCTCGCCAGAAAGCATGCACAACTGTTTTTCCTGCTGCTGATTTGCCTGATAATAACCGGCATAGGCTTTCATTAGGTCAATATCCGTCCATACCGGCCCGCTGCCCCGCTCCAAGCCAATAACGCGCCAGCAAACCATGTCCTTCTCATTATTCAGCTTGTCCCCGTCATATTTCAGCAAGCCTTCCCTTTCCAGATCGTCCTGCATGGCTCCGCTTGTCACATATGCCAGAATCGCCTTCAATTTGGGATGGCTATAAGCAGACTCTTCCCACGCTTTCAGCTGCTCGGCATACAGCTTTTTCTTTGTCGGATCCGCTCCCAGCAGATACCCCAGCTGCTCGCACAGCGGATGCGCTGCCGGGCTGCTGGTTCTTCCGGCAGAAGCTTCCGTCACCGGAATAATGATTTTCCTGTCCTTATCCGCTGCTCTGGCCTCCACAAAGCCGCCGTCCGCATCCAGCGTGATCTCAATCTGCGCCTTGGTAACCATGTGCCCAACGGGCGCAAGCGGCTCCTTCCCCTCTTCGTAGCGCCCAGCCAGGCCCGACATCGCGTCATAGGTCTCGACCGCCTTTTGCAACAGTCCCATCAGTTCACCTCCTCCGCTTGTTCTATCGCAGTGAAATTCCCTTTTTGCCCATCAAAGCGCTTCATATCCATCTCCTTTACCGGCTTATGCATAGGGCAATCCTCCGGCCGCAAAAAACGTATCACACCGTTTTGCATCACAGGCCGCCACAGATTCACCGTCATTCTGCCCTTCGTCTGCTCCGAATAGGCTTCATCCGCATAGGTGACACCATGATACATCACGCCAAAGCTCAACTGCGGCAAATCGTCGTAATAGCCTGCACCCTCGCCATAAACGCAAGGCTCCACATAGGCCTGGCATTCACGCGCGCCCAGAAAC
>JAHZHX010000093.1 GCA_019420065.1 Clostridiales bacterium | reverse complement strand
TCGCCTCGGTCACGGCCAGCCGCGCGATGTAGAGCTCCCCCGCCGTGCCCTGGGTGATGACGGCGGTATCGGTGGCCAGGTCCTTGATGTGCGACCAGTCGATATCGGCGGTCCGCATCTGTGCCTTGACGATCTCCGCCGTGGCCGCCGTAAGCGTGGTGATGGCCGCCCAGTCGATGTTGGCCTCGTCGATGGCGGCGGCGGTGATCTGCGCTTTGCTGATCTGTGCGATGCTGGCGGTGAGCGCCTCGATGTCCGCCCAGCGGATGTCCGCGCTCACGATATTGGCCGTGGTCAGCTGCGCCGCGGCGATCATGGCCACGGAGGCGTAGAGGTCGTCGGCCGTGACGCTGCCCGCGGCCAGCTCCTTGATTCTGGCCGTCACGGCGGCAAGCGCGTTCACGTTTAACGTGTCGATGAGCGCCTCTGCGATGTGGGCGCGGGTGATGCAGGCGTCCTGAATATGCGCGCCGCTGATGGCCGCGTTTTTGATCTGGAGCGATCCGACCGAACCGCTTTGCAGCTGGCCGCTGCCCACGGAGTTGAGCGCCAGCTTCATGCCGGTGATGGACCCGCTGGCCAGCTGCCGCGCGGAGATCATACTGCCCTCCAGCGTGTCCGCGGAGGTGCCCAGCGTTACGGCGGTGTACTTTTGCGTCAGGCAGTCGTAGGTGTACTGCGTCATGCGCAGGGAAACTTCCACCCCGATGCGCCGGGCGACGACGCGCACGCTGTCGCCAAGAAAGATGTTCTGAAGGAACCCGTACTGCCGGTATTCCTCGGTATCGGCGCAGTTGACGAAGTCCACCTTGAGCGTCACCGTGGGCAGGTCGCAGCCGTTTTCATATTCCGTTTGGGCAGCATTGCGCAGTTCGGCGTAGCACTGATCCCTGCTCTTCGGCGTATCGCCGTCCGTCACTTCCCTGGCCTCGCTGACCGCCAGATGAATCCACTTCGGGTGCGTGTACGCGCCGATGTTCGGGCTGTCGATATACAATTCCGGCAGGTAGAGGAGGTTGCCGTCCGCGTCCTCGCCGGTGGGCATGATGCGGGTAACCACGTCCGTCTCGTCCACGTCGTAGGAGATGCCCGTGAGATTCTTCCCCTCCCGGATCTGCACGTCGCTGTCCGCGCCCACGCGCTGGACCAGAAACACGTCAAACCAGTCCCGCGTCAGCTCCCCACCGTACTTCTCCGCCAGCCCGCCCTCGCCCAGCAGGGCTTCCACGGGGTTGACGTTCTCAAGGCTCACGTCCTGCGCCGTGGAGGTCAGGTCGGAATAGAAGGTGAAACCGTGCCCGGAAAGGCATGCGGAGGCAAGCCCCTGCACGGCGGAGGCCCCCACCGCGGAGGGCGAGGGCCTGAGGGATTTGACCATGTTGTCCAAAAGGTCATAGAAGATATGGCGGGCGTAGACCGTGACCTTGCTTAGCTCCGGGACGACGCGATAGATGCGGAAGGGCTGGTCGCGCAGCTGGCGGGCATCCACCACGGCGTTGACTGCTTCGGATACGGACCCCTCCGTCCGGACATAGCGCAAAAACGTCGTTGACATGTACCCGCGCTTTCCATCCGGGAGAACAACCTCGTACCACTGTGCGTTGGTTTTGGAAAGCACCTGTACCTCGGTTCCGTTGGCGTACTGCTTGAGCACGGAATACCCTTCGCCGGGTCCTGTGCGCAGGCGCAGCGTACCGCCCCGCACGGAGGCTTCGGGCGTATCCGTGTCCACCTGATACACATCGCGGCGGGTATCCTCGCCCGGTACGGAAATCCGGATGCGGGGCGTCATGGCCGCGGGCACCGGTGCGCGCAGGATGTTCCCCTCGCTCAGCCGCGTCCATTTCCCGTATTCGTCGATGGGATGGACGAGGGTCAGCTCCCATTCGCCGTTGAGAGTTTCGGTGACCGTGCAGGACTGCGGCTGCACCACGCCCAGCCCATTGCCGGAGAAGTCCGTGCAGGCGGCGGGGTATACGCAGATCATGGGGATTACCTCCCTTCGGGGCACAGGAAAAGCGCCTGCTTTCGCAACAGGCGCTTTGTCCAATTTTGCTTGTGATACCTCTATTCAGCAGAGAGAAAGCAGTCATACTTTTCCTCTATTATGCAACGACCAGGTTCCTCAGTATTCCTCCTCAACAGGAAAGCTGATTTTCGGCTGAAGCCATCCGAGAATGGACAGGTCACGAATCGTATGCCTGATTTCATCTTCTTTTACACCAACCCAGCGTTTTTTCCAATCCAGTACGTCACGGAGCACATCTTCCTCCGTCACTTCTGCATTCCGAAGCTTGAGCCTGTCGTAGGAGAACATGATGGTTGCCATCATTTCAGCCTGATCTGTATTTTTAATTCTGCAAAACAGATCCACGGTTTTATTCAGGCATTGAAGTTCATCGCTGGTATATAGAGAAGGATCAAATGTGAAATTGGGCGTTACTCGCGTTTCCACCATGTTCTGTCCGACATGCTGACTCTCGACCATCAAATTGGCATTGGACAAAGTCGTGATGCTTTCCTTAACCTCCGCTGAGTATGGGCCGTAGCTTGCCTTGATGAAGGTAAAACCGGTCTGAATTCCAGAGCGAGTCAGCACGTAGCAAATTTTCTGAAAAATGACCCTGCCAACGTGCAGCGAATAGCGTTGTGCATTTACCTGACGTACCACTTCAAGGATCAACAGCCATTTATCATTAAAGGAAGCGCGCTTCACCCCCTTAAGTGTCTCGCTGGCTGTCCCTGCCTGCTCCAGATACTGAAAAGTCAATTTTTCCTTGGGCGTCCCATAGGGTGCATAAATCTCAATTTCTATAGGCAAATCTTTTAGTGCGCGATACATTTCGGGACCAACATCGTCCCATTTTAGACCTCCGTTTCCGCATCCCAAAGGAGGGAAGGCAACAGATGTTATCCCCAGTTCCTGGTATGACTGCTGAAACCATTTCAAGCCTTTGGTTATATACGAGAACTTAGAGGGAGAACGCCAGTTGTCCTTCGTGGGAAAATTGATAATGGAATTGCCGGCCAGGTCGCGATAAAGATAGGGCTGCCCCGGTTTTACACGCCCCTCTTTGCAAAGCGTCTGATACTCGTCAAACATACCGGGATACTTCTTCTTAAAATCCAAAGCAATTCCCTTACCCATAACGCCTACGCAGTTGACCGTATTTACCAGTGTGCTGCACTTGCTGTCAAAAATATTCCCCAGCAATATTTTCACCTTTACCCCTCCTTTCGAAAAAATGTCTTTGGTTCGATAACAATTTTTTTCTCGAACCCCTGCAGAATCAATTCCTGTCTCGCCTGTTCATTCACGACAATAGCGCCGATGATATACTCATACGCAATTACATCCGGCACCAGTATTTCCGCGCACTTAATACGTTTTCGCTTCATTTGTTCATACGAATCTTCGTCCAGCCACCATTGACCATAGATTTCACAAAAATCTAGCTTTTGGATTCCATCTTGCGGAGAATAGAAACGACTATATGCACTGGCAGCATTTCCGTCCGAAATGATCGTTCCCGCGCAATCAAGGACCAATGCCGAAATAGCCAGTACACACAAAGTTTCTGCCATATCCTTGCGCTTATACATCATTGGATTGCGCGGATTAAAATAGGCATTCGCATAAGAATGAAGATGGCCGCCATTCGGAATAACAACGTTATCGCGCCGGCTCTGTACATCGGACATGGCAATTGATTTGTGCGCCATTTTTGCAGCCCGATTATAAGAAAGAATCCCGTGGGAAACTACGGAGAGAATATTGCTGATCGGCTGAATGTTATAAATGCTGTTTTTCTGCGTTCTTTCAAAAAACAGTTTGCTCGGAGCAAGCATGGTCAGCATCCTCCTCTCCAAATCACTGTCTCGAAAAACATTCTGCAAGCATTGTGCTATATTATATCATTGTAAATTGCCTGAGACAACGCCTGTGCAGTTAATTTTCTATGTTCTTCCTGGAATCCGCAACATTCCCTAAATATATTCAACAATCCCCTGCTTTTGTTTCATGGCGTTCTGCGTCAGCTTTACCCAGCAGTTCATCCCGCGCTCTTGTCTTGCTCTGCTCAGGGATTCGTCCAAATCCATCTCTTTTCCGGTTTACGCCTCAGGCAACTCTTTTTCCATCACAGCATCAAACTGCGCAGCCATTGTCTGATTCCGAACCGAAAGATTCCCAGGAATGGTCAACGCAAATGGAAGCCCATGTTGCATGATGATTTGCCGATACAGAGAGTTAATAACCACAGATACCGGCAGACCCAGTTTATCCAACACCGCTTCTGCCTGCACTTTGATTTCCGGTTCCACTCTCACCATAACGTTTGCGCTCTTGCTGGCCATATCGGTACCACCTCTCAAGAGCATTATACCGTCTTGTATTGCGAATTGCAATACGATAGTCCTTACAGATGCCGCCAATGAGGCTCAATGACCACGCTGCTCACGCTACCCGTCCAGCTCACGGCGTTCCGCCCCGGAAGCAGCACAGGAAAGTCACCGCTCATGGCGCTGTTCATGGAGGTTGCTTCACTGTACGCCTCCATCAGCGGCGTGTTGAGCGTGATGTTTTCCGATATTCCCTCCAGCTCCGTGATGGACATGCCCACCATGAGGGTGATCGCGCCCGTGCCGTAGACGGTGATGACCGGCTCGGCGAAAACACTACCGGGATTTTCGACAAACAAACCGCTCTGCGTCAGGGGAATGGGCGCGACATCTCTCAGGTACCAGAAGGGCTTGCATCGGAAGTTGACCGCAAAGGCCAGATGCGGATTGCCGCGCAGGATCTTCTCAAAGGGAATCTGGTTGATGATGCGCGCCTCGTAATATCCCTCCGGCCGGTTGGCAAAGGTCACTTTCCCGCCGCCTTTGAGGTAGGCGGCGATCTCCGCATACCGCGCGGGATTCTCCACGATGCACTGCGCGGTCAGCACCAGATCGTCGTAGACGGCGTCGCCCTCCAGCACCGTGAGGCTCCCGCTTCGGCCCGGCACATCCACAAACGTCGCGCGCTCGTTGGGAAGCGTCAGCGGCGGCTGCTCGAGCACATGGATGCCGTATTCCGTGCAGCGCCTGCCGTTCCATTCAAACCAGTCGTTCATGCCATCCTCATCCCCTTCCCCCGCTGCTGCCTGCGCGTGAGCGCGGCGATCTCCTCCGCCAGCGCGTGGATGTCCTGTTCGTTACGCACCACGAGCTGCTGCACCTGAAGGGTGGAGCTGACGCTGCTATTGTAGGTGCGCCGGTTGTCGTTGCTGGTGGTTTGG
>JAHZHX010000092.1 GCA_019420065.1 Clostridiales bacterium | reverse complement strand
TGTAGGGGCCGATGGCGCTGTTGAACTGCACGCGGTAGCCGCGGTTGACCTGCACGCAGCCCTTGTCGTCCAGCCAGGGAACGCGAAAGAGGATCACGCGCTCAGGCTCGACGAAACGGTCCAGCAGCCCGGCCTTTTCATATTCGGGGTGCTTGTCAAACACGGGAGAAAGGGACGTGAGGATTTCCTCGGCGGCTTGCAGAAATTCTTTTTCATGCGCGTTACGGGCGCAAAGGCCTGTATAAACGCGTTCAACATATGCATTCATGGGATCATGGCCTCCTCAAAAATTGAATGGACAGTTTATTGTACCCATTTATGTATATAAAAACAATAGATTTGGCTGTTCAAACATTGTATTTTCCTGTTTTTTGATTGTATTGCCCTATTTTCCTGTCAGGTAGCGGAAAATCTGCTGGGCAACGGGCGCTGCCGCGCTGCCGCCGCCGCCTCCCTTTTCCACCGTGACGCATACGGCATAGGGGTAAGCGCCGTCGTCAATGAAGCCGACAAACCAGGCGTTATCCTCCTCCTGGGTGTCGATTTCCGCCGTGCCGGTTTTGCCGCAAACGGTCAGTCCGCTGACGGCGGCACGCGTGCCGGTGCCGGAAAGCACCACCTCGCGCATGTATTCGCGCACGGTGGCGGCAATGTCCGCGCTCATGACCGTGCGGTATACGGTGGGGGAGAAGGCAATGCGCTCGATACCGGAGGCGCTGACAGCGCCAAGCAGCAGGCGAGGCTCCATCATTACGCCGTCATTGGCGACCGCGGCGGCAGCCATGCACATGTGCAGCGGGGTTACGCCCAACTGGTGCTGCCCGTCGCCCGTCCAGGCCAGGTCTGCGCCCATCAGAGGCGTACTGCCGCTGGAGAAGGACGAATTTTCAACCACCAGATCCCGGAAGGTAAAGTCATCGCCCAGCCCAAAGTTTTCCGCCGTGCGGCGCAGCGCCTTGTCGCCCAGGCGGCTGGCCAGGATAGCAAAAGTGGAATTGCAGCTGCGGGCAAAGGCGGCCTTGAGCGTGAGCGTGCCGTGCGTTGCGCCGCCGTAATCGGTCACACTGCGTTCATGCTCGCCAAAGGAGACGCCGCCGGTGCACAGATAGCTTTCGGAGGCGGCGTTGGGCAGATTTTCCAGCGCCGAGGTAAGCGTGATGATTTTGAACGTGCTGCCCGGGGCGGACAGCCAGCGCGTGGCGCGGTTAAGCGCCTGATTGACCGAGACCGCGCCGCTCGCCATGGGGTCGTAATTGGGGAAGGACATCAGAGCGTAAAGCTCTCCCGTTTTGTAATTCATCACAACCGCCGCGCCTGTTTTGCCGGCAGGGAAAATCCGGGCGATATAGGCGCATAGCTGGCTGTCAAGCGTCAGGGTAATATCGTCGCCGCGCAGCGTGCCGCCCCGGCGCAGCTGGGACAGCCGTTCGCCAAAGCCGATGTGGACGCCGTACAGATATTCGGCCATGAAGTTCTCCGCCGCGTTTTTCACATTGCCGCGCGTGTCGCCCACCACATGCACAACCGCCCGGCGAACGTCCTCGTCAGAGGCATAGACGCGCCTGCGCTGCGTTTCGCCTGCCTCGTTGGCGGTCACAAGCGTTGTGGCCAGCAGCGCGCCGTTGCGGTCGCGGATATCGCCCGCGGTTACGCCCGATTTCATGCTGGTCAGATAGGTGTTGTATTCGGAGGTGCGCCAGCGCGTGCCGTAGCGCAGCAGGCTGTACGCGCCATAAAACATGGGCAGAATTACCAGAAAAGCCAGTAGCAGGGCGCAGACACGGATGGATTTGCGCAGACGTTTCATAGCATGTCCTCCTCGCCCGCGGCAGCCAAACGCTGATCCTCGCGCAAAAGCCGTTCATTGCGGGAGGCAACGCCCTGCAAAATGCCCATAATGCTCATACAGGAGACCAGCGACGTGCCGCCGTAGCTCAAAAAAGGCATGGTTACGCCTGTCATGGGAATGAATTTGGTGATGCCGCCAACGATGATGAAGGTCTGCACGGCCAGCAGCGCGGAACAGCCCAGAGCCAGCAGCGCGTGGAAGGCGGAGGAGGAGCGAAGCGCGATGTCCGCGCCGCGCAGCACGATCAGCGCGTAAATGCACAAAAGCACGATGGAAAAAACCAGCCCGAATTCATTCATAAAGGTAGAAAAGATGAAGTCCGTGCTGTATTCGGGAATCACATTGGCATTGCCCAGCCCCAGTCCTGTACCCCACCAGCCGCCGTTGGCCATGGCGATGAGCGCCTGCACGATCTGATAGCCGCCGCCCAGCTGATCGTAGGTGCTGAAGGGATCCAGCCAGTTGCTGATACGGTTTTGCACGGTGAGAAAATAACTGTTTTTGAACAAAATATATAACACGGCGACCGCGCTGACGCCGGCGCCCAAAATGCCGCCGATCAGCAAAAGGCTGGAGGTGGCGGCATAGAGCATGATCAGCGCCGTGCCGCCATAGATGGCAGCGGTGCCCAGGTCGCGCTGCAGCACCAGAAAGCCGAGCATCACGCCGGTAAAGAGGATGGCGGTCACCACCTTGCGGCGGGAAAGAAAATAGCTGAGGACAAATAGATAGGCGATTTTTACAATTTCACTCGGCTGCATGGAAAAACCGCCGATCCCGACCCAGGCGGTAGCGCCCTTGCCTGCGTTGGCGGCGCGAAAAATAAAGGGAAGCGCCAGCAGACCGCAGCAGCCCAGCATGATGGGCGGCATGAGCAGCTTCCAGTTTTTGATATGGCGCACGGCCAGCGCACAGATAATCATGGCCAGCAGCCCCACGCCAAAGTTGAAGCATTGGGTTATGCCGCGCGCGGGGCTGTAACGGTACTGCATCAGGACGCCTAACGAGCACAGAAAGCAAATCAGGTTCAGCAGCAGCCCGTCCATGGGGAAAAGGCGCGGCAGAACCCGCACGATGGCAAAAAGCGCCGCGGGAACCAGCAGCATCATCAAAAAGGTTTGCAGGCTGGGCTGGCGAACCAGCAGCAGCAAAAAGCCCGCAAACGAGCACAGCATAATCACACCCGTAAGCAAATGCTGCGGGGCGCTGCCTTTTTTACGGCGGGCCTTGAGAGCGATGTTCATAGCGTGCGCCTCCTCTCGCTGCGGCGGTGACGGCGCGGCACGTCAAAGGACGCCGCTGCTTCCGGCGCGGGCGGCGCAGGAGGCGCGTCATAGGGCAGCGGAACGTCGGAAGCCTCCGGCGTGTCATCGGTGTATTCCGGATAAACCGGGTATTCGTCGTCGGCGGGGTCGACAGGAATGTCGTCCGGCGCGCTGTCATCCCAGGGCTGTACCGGGCGGTATACGGGCGGCTGCACCGGAGGAAGCTGCTGCGTATAAAAAACGGGTTCGCTTTCCCCGACAGAAAGGGGCATATCATATATGGGCGCTTCATCTGTCGGCATGGACAGCTCAGGCGCGAAAAGCTCCTCTTCAAAAACGGGTCTGCTCAGATCCTGGAAGGATGCGGGATGCGGCACGTTCAGGCCGGCAAATAGGCGGATGCGCAGCGTATAGCCGCCCGCCTGCAAAAGCGCGCCGTGCAGCGCATACGCGCCGCGGCGGAGCGCTTCGCCGTTCAAAGCGGCGCTTGCCGCGCGGCTGCAAGGGGTAAGCAGAATGCCCTTGCCATCGATATAGGCAAAGTTCAGGTGCCTGCGCTTTAGGCCCGGCAGGCGGATATCGCAGCCGCGGCTGCTGCCCAAAATCCCTTCACGGGGCAGGGGGTAGGCCTTGTCGCTCTCCATATCGCGCATTTCGCCTACCATGCCGGCGTCCGGCAAAGAACGCAAGATCTGCCTGCGGGAGCGATGCTCGCGCAGAAGATAAAAGGCGGCGCGCAGCGTGACAAGCGTTGCCAAAAAGAGGAAAAGAGAGCGCGCGCCCAAGGACAGCATTTGATAAACGATGCTTTGCATGTGCGCGTCTCCCTTCGGAAAATGCTTTTATCAATGTCAGTATACCATATGCGGGAAAAAAACGCAAAGAATTTAGGAGGCGGCTGCCAGTCTCCCAAGCGCGGCCGGATTGATGCAATATCCCTTGCGGTACACCGTGGTAATCAGGTCGTTGCCGAGCTTGGCCCGCAAACGCTGCACATGAACGTCCACCGTGCGCGTTTCATAGGCGGCCGCGCTGCCCCACGCGCCGCGCAGCAGTTCGTCGCGGCTGACGGCGCACACCGGCGTGCCCCGGCCAAAGGCGTTGAGCGCGCTTTGCAGAAGCTGATCGAAAAGCAGGTATTCCTGCTGCGTCAGACGGCAGCTGCGCCCAAAGAGATTTACGCAGCAAAGGGACGGATCCATCACAATTCCGCGGAGAATATCGTAAGGGAAATTGTACCTCATGTTTATCACCTCATATATAAAGACGAAACACGTCACGAATTTGTTTCATGTATTCACAATTTTTTAACAAAAAAGTTTTTCATTGGGTACAATTTCTTTTTTGAATGCATATCGGAATGGGAGCGTGTGCATACTATGTGGAGTAAGGAAAGCCGTTAATGGAGGGATTGCAATGGAACAGACGAAAAGCCGCTCCTTGCACACGGGTTGGCGCGAGGACGAAATAGACCGGCTGTGGGACGAAATCCGTCGGGCCAATGAAAGCGGGCAGCCGCTCCGCAGCGTGTTTGAGCAAATGGGCGAAACGCTGGGGCGCAAGCCCAACAGTGTGCGCAATTATTATTATATGCAGCTGCGTTCCCGCGACAGCGCCAATGTGCGCCGTGCCGCGCCTTTTGAGACCTTCAGCGAGGCGGAAGTGCGTTCGCTGGTCAAGGAGGTGCTGCGCGCCCGCGCGCAGGGACAGTCGGTACGCGCCTGCGTGATGGCGCTTTCGCAGGGCGACCATACGCGCATGCTGCGCTATCAGAACAAATACCGCTCGGTGCTGAAAAAGCGTCCCGAGCTGGTAGAGGAGCTGTGCGAGGAGCTTCGCCGCGAGGGCGTAGCGTGCAAAAGCCCGCTGGAAGAAAATGAAAAGGACATGGAGCAGCTGCGTGGACGGATTGCCGACCGGGCCGGGTCGCTGGGCGATCCCGAGGTGCTGGCGTTTTTGCAGGGGCTGGATCGGCTGCTGGAGCGGGCGCAGGACCATGATCCGCAGCTGCATGGCGACCGGCTGCGCGTACAGCGGGATATGGCCATGCTGCGCTATGACGATTTGTCCCGCACGGCTGGGGAGCTGCTGCTGACGCTGAAGGAGTATCTGGGGCAGGAAGAAGAAAAGCGTGTCCGGCTGCTGCCGGAATTCTGCGCCGGGCTTGCCCAGCAGGTAACGGCCATGGAGAACGCCATGCAATAAAAATGGATCCGGGGAACGAAGCAAACTTCGTTCCCCGGATCTGGGCGACGACGAAGTCGCCGCCCTCCGACAAAACGAACAATTCGTTTTGTCGGATTGCAGATTTTCTTACGCATCTGCGATGCGTGGCCAGAAAATCTGTAAGGAAGCG
>JAHZHX010000091.1 GCA_019420065.1 Clostridiales bacterium | reverse complement strand
TCTCGGCGTCAACGCGCATCTGCAGGTTCTTCTTGGTGCTGTCGGTCACGACCTCGCCCAGCAGCTCGGCAAACTTGGCGGCATGCTCGGCCTCTTCGTAAGCAGCCTTTTCCCAGTAGAGGCCGATTTCAGGATAGCCTTCACGGTGAGCAACGCGCGCCATCGCCAGATACATACCAACCTCGGAGCACTCGCCGGCAAAATTCGCGCGCAGGCCCTCCTTGATTTCTTCAGGAACATCGCTGGCAACGCCAACAACATGCTCCGCCGCCCAGCTCATTTCCGCTTTCTGCGCCACAAACTTAGACGCAGGAACGCCGCACTGCGGGCACCTTTCCGGCGCCTTCTCCCCTTCATACACATAACCGCATACGCTGCAAACCCATTTCATAGTTCGTTCCTCCATAATATCAATTCATTTGCAAGCACCTTTTTGCCTTGCATAGTAATAATACACATATATTCGGTATTTGAAACATGCAGGCAAAAATTTTTTTGAAATCAGGCAAGGTATGGCTTAATGAATTCGGGCAGATCCTCGGCGTCCAGACTGATGCTGAGTACAAAATCGATTTCATGCTCCTGGCTGTATTTTTCGAGCCGCTCGAAGAACCAGCCCATTTCGTTGATATCAGTCTTGGTCAGCTTGAGGAAGGCGTCAATCACAATCAGCTTCACATCGAAATTCTGCGCCAGCATGCCGCACAGGAAGCCATAAAACATATCCGCGCTGCGCATATCATACTCGCCCGCGTTCACAAAGCGCACTTCATGACGCAGATCGTACATATAACGCTTATCGTCATCCACAAAAACAACGTCGCCATGCACCTGATCTGCCGCGCGGTTTGTCATATCCAGAATGCGCTTCGTCTTGCCGGAACCCTTCTTGCCGTATATCACCTGAATCATGGGAATACCCCCTTTTACATACTTGCGCCCATTGGGCGCGATATTTGTTACTGTAATTATTATACACGATAAATGGGTCAATTAACAAGTACATTTTTCTCAGAATTATGAATCTTTAGCACTTTTTTCAATCAGCTCGCCAAACGTTATATCCGGCAGCGGGCGCAATGGGACATCCGAGCGCGAATCGCGGCGGCAAACGCCGGCAAAGGCGCACTGCTTGCATGTATCCACATTGCTTTTCTTGTCCACAACGGGCGACACGCGAATATCCCCACGGCGAATCTCCTCCGTCAGCCGGATCGCCGTGCCGTGCGCCTGCTCCAGCAGCAGATACAGCTCCTCCAGCGTGCATACAAGCTTGTCCTTTTTTGGCGTTCCGTCTTTTTTGAGCACGTTTTCAATGCTTAACGGCGGATGACCGCGATCCATCCATTCGATCACCTGCACATCCGAAAGCATCACGCCCTTCAGGCACAGGCGCTTTGCCAGCTCGCTTTCGATCATGCCCTTTTTCTCCTGATCGACCAGCGGGTCGCCCATCCACTGATAAAACGCGCCCGCCGGCAGCGCCTCCGGCGCATATTGCAGCGCCGCCTCCAGATACAGCAAAAGCTGCAGCTGCATGCCAACGTAGATCCTCGCCGGATCAAGCGTTTGTGTCCCCGACTTATAATCCACCACCCGCAAGTAGATACCGTCCCCGCTTTCAAAACGGTCGATCCGATCAATCCGTCCACGCACGCTCACGCGGCTGCCATCGTTCAAATCAAGGGTCAGCGGCGGCGGTCCGCCCGGATAACCGAAAGCCACTTCCGTCTCGCTGGGCCTGAAGCTGCTTTGCGCCGCGCCTTTCGTAAAAGCCCATGCCACGCGCTTGCAGATATTGATATAGCGCCTGCCCTCAGCCCGGGCGCGGGCGCTTTCCCCCATCGCTTCCTCCGGCCAGGACTCGATCAGCGGCCGCAGCGCGGCGTCCATCATCTGATCGCATTCCTTGCGTGAAATCGCCGGCCAGGCGCGGTTTTCCGGCAAAATGCGCGTAAACCCTTCCATTGCGGCATGAAAGAACACGCCCCGCTCGCTGGCGTCCACGCCCCATTCTCTGCGCTCCTGCGGACGCAGCCCATACTGTACAAAATGATGATAAGGGCAGGCCGCATATGTTTCCAGCCTGCTGACGGACACGATACGGTCGGTAAACAAGGCTTGCGCCACCGGCGGCGGAAGCGTCTCCTCCTCGTTCGCGTCCTGCGCTTCCCTGAGCATGGAAAGCACAATAGGGCGGTATTCCCCGTTTTCCAGCAGCCAATTCCAGGCGGCAAGCCATTCGCCGTCAAGTGTTCCGTCACGCAGGCGCGCCCCCATTTCATTCAGCGCCGCGCCTGCCGCCAGCGGATGCAGCATAGTATGTTCCTCGCTTACGCCGCCCAGCACCACCATCCGCGGAAACATGCGGCGGATCGCGGCAAGCGTCTGGGCGGGCCGCAGCGCCGTACCATCCTGGGCGGCCTGCGCGCGGCTGAGATACAGCGCTTTGCGCGGCGCGCTCAAAGCCTTCCAAATATCCAGGTCGGAAAGCAGATCACGCTCTTCGTCATCTACGCCCAAATACACCTTCATTTCCGCGCAAATGGTTTCTTTATCCTGAGAAGACAGCAGCGTCTCTCCACCGCTTTCATGAATGCCGCTGTCAAGCCCGCAGGCGAATACCGCGTATGGCTCTGCCGGGATCAGGTTGCCCAGCTCGCCGATGGCGACACAGCCGCTGGTTGGCGGCAATGCCGCGATTTCATTATCAGCCAGACCAGCCTCCAGCAGTTCCGCCATATGCCGCGCGGGAATGCGCGTTTCCCCCGCGATCTCATGCAGTTGTTCAAAAAGCGCGAGAATGCGCGTCCATACCTGCCGGGAACGCAGCACCTCCGCGTCCATTCCCGCCTGTACAAGTCCCGTCTCCTGGTTCATCAGCGTTTCATAAGCGCCGCATGAAGCAAGAAACGCCATGGGCGCATCCAGCGACTGCGCGCCGTTGCGCGCTTCGCGCAGAGCGCGCTGCAGCTCCAGCAATAAAGGCGACAGAACGCTGCGCGCCTCTTCCGGGACCCGCCTTTCCTCTTCATCGCCGCGGGTAAAGGGCTGATGCCATTTTTTTCCCGTGATTCCATAGCGAAGCGCATAGTTTTCAAGCTGCCAGCACGCATCTTTCTCCAGCGGCGCATAACCGGATTTTATCAGCGACAGCATATCCTCCTGCCGGTACCCTCCGCTCGCCGCCCGCAAGGCTGCCAAGATCAGCTGTACCAGCCCATGATACAAAAGCGGCTTTTTTTCAGCGACATAATGCGGGATTTCATACATTGAAAATACCGAGGCAAGTGTGGCGCCATATTGCCTCAGGCTGCCGCACAGCACAACGATATCATCCGGCGCAGCACCCCGCTCCAGCAGCAGGGAAATCTGCTGGGCAATATACTGCGCTTCGGCATAGGGGGTCGCCGCTTCAAAAAGCGAAATATGCTTTGGCTCCGCCTCATACGGAAGCGGCGCCGATACAAGCAGGTTTTCTTCCAAATACCGTATTTCCGCAGGCGCGTCCAAAGGCTCAAGCGGTTCCCACAGCCACTCTCTTTTTAGCCCCCGCTTGCGAAGATACATCCGCAGCCGTTCCGCGCTGTCCCGCGCCGGTTTAAAACAGTCGCCGTCCGGCGCTTCCGCCCGGTCCATCACCAGATATACATCCGCTTGCCTGCACTGCGCCGCTACAGCAGTCAAAAGCCTGGCAAAATCATCGGTAATAAGATCAAACCCATATACGTAAACGTCCGCGTCGCGCACCATTCCCGTCCGTTCCAGGGACGTCATCGCATACGCCAGCGCGTCCTCTCCATCCACAAATTTATGGGACAGCACCGCCTCATAGGCGCTATAAATACACGCCAGATCATGCATTTTATCTCCGTATGCGCTTTCAGGCAGATCCTGCGCATATTGCTGCAGTGCCTGCGGCTGGATCTGCGCCCGCTTCATATCCGCGATCCACTCGCCGCTCTGCATGATAAATCCGCGCCGCTGTGCCGCGCGCGCATAATAGCGCAGCTCCTTCCGGCAGTTCAAAAGCGCCTGCGCCATGGCAATATTTTTACCGTTTCCGTCAATGCGCACGCGACCGCCGCTGCCATACTGCTGAAACATGCGCTGTACGAAACGCGACGGCGAAAACACATCCAAATCAAAAAAGCCCGGCAAGTTCAATCCGGAAATCAGGTCCCGCTCTGCCTGAAGCGTATACTGCTCGGGAACAAACACAATACAGCGGCGGCCTTCTTCGCGTGAGCGCGCAATGCTCTTGAGCAGCTTCGGCCAAAGACGCCGCGTTCGTCCGCCATGGATCGTAAGCACTTTCGTTCCCCCTTTCCGTGATTATTGTACCATAACGCGCGCCAACAAGCAAATAATCCCTGCCGTTTTCCAAATTTCCGAACGAAATTCTGTCTTCTTTCACAGAATATACACTCCTGTCTTGACAAAACATCAAAAATATACTATTTTTATTGTATTCTGTAATTACGGAGGATGCTTATGGCTCGTGACATGATTGCAATTCTGGACTTTGGCAGCGGTGACAACAGCGGCATTGCCCGCGCGGTACGCAAAGCCGGCGTATACAGTGAAATTGTCGCCCATGATATTACTCTGGATGAACTGAAAAAGCTGCCCGGACTGAAAGCGCTGATCTTTAACGGCGGCCCGAACCGCGCTTATGAGAATCAAGAACTGATCCCCGATCCCGCCGTGCTTTCCTGCGATCTGCCCAAGCTGGCCGTCGCCTGTGATTTCAGCATCGACGGCGAAAACCTTCCCTGCTGGAATGGCAATGAGCAGAACATCCTTAACGTTTTAATTGAAAAAGCCGGCATTGAACGCAACTGGACCATGGAAGGCTTTATTGAAGACCAGATTGCCGCCCTGCGCGCGCAAATCGGCGATAAGAAAGTGCTTCTGGCGCTTTCCGGCGGCGTGGATTCTTCGGTCGTTGCCGCGCTTTTGCTGCGCGCCATCGGCGACCAGCTGACCTGCGTGCATGTAAATCACGGTTTGCTGCGCAAGGGCGAGCCGGAGCAGGTCATTCAGGTATTCCAGCGCGAAATGGGCGCCAATCTGGTCTATGTTGACGCCGCCGACCGTTTCCTTGACAAGCTCGCGGGTGTCAGCGATCCCGAGCGGAAGCGCAAGATCATCGGCGCGGAGTTTATCCGCGTTTTCGAAGAAGAGGCTCGCAAGCTGACGGGCATTTCCTTCCTGGGGCAAGGCACCATTTATCCCGATATTTTGGAAAGCGGCACCAAAACCGCCAAGAACATCAAGTCCCATCATAACGTAGGCGGTCTGCCGGATGATCTCCAGTTTGAGCTGGTGGAGCCGCTCAAGCAGCTGTTCAAGGATGAAGTGCGCGCCGTGGGCGAAGCCTTGGGCCTGCCGCACAGCATGGTATACCGCCAGCCCTTCCCCGGCCCCGGTTTGGGCGTGCGCTGCGTAGGCGCGATTACCCGCGAACGGCTGGAGCAGGTACGCGAAAGCGACGCCATTGTGCGCGAAGAGTTCGCCAACGCCGGTCTCGATCAAACCGTATGGCAGTATTTTACCGTTGTGCCCGACATTCGTTCCACCGGCGTGCGCAACCATGAACGCTGCTGGGAACGCCCGGTCATTCTGCGTGCCGTCAACACGCAGGATGCCATCACCGCTTCCATCGAAGAAATCCCCTACGCAATTCTGCAAAAAATCGTTTGCCGCATTACCAACGAGGTTTCTGGCATCAACCGCGTGCTTTACGACCTATCTCCCAAGCCCGTGGCAACAATCGAGTGGGAATAATATTTTAAGTGTATCTGAGTCCCGGGAATCCTTGATTGAACAGGATTTTCCGGGATTCTTTCTTTTTCCTGGCTACAAATTGGCTACAACCGCAGCGATTTTTGTAGCCAGCGGCTCACGACATGATGTCGTCAAGCTGCCTGGCCACCTCCACCTGCTTGTTGGGGTACAGGTGGCTGTACGTGTCCATGGTGGTCTGAACCTTCTCGTGGCCGAGGCGTTCTGCGATCAGCAGAGGAGAGCAGCCCATCTCAACCAGCAGGCTGGCATGACT
>JAHZHX010000090.1 GCA_019420065.1 Clostridiales bacterium | reverse complement strand
CGGCGCGCATGTAATAAACGCCCGGCTCGGTCTCGCTGGGGACGACCTCAAAGGTCTCCCCCAGCGCGGGCAGGCAGAAAAGCAAACAGCACAAAAGCAAGAATACAAAACGGCGCATGGCAAGCCCTCCTTTTATCCCCAGTTCAGATTGTCCTCATCCATCGGCAGATACAGCACCTGCTCCTTGTATTCGATCTCGGCAAATAGACCGTAAAGGCCGGTGAAACGGTAGGTATCCAGCGCATGCAAGGTCACGCCCGCCTCGCCCTCCGTCAGATGCGGCCGGGCATAGGCGGTGCAGTCCTCCAGCGTCATGGCCTCCCGGGAGCGAAAAGCGGGCGTAATTTCGGATGAATGGTAATCAAGCGCGGGCGTTGTGCCTTTATTTCGGATAAAGCCCGTGTCCGCGCCCGCCCGCACATGCAGGTAGTTTTTCGTAACGCCCAGCACCGTGACGCGCTCACCGTTCTCGATCAGGCGGATGATCTTCCCCTTGCTTTCGGGCGCGGCGCGCAGGTTCAGCCCCGTGCCGGAGGTGTTGCGGATGGTCACAATCGGCGGCGCAGCCACGGCGATCGCGTCCGCTGCCAGATACGCCCGCAGCATATACCCCTCGCGCGTGCCGATACGCACATGCGCCCAAATCTCATTCGGATAACCCAGAATTTCCACCGGCGTGCCGGAGTAATACTTGCCAAGCGATTTCGCCTCCCGGTCGGGCCGCGCGCGCAGGTGCAGCCGGTCGCGGGGCGAGGGGTTATCCACCAGCGCGGTACGCTCCCCGGCAGGCTTCATCACCTGGAAGAATGCGTACAGCGTGCGGGGGAAGCCGCCCGTGCGCCGCTCCCAGCCCAGGCCGTATTCGTAGAGCGGATAGCCGCAGTACGCGGCGCGCAGGTCATACACGTCGGGTTCGTCCTCGCGGGATACGATGGACAGCTCGCTGTTTTCAAACCCCTGCCAGTGCCATGCCCCGGCGCGATAGCGGAAGGTGAAGGTCTCAAAGCTCCTGTTGTCGGGATAGGACAGCGCGACGCTGTCGCCCGCGATATGCACCCGCGGCAGGCCGTCCACACCGGGCAGCAGGATTTCATCGTCCGCCCGCAGCCACTTACCGTTTTCCAGGCGATACAGCGTCAGCGTGTCGCCTGCCTCGCCGCGCACGACGTCCACGCCCGCGCTGCCGTCCCTTTCGCTGAAAATACATTCCTCCCCCAGCGCGGGCAGGCAGAAAAGCAAACAGCACAAAAGCAAAAATACAAAACGGCGCATGGCACTCCCTCCTTTTAGGTTCAGTTTTTTGTGGAAAAGTGGTTGCCGCTTGTTGCGGCAAGCTGGAATATCCGGCCTCTTAATTGAGCGGCGTAATATCCTCTGTCAGGACAAAAGGGTTATTCTCCAACTGCGCAAATATGCCATAAATTCCGCATATCGTAACGCGATTGCTAAAATCAGGATAGTGTACGACTTTCCTCAGTTCATATCCCTCAAATAGCCGCGGGCTTAATTGAGAGTAACATTTATCCTTGTTGACAACCGCCTCAAACGGCTCAAACGCCGGCTTCGTCTCGGAGGAATGGTAGTCCAGCGCGGGCACGGTGCTTCTGTTTTGAATAAAGCCCGTGTCCGCGCCCGCCCGCACATGCAGGTAATTTTCCGTAATGCCAAGCACCGTCACGCGCTCACCGTTCTCGATCAGGCGGATGATTTTCCCTTTGCTTTCGGGCGCGGCGCGCAGGTTCAGCCCCGTGCCGGAGGTGTTGCGGATGGTCACAATCGGCGGCGCAGCCACGGCGTATGCGCCGGGCTTCACGTCGCGCACGAGCATGTAGCCCTCCCGCGTGCCGATGCGCACAGGGTACCACGGCATGATTTGATCGCCATCCCACCAGCCGTCAACAGGTTCTCCCAAAACCGTCACCGGCGTGTTCCTGTTGTACCGTCCCAGCACCTGCGCATCGCCCCTCGGCTGGGCAAACAAAGCGATTGTTTCTCCGGGAACAAACTGCACCACCAGTTCGTCGGCGGGTGGATTGCACGGCGTGAGGTAAAGCCGCTTCATATACCCCTCGCGCGACCCGACGCGCACATGCGCCCAAACCTCATTCGGATAATCCAGGATCTCCACCGGCGTGCCGGAGTAGTACTTGCCCAGCGTCGTGGAGGCTTGATCGGGCCGCACGCGCAGATTCAGCCGCTGGCTCGGGTAGGCGTTGTCCACATATGCCATGTTTTCGCCTGCCGGGCACATGTCCCGCAGGAACTCATGCAGCGTTTGCGGCAGGGGCGCGTCTGTCTTCCCGTCGCGCCGCACCCAGGGCTGGCCCAGCTCGTATTGCGGATAGCCCGCAAACTCGGCGCGCATGTAATAAACGCCCGGCTCGGTCTCGCTGGGGACGACCTCAAAGGCCTCCCCCAGCGCGGGCAGACAGAAAAGCAAACAGCACAAAAGCAAAAATACAAAACGGCGCATGGCACTCCCTCCCTTGAGAATAATTAGATGAATAACAGCGTTTTCCTTTATTTTTTACAGAATTTACAAAAAGGAGGCATGATTTTGCCTGATCTGACAACCGAAATCCACGCGCTTTTGCAGCCGCTGACAGCGGCGGTGTATTATCATTTTCCCGCATCGGCGGCGGCCCTCCCCTGCCTGACCCTGTGCCAGACGGGCAACGAGGTGCATGCCCGGGCGGACGGCAAGCCCTGTCTGTACGCGCTGGAATATACCCTGGAGGTATGGGCGCAGGGCGTACAGGGCGTGCATGACCTGTCTGCCCAGGCCGACGCGCTCCTGACCGGGTACGGTCTTGAGCGCGCCTGGTGCTGCGATCTGTTTGATACCGATACCGGCGCGCACCGCAGGGTGCTGCGCTACCGCACGCTGTGCGACGAAAACGGCGTGCTGACGAAATAATGAAAGGAATTGAAAAAATGGCGACCAAATCTTTGGGAACCCGGTTTTATTTTACTCCTGCCGACGGCGCGGAAGCGCTGGTCGGCATGCTCAGCAGCGTGAGCGAAATCACCTGCGACAGCGAGATGATCGACGTGACGACCCTGGAGGACAGCTGCCGCCGCTATGTCCAGGGCGCAAAGAACGCGGGCGAGCTGCGCCTGACCGGCTATCATCAAAAGGATGATTCCGGCCAGCAGGCAATCCGCGCCGCTTACAGTACGGGCGCGGCAGGCACGGCGCGCATCGTTTTTCCCGACGGCGCGCAGGCCTCCTTCCCGGCGCTGGTCAAATCGCATACCCTGGGCGCGGCGCAGGTGGACGGGGCGGTCGGCTTTGCCTGCGTGCTGCGCGTCAACGGGAATGTGACGGTGACGCTGTCATGATCCCGCGCTATGTGGAAATGTTTGGCCGCGCGTATCCGCTGCGCTTTACCGCCCGGGCGTTGGTGCGTACCGCCGAGCGGCTGGATACGCCCTTTGTCCGCCTGTTCCATACCGGCGAGGCCGGACTGTGCGCGCTGTTTTACTGCGCGCTGTGCGAATGCCTGCCGCAGCTGACGTTGGACCGCGCCCGCGCGCTCTATTGCGGCGCCCGAAGGCAGACGCCGCAGCTTGCGGACACGCTGCTGCGCGCCTTTATCGACAGCGGCTTTGACCGCGAGGGGATGACCCGCGCCCAGCTTGAGCGGCTGCAAAACGCCGCCTCGAGGGCAGGCTATCCCGACCCCGCGCGGCTGGAAAAAATGACCCTTGGCGAAATCCATCGCGCCCTGCAGGCACACCTGCGCGCGCATGGCCGCGCCGCGCTGATGAGCGGCGACGAAATGAAGGAAAGCCTGCTTTCCTTCGCGGGGAGGCAGCATGACGACGCTTGATACCCTGACCGTCAGCTTTGAGGCCGACGCGGAAGGCCTGTTTTCCTCCCTGGACGCGCTGGACGCGCGGCTGACCGCCCTGCGGGCGCAGGGCGCGCAGCAGATCAATTTGAATCACGAGATCGAAACGCTTTTGACCGTAACGGCGGACGACGCGATTTCCCGGGCCTTGAGCGGCGCGGGCGATCGGCTTTCCTCCGCGATCGAGGCGCATGAAATTGCCTTTGGCGCGGCGCTTGCCGGCGCGGAGCGCGCCATGGCGGATGCTTTGCAGGCGGCGGTAAACCGCCTGTCGTCCGCCATCAATATCACCGTTCCCGTCAGCGTGGACGGCTACCGCCTGGGCACGGCGGCGCTGCGCGGCCTGCAGCGGCAGGCGCTTGGCTCCGGCCGCGCGTCCATGCTGTAAACAAAGGAGAAAAAAGATGGCAATGCTGAAAATCAACGGCGCGGACATGCCTGTGCCCGCGTCGCTTACCGTGCGGCTGGAGGACAGCCGCTTTTCTTTGCGCCGCACGCTCGACGGCGCGGCATGCGTGTCGCGCGCCGGGACGTACCGGACGCTTTCCTGCCAGTGGCAGTACCTGACGCAAACGGAAATGGCGCGGCTTTTGCAGGCCGTCAGCGGGGACGCGGCGCTGGCCGTTTCCTATCCCGACCCCGCAACGGGACAGACGCGCGCCATGACGGCCTGCTGCACCGAGCGCAGCATGGGGCTGATGCGCATGCGGTCGGGGAGCCCGGTATGGACGCAGGCGCGCTTGACGCTGACCGAGGTGTAAAAACATGAAAAACATCATCTGGACCATGCGGGCGCGCCTGACGCTGGCCACCGGCTATGTATATTCCCTGACCGGGGCGGATATCGCGGCCTTTACCATGGACGAGGGCGGCGGAACGGGCACGCTGCTGGGCACGGCCCCCGCGGCCTACGGTCGGCTGACCCTGACCAATCCGGGCGGCACGTGGCAGCCCGGCGGAGAAAAGCTGGGCAGCCGCACGCTGGCGGGCGCGACGGTTTTTGCCGAGATCGGCGTGAAACGGGGAGAGGCGTGGGCCTATACCCCGGCAGGCTGCTTTGCGGTCAGCAGCGTGGAGGCGGGCGAGGGCGCGGATACCGTTACGCTTTCGGGGTATGACGGCATGCTCCATGTCCTGAACGCGCCGTTTACCGACACGCTGGTCTACCCGCAGCCGCTCTCGGCCATTCTCAGCCATATCGCGTCGCAGGGCGGCTGCGAGATCCAGGGCGAACCTGCCTGCAATCAAAATGTAATGATCGCGCAAAGACCCGATTGGGGCGAGGGCTGCACGCTGCGGCGGGCGCTGGGCTGGACGGCGGGCGCGATGGGGTGCTTTGTCCGTTTTGACCGCGCCGGTCAGCTATGTCTGCTTCCCGCCTGGCCGGGAACGGAAAGCGCGGCGCTGTATGCCGCGGATACCTTGCGCCTGACGCTTTCGCCCTATTCCTTTGCCTTGAACCGCGTGCGCGTTGTGCCGCGCGGCGGGCAGGAGCCGCAGCCGGCGGAGGCGGCGCTGAACGCCTCGCTCCCCGCGCGGAGCGACAACACGCTGGAGACCGGCGATAACGCGCTGTTCCGCCCCGACGCGGCCGAGCTGCCCGCGCTGGCGCAGGGCCTGCTGGCCGCCCTGACCGGCATGGCTTTTACCCCCTTTGACGGCGATTTTGTGTGCGATCCCGCGCTGTCGCTGGGCCAGCGCGTTTGCCTGCACGATCTGCGCGGCAACGCCCATGCCGCCGTGATTACGGCGCTGCGGCTGTCGGCAGCGGAGGATATCACCCTGTCGCTCTCCTGCGACCCCGAGCGCGGCGCGCCGCAGACGCCTACCATGCTGTCGGGCAGCGGTCTGCTGGCCGGCGGGGCGCTCAGCGAGGGCATTGTCACCGCCCGGCACCTGGCCGCGGGCGCGGTGACGGCGGAGAAGATCGAGACGGGTACGATCACGGCGGACAAGCTCCGGGCGGGCACGCTCACCAGCGAGTCGGGCGTGTTCGGGGAGATCGACGCGTCCAGCATTACCGCCGGAAAGCTCGATACCGACCGGCTGATCATCGGCGGCACGGAGTTTTCCATCGTGCGGGCGCTGAACCTGCTGGCGCAGACCATTGTGGCGGGCGACGACCGCATTGCCGGCGACGTGCTGGCCGACCGCACGATCAGCGCCGTCAAGGTCACGGACGATTTCGGCGCGGGGCTGGAGCTGAGCTCCAACGCAGCCGTTTTGCTCCTGGCGGGCAAGCTCGACGGCACGCACAGCCACATGGAGCTGACCGAGAGCGCCATCAACATGGTGGGCGGCGATATCAACATTGCCACCAACGATCTGAGCATCCGCGGCATGGACGACGGGGT
>JAHZHX010000009.1:48232-48526 GCA_019420065.1 Clostridiales bacterium | reverse complement strand
GGCCCCTGGGAGATGACCTTTTTGTTGGTTTCGCTTACCTGGGGAATGGTGGCGATGCCCACTTCAAAAGGATAGGAGCCATCGGCATTGGCGGCGGGGCGCTGATGGGTCGCGCCGGCGGAGGAGCCGATGGACATATAGCTCTTGATCTCACTGGTGGAGGTGAACAGACCGGAAGTATAAGCGCCGTAGAGGGTCTGGGTGGTCAGGTAGCCCTTTTCATACCATTCGCGGAATTTCTTCACAAAGTTGCGGTTGGTCTCGTTGTTGAAAAGGAAGTGATCGCCCGTGGCG
>JAHZHX010000009.1:31273-48222 GCA_019420065.1 Clostridiales bacterium | reverse complement strand
CTGTTCACACATGGTGATGAACCAGTTGGCCTCGCTGTCATAGCCCAGGGGGATGGAGTTGGGATCGATTTCCTTGATTTTGGCGCACAGCGCTTCCATTTCATCCCAGGTAGCAGGTACGGTCAGGCCGTTTGCGTCAAAGAAGGTCTTGTTGTAATAGAGCACTTCGGTGGACTTAGAGAAGGGCATGGTGTACATCAGTCCGTCGCCAAACTGGCGGCCTTCATTGTAGTAGCCCTCAATGAAGTCGGCCTTCTGCGCGTCGGTCAGGCCCAGAATCTCGGTGCTGCCGTCGGCGCGGGTCACGGTCACGGTGCTGTCAATCAGGTTGTCCAGCGTCGCTACGGACTTGGCCAGGTTGTACAGTGCCACATGGTCGGGATAGCAGTAAGCAATGTTGGGCTGGCTGCCGACGGTGATTTCGGTACTGATCTGGTCGCGCACGTCGTCATAGCTGCCAACGGAGGTATATTCAATGTGGATATTGGGATAGAGCGTGTTGAACTCGGCAATATAGGGATCCAGAACGGCGGTCAGGTTGGAGCCCATGGTATGGTAGAAGGTGATCGTGATATCGCCTCCGTCGTAGCCGTTTTCGGGCACGCTGAAGCCGGACGCGGCCTGGCCGGAAACGCACAGGAGCAGCATCATGAGAAACAGGAGAACGGACACAAGCTTCTTCATTGTAAGATTTCCTTCCTTTTTTATTTATATAATAAGCCGGTAAAGGCCTATTATCCTTTGATACCGCTGCGGCTGACGCCGGACATGATGTACTTGCGCAGGAACACGAACACCAGGAACAGCGGGAATGATACCAGCGCCACGGCGGCCATCTGCACGGGATAGTTCACATCGCCCGTGGTTTCGGTAAAGGCGTTGCGCAAACCGTTGGTAATGAGGCGGTGCGCCTCGTCGTTGGCTACCAGGCGCGGCCAGATGTAGGAGTTCCACGCGCCCATCATCTTCAGGATGGTGATGGAGATCAGCGTGGGCAGCGCCAGGGGAACCATGACCTTCCAAAGGTATTTCAGGTCGCTGGTGCCGTCCACCTTGGCGGCCAGGTACAGCTCGTTGGGAATTTGCAGAAAGTTCTGCCGCAAAAGATAAATGTAGAATACGCTGACCAGGAAAGGGACGATCAGCACGGTATAGGTGTTGATCCAGCCAAAGGTCGTGACCGTGCTGTAATTGGTGATGGTGAATAATTCGCCCGGGATCATCATGGTAGCCAGCAGCGCCGCAAAAAGCAGCTCCTTGCCCTTGAATTCCAGACGGGCGAAGGCGAAAGCGGTCAGGATGGTAATCACCAGGGAAAGGAGCGTGGAGACCAGGCCAACGATCATGGTATTGATGAACAGCCGGCCCAGATTGGCGGTGGTAAAGGCGGTCACATAGTTGCTCAGCAGGATGATCTGCGGCCAAAATGTGGGCGTGCTGAGCCGGTATTCATCCAGCGATTTGACCGAGGAAATAACCATCCAATAGAACGGGAACAGTACGATGAGCGCCATGATCAGCAGAAAAGCGTACAGCGCCGTCATTACGAGGGCTTTGACGATTTTCTGATTGACGGAGGTTTTTCGCATATCTCTGGCATGCATGGTGATCGTTGTATCTTTTGACATAGGGCACCTCTCAATAATGGACGCGCTTCTTGCTGACCTGAAGGTTGATCAGGGTGACAACAAGAATGATGCCGAACAGGATCAGGGCCGCAGCGCTGGCGCGCCCCTGGTTGTTGGCGCTCAGCGAGTCGTAGATAAAGCCGACCATGGTATTGAGACGACCGGCGTCATCCGGCGGCCCCATTTTCTCGCCAAAGATACCCACAATGCTGGTGTATTCCTTGAAGCCGCCGATGAAACCGGTAATGATTACATAGGCGAGCATGGGGGAAAGCAGCGGCACGGTGATGCGGGAGAAAATACGCCAGCGGGGCGTGCTGTCTACCTTGGCCGCGTCATAATACTGCTTGTTGATGCTTTGCAGTCCGCCCAGCAGCACCAGGATTTTGAACGGCAGGGCATTCCAGACAATGTAGACGACCATGACGACCATGTTTGCGGTGTAGGAGGAACCGTAGTTGATCCAGTTGACGCGGGCGCCGCCGAAAAATTCAATTACATTATTGATGATGCCGGCGGTGACGATGATTTCATTTTCCGTGCCGTAGAAGCTGCCGACGATGTTGAACATGGCGGCAAACACCATGCCGATGGCGATGGAATTGGTAACATAAGGCAGGAAAAATACCGTCTGAAGCACCTTGCGCAGCGGACGGATGGAGTTGAGCGCCACGGCGATCAGCAGCGCCAGGAGCGTGGAGATGGGTACGGTATAAATGCACAGCAGCACCGTGTTTTTCAGACAGCTGACGAAACGGCGGTATTTTACGACGCGAACAAAGTTGCCAAAACCAAAACGGAAGGTTTCGCCGCCGGCCGCGCGCAGACCGCTGTAATTTTCAAGAAAAGCCATTCTGACGGTGTTGACGATCGGCCACACGGTAAACACCAGCAGCAGGATGATTGCCGGCGCCAGATAAATCCAGGCTTTCCATTGCTGTTTGCTCTCAACCATGCTGTTTCACCTCAAAAAAGATGCGTTCCTCGGTTTCTTTGTTGAAAATGAATGTTTTATGCGGTTTGAGGGAGTAACAAACCGTTTTACTGGATTCATCGATGCGGGTATCGGAATTGATGATGGAACGGATGATGGGATTGACAGAGGCTTCGTGCATGGCAACGATGCTTACGTCGCGGCCCATGACTTCAACGTTGCTCAGGCGGCACTTGAGCGGACCGTTTTCGTCCGGGATAAAGCCCTCGGGGCGAACGCCCACGGTGACCTCCTGGTCGGCAACGCCCGGCGTATCCAGCACCGCGTCGCCGCCGATATACAGCCTGCCGCCTTTGACCGCGCCGTTGAACACGTTGATCGGCGGGGTCCCCAGGAACTTGGCAACAAAAAGGTTGGCCGGGCTGTCGTATACTTCCTGCGGTTTGCCGATCTGCTGCACGATCCCCAGCTTCATCACAACGATCATGTCGGAAATGCTCATGGCCTCTTCCTGATCGTGGGTAACAAAGACGGTGGTAATCTTGGTTTCTTTCTGAATACGGCGGATTTCCTCGCGGGTTTGCAGGCGCAGGCGGGCGTCCAGGTTGGAAAGCGGCTCGTCCAGCAAAAGAACGCGCGGCATTTTTACCAGCGCGCGGGCGATGGCAACGCGCTGCTGCTGGCCGCCGGACAGCTCGCTGGGCTTGCGCTCCATCAGATTTTCGATCTGCACCAGGCGGGCGGCGTTATAGGCGCGTTCGAGCATTTGCTCCTTGCTCAGCTTATCCTCGCCCTTGAGGTTTTGCAGCGGGAAAAGGATGTTCTGCTTCACGGTCATGTGCGGATACAGCGCATAGTTCTGGAACACCAGGCCGATGCCTCTGTTTTCCGTGGACAGCTCGGTCACATCATCGTCGCCGAAAAAGATTTTGCCGCTGGTGGGCTTTTGCAGGCCGCTGATCATATAGAGCGTGGTGCTTTTGCCGCAGCCGGAGGGACCCAGCAAACCGATGAGCTTGCCATCAGGAATTTCAAAGTTGAAGTTGTTAACGGCTACAACTTCTTCGTCAGACTTTTTGTTCCGGCTGGGAAAAATCTTTGTCAGGTTTTGCAGAACGATTTTCATAGAATCCCCTTTCTTCTTTTGCAAATTTGCCGCAGGGACAAATTTTGATTACATATTTAATATGCCTGCCGGGCGGCGGCTTCCGCATGGACCTTCTGCTTGTAGGCGATCATGTCGTCCATGGTGTCGAAAATCATCTGGCTGGCAATATCCACGGCAACCGTGCCGGCCAGCAGATCGTGGATCAGCGCGTTGGTGCGGGTCGCGATCAATACCGCGGCCTGGATAACAAGGATCAGCAGCAGAACAACGGGGCCGACAATGCCGATGCTGCCCCAGTAAATCATAATCAGAATCAGCACAGGGATCATCGTTTCGATGGTGTATTTGCCAAGCACGGTACGGATAAAGAGGGAAACGGCGCTGATTTTGACGCCGTCGCTGCGCATCAGGCCGAGACCAAATACCTTTTTGCCCAGCGTTTGGCCGTTGCCAAAGAGGAGCGGGACGGCAAATTCCATCAGCAGGAAGGCCAGCAGCAAACCGATGGAGATGATGAGCAGCGTTAACTGGATCATCATATCATAGGCGTGGACGGCGGTGCTGTCGGCAGACAGGGCGGCATAGGCGCTGTCCAGCCGCTGCGCTTCCTCCGGCGTCATGTTCTCATAGTCGCTTAAGGACATATTGAAATTTACCTGAAATTCTTCGGCATATTTTTCATAGCTTTTATTGAGAGCGTCGTTATAACGATCATAGCCAAGCGCATTGGAAAGCAGCCATCCGAACAAAACCGCAACAATGCCCAGCAGAATGGCATCAAAAAGAAAGGCGGAAATGCGTTTCCACATGCTTGCCTTTTGCAGGTCATAAATCATGCGACCGCGCTCACTCCTATCATGGGAAATATTTGTGCCTGATTGGACACCTAAAATATATATTTACAATAAATATTATAACGCAAAATTCGCAAAAATCTATAATGTTACATTTTTTTTAGAAAATTAATAGAATGAAAATATCATTTTTTGTCTTATAGGGCGAACGTTCGGGAAAAATGGGAAAAAATCAGCAGAATTGTTTGTATTTTTTGTGTTTATTAAGATAGTGTTAAGAACGGAACCAAATGCAGAAAAAAACATCCCGATCTAAGGCGAGAAAGGGATGTTTTATGAAAGCGGTGCTTCAACCGGGTCGTTTGATCTGAAAAACTACATGCGGCATATCAACGCCATAATAATGTTTGACAAAACGGCCGACGGGCATCATGCCATTGCGGCAGGCAACACGCTGGGAAGGCAGATTGGTATCGCGGATGATAGAATAAACTTCGGAGGCGTGCAGCGTATCAAAGGCGTAATTTTTACAGGCGATGGCAGCCTCGGCGGCGTAGCCCTGATGCCAGAAAGCCTTTTGAAACAAATATCCTACCTCGAGCACCTGTTTCCCGTTCCAGTCCTGCCAGCTAAGGCCGCATTGCCCAATCATTTCCCCGCTGCGCTTTAGCACGACTGCCCATAGGCCAAACCCGTCCTTTTCATAGCGCAGCAGCTGCTTGTCAAGCCAGGCTTGTGCTTCCTCATCCGAAAAAGCGTGCTCGTAGGCATACATTACATCCTTGTCCTTCAGAATTTTGCAAAGCGCGGGAAAGTCCTTCTGCGTCATGGGACGCAGAAACAGGCGCTCAGTTTCAATCAAATGCACGTCAATCATCTCGCTTTCTTCACCAAAACAGGAAGTTTACGAACAAACTTCCTGTAAAAAGATGCTGCTTTATTCCGCTTTGCGGCCGATGGTGGCCTTAATGCGGCGCACGCCGGCGGAGGAGGCCTCTTCTTTCATGATCTTGAAGGAGACCAGATCGCCCGTATTGCTGGCATGGGGGCCGCCGCAGATTTCCTTGGAATATTTGCCCATGGTGTATACGCGCACGATTTCGCCGTACTTGCTTTCAAAAAGTCCCATTGCACCCTGGGCCTTGGCCTCGGCTACGGTCATCTCTTCCATGGTAATGGGGGCCTTGGCGGCAATGGCCTCATTCACAAGCTTTTCCACTTCGGCCAGCTCTTCCTTGGTCACCTTGCGGCCAAAGGTAAAGTCAAAGCGCAGGCGCTCGGCGGTGATGTTGGAGCCCTTCTGATGCACCTCGTCGCCCAAGACCTGACGCAGCGCCGCCTGCAAAAGATGCGTGGCGGTATGCAGGCAGGTGGTCTGCTCGCTGTGGTCGGCCAGGCCGCCCTTGAAAATCTGCTCCGCGCCGCTGCGGGAGGTTGCCTGATGCTGTTCGAAGCGTTTGGCAAAATCTTCTTCGTCCACCGTCAGACCATGCTCGGCGGCCAGCTCCTTGGTGATCTCAATCGGGAAGCCGTAGGTGTCATAGAGCTTGAAGGCGCTGCGGCCGTCGATCATGCTCAAGCGGTCGCGGATGGCGGCGCACTCGCGTTTGACGGCGGCGATATCGCCTGCCTTGACCGCTTCCACGGCGGCCAGCATATCGGGCGAGGGGCGCAGCACGTGGGTTTTGACCGCCTCTTCGGCGGCGGCGAGCGTTTCGTCGGCAAGGATCTTTTCCATGGCCTCGCGGGTACGGCGCAGGTTGCCAAGCACTTTGTCAAATTCCTTTTCGCCCTGCTTGAGGGTACGGGCAAAGCGGCCTTCTTCCAGCGTGAGCTGTTCGAGGACGAAGGCGGCGTTTTGCGCCAGCTCGGGATAAACCTCCTTGTACTGGTCGATGATGACCTCGGCCACCTGCGCGGTGAAGCCTTCGGACAGCCCCAGGCCCATGCCGTAGCGCACGGCGCGGCGGATCAGACGGCGCAGGATATAGCCCTGGCCCACGTTGGAAGGAGCAATGCCGCGCGGATCACCGATGATGAAGGTGGCGGTGCGCAGATGGTCGGCCACGATGCGGAAGGCCTTGGTGTTTTCATCCTCCGCGGTATAATGCTTTCCGGACAGCTCCTCGATCTTGGCCAGGATGCGGGCAAAAACGTCGGTTTCATAAACGCTCTTTTTGCCGTTGAGCACGCAGATGGTGCGTTCAAGCCCCATGCCGGTATCCACGTTTTTCTGCGAGAGGGGCAGGAAAGAGCCGTCCTTCTGCTTGTTGTACTGCATGAACACGTCGTTCCAGACTTCCAGATACGCGCCGCACTTGCATGCGGGGGAACAGTTTGGGCCGCAGGGCTTTTTGGTGATGATGAACATCTCGGTATCCGGGCCGCAGGGACCGGTCACACCGGCAGGCCCCCACCAGTTATGCTCTTTTGGCAGGTAGAACAGGTGGTCGTCCTTTACGCCGCAGGAGCGCCAGAGCGAGGCGGCCTCCTCGTCGCGCGGGCAGTCGTCGTCGCCTTCAAAGACGGTAAAGGCCAGCTTGTCCGGGTCGATGCCCAGCCATTCCGGGCTGGTGAGGAATTCCCAGCTCCAGGGGATCATTTCCTTTTTGAAATAGTCGCCCAGGCTCCAGTTGCCCAGCATTTCAAAAAAGGTCAGGTGGCTCATGTCGCCCACTTCGTCAATATCACCGGTGCGAATGCACTTTTGCACGTCGGTCAGGCGCGTGCCCTGCGGATGCTTCTGGCCCAGCAGATAGGGGACGAGGGGATGCATGCCGGCGGTCGTGAACAGAACGGTAGGATCATTCTCGGGGATGACGGATGCGGAAGGGATCACGCTGTGCCCTTTTTCCTGAAAGAACTTGAGAAACAGCGCGCGCAGCTCGTTGGCGGAAAGAGATTTCATGCTCATACACTCCTTTTGACAATAAAAATGTGCCTGTACGCTTCGAAGACGAACAGACACAATTCGCGGTACCACTTCGATTGACGCTTGCGCGCCCACCTCATGCCTGATAACGGTAGGAACCGGCAGACCTTACTGGATTTCTGGCTGCAACTCGGCAGGGGCTTCGCCGGAAAAACGCCGAACTTTCACTCTCATCGGCTCGCTGCATGGCTCCGGGTACTTGGCTGCGTCAGCGTTGATGTTATGAATTTCGTCAACAAGTATAGCGTGTTGATGAAAACATGTCAAGCGTTCCGACAAGAAAATTGCCGCATTCCTCCGGAATGCGGCAAAAAACGGGATGGATTACGTGTTTTCCACAAACTTGAGCAGGAGCTTGAGCGCGCCTTCCATATCGCGCATATCAATGGTTTCCGCCGGAGAATGCGCGTAACGGCAGGGAATCGAAAGCGTGCCGGCGGGAATACCGGCGCGGGCATGCTGGATGGCGGAGCCGTCCGTGCCGCCAAAGGGCAGCACCTCGCGCTGGGCGGGAACGCCCGCGTCCTGTGCCGCCTTGAGCAGTGCGTCGCGCACGACGGGGGAAGCGATCATGCTCGAATCCATGAATTTGACGGCCGCGCCCTTGCCCAGAGATACGGAGGGGATTTTGACCTCGGGCGTGTCGCCCCAGGTGGTGATGTCAAGCGCCACGCCCAGGTCGGGATTCACGCCGTAGGCGGCGACCTTCGCGCCGCGGCAGCCGACCTCCTCCTGGGTGGAGAACACGCCGATGACGGTGTTCTTGGGCTCGTCCAGGTACATGAGCAGCTCGCACAGCAGCGCGCAGGCGCAGCGGTCGTCCATGGCGGGGGAGGCCACGCGGTTGGCGCCCAGCTCAAAATAGTCGGGCGCGTATACCGCCATATCGCCGATCTGCACGGTCTGTTCGGCTTCTTCCTTGCTTTCCGCGCCAATATCGATGAAGAAATGCTTCATTGCCTGGGCTTCGCCCTTGGTGGGCTGGCAGTAGAGCACGCCTTCGGCGCCGCTTTCGAAAATGACATGGCGGGCATTGGAAAGCGTGGGATTGACGCCGCCAACGTTGCTGACGCGCAGAAAGCCGTTTTCATCGATATCCGTTACCACAAAGCCGATGTGATCCATATGGGCGGCAAACATGATGCGCTTGCCATGCTCGTCCGAGCCGTATTTTTCCACGATCAGGTTGCCCAGCGCGTCCACACGCATATTGTCCACGTGGGGGGCGATCAGCGCTTTTACCGCTTCTGCCACGGCGTGCTCGTTGCCGGTGGGGCCATAGGCGGCCAGCAGGGTTTTGAGTGTATCGCGAAGCATGTTTATTTTCCTCCTTTAAGCGTTCAGCAGGAACGCGCGCGCGAGCGCATACTGCGAGTCGATATCAGCGAGATTGGCCACGGACGCGCCGCTGTGAATGTAGCGGCAGGGGACGGACAAAACGCACGTCTGGCAGCCGGCGGCCGCGCGCTGATAAGCGCCCGCGTCATTGCCGCCGGTGGTGGCGCGTTTTACCTGATGGCTGATGCCGTTCTCTTTGGCAATGTTCAGCATGCGCTGAAACAGCCTGCGGTTGGCGATGCTCGCTCCGTCCATAAAGCTGACGGCAATGCCCTTACCCGCGTTGCAGACCTGGAATTGCGAGGGAATATCGCCCATATCGTTGGCAGAGGTGCCTTCCAGTACCAGGGCGATATCGGGCTGAACGGTATATCCCGCGCCGCCCGCGCCGCGCAGGCCCACTTCCTCCTGGGTAACGAAGGCGTAGGTGATATCGCCGGGAAAATCCTCGCCCATGAGCTTGAGCATGGTATAGCAGCCTACGCGGTCGTCCAAGGCCTTGGCGCAGACAAAGCCGTCGCCAAAGGGCGTATAGGGGGTATCGAAATAGGCATAGGAGGCAGGCGGGCATTTGGCCAGCGCTTCCTCTTTATTTTTGGCCCCTATGTCAATATACAGGCTGTCATAGTCGAGCACGCGCTGCCGGTCGGCAGCCGTTTGCAGGTGAATGGCCATCGCCCCGATCACGCCGGGGAGCAGCTCTTCGCCCACCAGCACGCGTTTGGAAACGATCACGCGCGGGTCGATGCCGCCAACGCAGCGGAATTTGAGCAGGCCGTCCTCGGTGGCGCCGACGATGATGAAGCCCACCTCGTCCATATGGGCGGAAACGCACACATGCGGATGGCCTTCTTCCGTGCCTTTTTGGAAGCACAGCACATTGCCCATGCGGTCGATCTTTACGTTTTCCTCGCCGCACAGGGCGCGCGCCTCCTCTAAGATGGCCTTGCGCAGGCGCTTTTCATCGCCCGAAGGGGCATGGATTTCACAAAGTTGTTTCAGATCCACAATTCATCCCTCCAACTGTTGTCAATCGCGGCGCAGTAAGCGGCCAGCAGGCGGGCGCACTCGGTCAGGGCATGCATGTCAAAGGTTTCCACCGAGGTATGCATGTATTTGAGCGGCAGCTCCAGCAGCACCGTGGGAACGCCGCCGCGCACGGCGGAAAGATCGTCCGCGTCGGTCGAGGTATAGCGCGGTACGACCGCGGTTTGCAGCTCCACATTGATTTCCTTGGCGACGTCGCCCAGTTTTTTGCGCAGATAGGGGTGGATATAGGGGCCGATGCTGGCTACGCAGCTGCCCAGCTCGTGCGTGGCCAGCTCGGGCGCGCCGGGCGTTTTGGCATGGCAGACATCCAGCGCGATGCCAAACTCGGGATCCACGCCAAAACCTGCGGTCGATGCGCCGTAGGAGCCGATCTCCTCCTGACAGGTCGCCACAAAATACAGATCGGCCGTGGTATCCATTTTTTGCAGCAGCTCCATCGTGCGCAGAAGAATGGCCACGCAGCCGCGGTCGTCCACCGTTTTGGTGGCGCAGCGGTTATTGAGCAGCTTGGTAAAGGCGTATTCCAGGGCTACGCAGTCTCCCACGTGCACCAGCTCGTTTACGCGCTCGGGGGACATGCCCAGATCGATATAAAGATCGTCGCGGTCATAATTCTTGGCGCGGTCTTCGGCGGTGAGCAGGTGCGGAGGCTTTGCGCCGATGACCCCCATCAGCTTTTCCTTTCCGTAAACCGTAACGCGCATGCCCGGCAGGATGCGCGGGTCAACGCCGCCCACGCTGCGCATGCGCAGCGCGCCGTCCTTTTCGATGCGGGAGACCATCAGGCCGATCTCATCCAGATGCGCGCAAAGCATCACGCGCGGGCCGCTGCCATGAATGTGGCCGATTACATTGTAGAGCGCGTCGATGCGCACGTCATCGCAGTAGGGCCTGAATGCTTCGGCAATATATTGGGCCACTGCGCCTTCGTTGCCGGTCAGGCCGGGCAATGCCGTTGCCTTACGCAGAAAATCTTCCGTTTGCATAGCATACCTTCCTTTCCAAAGAATACAAGTCAATCCATTTTACTACAAACAGGCGAAATATGAAAGCAAAATTCGTTTGAGTTATGTTCAAATTGTGTTTATTTTTCGTATTTCGCTTTCGGTTACGCTGATGATATAGGTTTTCTGATGCGTGAAGGTGACAAAGCCGGTGGGGGTACCGGCGGGCTTTTTGACGTATTTGCGCAGGGTGCAGTCCACGGGCACGGCCTGTCCTTTGCCCTTGCTGTAATAGGAAGCAAGCTGCGCGGCGGTCAGCAGCGTTGCCTGGCAGACCTCCTTGCCATCCGTATGAATGATCACGTGCGAGCCGGGCATATCCTTGGCGTGCAGCCAAAGATCCTCGCCGCGTGCGGATTGGGTCAGCCGTTCGTTCTGCGCGGCGTTTTTGCCCACGGAGATAGGCGTGCCGTCGGCGGCGGCAAAGCGCAGGGGCGCTGACGGACGCTGCGGCTTTGGCTCCTTTTTGCGGTCGTTTGAAGGCTTGATAGCGCCCGCTTCCGTCAGTACGCGGCGAACGTCGCGCAGATCATCCTCGTTTTCGCAGGTATCCAGGTCGCAGAGCGCCTCGTCGAAGATGGCCAGGTCGCGGAGCGTTTTGCTTTTCTGCTCGGCGGACAGGCGCGCGGCGGCGCGTGCTTTCTGATAGCGCTTGAAATAGCGCTGGGCGTTCTGCGCCGGGCTGAGACGAACGTCCAGGGGGACGCTCAGCGTATCTCCGGTATAATAGTTATCCAGCGTTACGCATTCCGCGCCGCGCGGAACCAGATGCAGGTTGGCGGTGAGCAGCTCGCCCATAACGCGGTAGTCCTCCATCCTGGCGGCGCTTTGCAGCTCTTCCTCCAGTAAAGCCAGCTTTTTTTCGCAGCGCTCGATATGTGTTTTCAGCAGCCTGCGCAGGCTGGATGAGCGCTGCTGCATGCGGTCGCGGCGGTCGCGGCCGTCAAAAAAGCTTTCAAGCGCTTCGGACAGCGAGGGCGCCGCCTGCTGCCCCTGCGCGGGATAGGAAAGATACAAAAAGGGAAAAACATCCTGAGGAACCCCGTTTTCATCCCTGAGCATGACGGGCGGCTGCATATGCGGCAGCTGGCGAAGAAAGACAGCCAGCTTTTCGCACAGCGCGGGCAGGTCGAGCGCGTCCAGATCGCTGTGCTCTAAGCCCGTAACGCGCAGCGAAAGCTCGCGCGCGGCAATGGCGGAGAGGCCGGAAATGTGCAGCGAAAGCGCTTTGTCCAGTCGGCCGCTGCAGGTGCAGAGCCGTTCGTGCAGAAGCTCCGCCGTCGTGGTGGCCGGATCCAGTTTGTCCTGCGTAGGCGGCAGCGTGAAGGGAAGACCGGGCAGCGCCTGACGGACGCGGCTCATATCGTCGGTGACATGACGGATGGCGTCAATGATGCGGTCATCGCGCACCAGCGTCAGGTTGCTGTGGCGGCCCATGGCCTCCAGATACAGCTGATACGGGTGCATGACGCCCAGCTCGTCCTGTGATTCGATTTCCAGCAGCAGAATACGGTCGCCGTTCAGCTGGCGAACGGCGCACAGCCTGCCGCCGGTCAAATGCTTGCGCATGAGCATACAAAACATGGGCGCGTTGATTGGATTGACGAACTGGCTTTGCGTGAGATGCGCGCGGGCAAAGCTCGGGCTGGCCGAGAGAATCAGCTTATAATTTTTTCCGTTATTGCGCAGCGCCAGCAGAAGCATATCTTTTTCCGGCTGGGTTACGCGCTCAATGCGCGCGCCTGCAAGAATAGCATGCAGCTCGCGCGCGATAAATCCAAGCGTCAGGCCGTCAAGCGGCATAAAGCATCACCCCAGGCAATCATAGCATAAAAATTTCCTGCATACAATGGTTTCAGCAACAAGCAAGGGGTGAAACAGGTGAAATTTAAACTGAAAGTGACTCGGGTGGATGTGGAACGGATGCTGGTGCTGGTCTCGGCCGCGCTGGTGGTAGCGCTGGCGCTGCATGGCAACGAAACGGCCATGAGCCGCTACGAGGATGAACTGATGGCCAAAAACGGCACGGTAACAACGGTTAACGATGTGGCGGCGGATGCGCAGAACGCGGCGGAAAAGCAAAACGTGACCGTCTATTATCAGGATGGCGAGGGATATCTGATTCCTGTTACCACGCAGGTGAACAAAACGGACGGGATTGCCCGGGCCACGCTGAATCTGCTGGTGAAAAGCCCGGAAAACGACGCGTCCGCGGCGCGTATGGGCCTTAAACCCTGCGTGCCGGAGGGCACGACGTTTGATCTGGATATTTCTGACGGCCGCGCGCGGGTCGATTTAGGCAAGGAGGCGCTCACCTGCGCCAGCGCTGAGGAGGAAAGCCTGATGGTCGGCGCGGTGGCGCAGACGCTGGCAGCTTTTTCGACCGTGAAGGAGGTATCCTTCCTGTTTGACGGACAGTCGCGTTCCAAGCTGACCCATGGAACGGATGTGTCTGGCGCCTTTACCGGCAAGGAGCTGAACATGGAATCCCTTGCCACCTTTGACGGCAATGACGGCAGCGCGGGCGTTGTGCGCCTGTATTTCCCTGCCCAGACGGGGCGGATGCTGGTGCCGGTCACGCGTGTGGTGTTTTCCGACGCGGATCTGGTGACGGCCATGGTGGAACTGTGCCGCGGCCCCAAAACGGACAGCGGGCTGGAACGCGCCGTTCCTGAAGGATGCGGACTGAAAAACGTTACGCTGAAAAACGGCGTGGTGACTATTGACCTGACGACGGAATTTACCAATACAGGCGATGTGGACCGTACCCAGATGCTGCGCGCGATTGTGTTTACCGCCAAACAGTTTCCGGGCGTGAAGGAGGTTCGGCTGCTTGTTGAAGGGCAGCCCTATGAGCTGCCGGAGGAGGCGCAAAGCACCTTTGTAAACCTTGCCAGCGAGGTAATGAGCTATTATCCAGGTGTTATTGAGATTGACTGACCAATCAAATACCGCGGCAGGAGATCCTGCCGCGGCAAATTTTTGTGAAAATAATCAGAATTCCGGTTCCAGCAGACCCAGGTTGCCGTCCTTGCGCAGATACAAAACGTTGGTCTGCTCCGTTTCAATATTGATGAAAACGTAGAAGGAATGTCCCAGCAGCTCCATCTGCATGATCGCGTCCTCTACATGCATGGGACGGGTGGTGTAGGTTTTGGTTCGCACGATCGCGCGCTCGTTCTGCTCCGGCGCCTCTTCGATATATTCGGGGATGACGTTGGGAATATCCTCGCGCAGGCGCTTTTCCAGCTTGGTGCGATGGCGCAGGATCTGCCGTTCCAGCTTGGCCAGCGCCTTGTCGATGCTCATGAACAGATTGTCCTCGCTGGAAGCCTCGGCGCGCAGCGTGACCCCGTCGATGGGGACGGTAATTTCTACAATGCGCTGACTGCGTTCCTTGCGCATGCGCACAAACATTTGCGTATCAGGCCGCAGATAGCGTTCCATAACGGCCGTTTTTTTCATTACACGGTCGGTGATGGCGGGGGTAACGGTCATGTTTTTTGCGGTGATTGTGGTTTTCATGTGTTTTGGCTCCTTTCGGGATGAATTGAGATGCCTGCGTGTCTCCCGGAAATTCTTGCCTCTCTGCTGTTGTATATTCGCCATGCATGAGATTTTTCCTGCTAAAACAAACCATAAACAGGAGAAAGAAAAAGAAATTTTTCCGGTTGACAAAAAGCGCGGAGCGCGTTATAATAAATAACGCTGTTGATAGTATGCGGCCGTGGCGGAATCGGCATACGCGCACGTTTGAGGGGCGTGTGGGGCAACCCGTACGAGTTCAAGTCTCGTCGGCCGCACCAGAAAAAACGACAAGTGCAGGCTTGTCGTTTTTTATATGCAAAAGAATGCACCCGCTGCCGGGTGCAAAATGAAAGGCGAGCTTTAGTTTTCCATTGCCGCTCGTTCGGGCGTATTGGAATAACCTGTGACCAGATAGGTTTCCAGCACGTCGCCGGTATATGCGTCGAGCACGATGCGGTAATTATTGGAAAGCTTTATTCCCAGTGCCTGGGCCTCATCGCGGAACGCGCCGATTTTAAAGGTGATTTTCCATAGAGGGCGCTTTGGATCGGTCGTTTCGTAAAACAGGCCGATCCTGTCAAACAGGGAGACGGCTTTTTCGCTCAGACCGAAGGTGGATACAAGCTGCGCTTTAGCCAGCGCGATCGCATTCTCCTGAGAAATGGCGTTTTCATCCGGCAAGCCATAGGTGTGTGTCGCCCAGAAAATGCGCGTATGGTCGGCATAATCCGGATTTGCTGCCATGTTGTCTAAAATGACGGGGCGCAGCAGATCGGTAACGGCCTTTTTGTCTTCCAGCGGCCAGAAGACAAAATTGTCGTCCCCCTCAATGTGTTCCTGCGCGTATTGCTGGAACAGCTTGATGGCTTCCAGGTCATTTTCATTGGCAAACTGGATTTTTGCCTGCGCCTCCTCGGATGGAGAAAGGAAGGCTTCGCCCATGGAGCTGTCCATAACGCGGCCGTCACGGGTGATATAGCAGCTGTAACATACGGCGCCATCCTTCCAGAAGATAACGCTGTAATGCAGCAGGCTGCGTTCCCAGTCTGAAGCGTGCGTCTCAAACGAAAGGTCCAGTTGAAGCTGGCCGAGCGTGTCCTCGGTGATTCCGTAAGCTTCAATGATGGCTTTCTTTGCGATGGCGACGGCTTCGTCGGGCTGCGTGTCATCCTTTTCAGGCAGGGCACAGATACTGTCGTCATTATAGCGGGTCAGCAGGCCAATTTCGATCTGCATATCGGTATACCAGGCTTTCTGCTCCAGGGACCATGTGCTGATGGGGCCGAGCTCCTTCTCCAGAATGGCCCACAGTCCAATGGTATCGGAGCGGCCGTTGACGCCATAGCGCTCGATCATGTAAGCGTCCACGGCGGCTTCATTTGTCATGGAGCTTGCCTGCTCCTTGGTAATGAGGCCGTTTTTTTGCAGAATGTCGACCATGGCCCGCTTTTCCGCCCAGGTCCAGTCATCATAGTAACCGCTGCTGAATTGCAGACGCGCTGCATCCTCAAAATATTGCCGTGATAATGATAACGCAAGCGCGGCAACGGAAAGCATCGCGATGACAAACGCAAAGAGCAAAATGGCGGATAGCTTTTTTTTCATAGCTTTCTCTCCTTTGATTTTTAACATGATATTGCTGCGGAGAGAAGGACGCTCGTTCAGAAAAGAAAGCTCTTCGTCGATTTCGCGGCGGACGGCGTTTCTTGTCTGCACGTCATGCTTCATAAATATTTCCTCCTTTAAGCCCGTTTTTCAAAAGACCGTATGCTTTTTCCAGACGGCGGCGTACTGTTGTATGGGAAATATGCAGCGTTTCAGCGATTTCAGCTTTGCTGAATCCTTCATAATATTGCAGGAGAATAACTTCTTTACAGGCTCTGGGCAGGTTCATGATCTGAACGACGAGGTCGGAATGAATCTCGTGATTTCCTTCGGGCAAACCGATTTGGAGCCGGTCCAGTTCGATGGCATTGCGGAGCATGCGAAACCAGGCTGAACGGCGCATGTCTTTGCAAACGTTGATGGCGATGCGGACAAGCCATGTTTTGGCGGCGCAGTCATTGCGAAAGGAGTCCAGATTTTTATATGCCTTTAGAAAAGTTTCCTGCACGGCGTCTTCAGCTAATGACACGTCCTTCAAATATACGCAGCATAGGCGAAGCAAGTCCTTCTCATAGTCGCTGATCCATTGACTGATTCTTTCCTCGGCGTTGTCCGGGCCCTTGACAACTTTCATTGCTTCAACCTCCTTTCAATCGATTAGACGTATAAAAATCCGATTTTGAACGCTGCCGCTGTTTTTTTAATTATATAAAAAAGTCACGCGCAAAAGCCGGCGATTCTGACGGATACGGGCTTTTGCGCGTGATCGCGCTGGATACGGTCGTTCAGGAAATCCCTTTGCCGCTTTGTTCGCGCAGCATGTAGGTGTTGAGGATGTCGAGAAATTCAAGTACGGTTGGCGATTGGGACATGGGGTAGCCTGCAAGAAAGATCAGGTATTCCGGATTGGTGCGCCACGCGTGATCGACGGCGGTGCGGATATTGCGTTCGATCGTGCGCACATCACAGGGAATGGCTGCGGCGATTGGCTTGAACAGATTGGAGGAGGCGCTGTATAGACTGCATTC
>JAHZHX010000009.1:17025-31263 GCA_019420065.1 Clostridiales bacterium | reverse complement strand
GTTGAGATGCGGTTCAGCGCCGCTACAATGAGGGCGTGTCCTTTGAAGCGCTGGCCAATGCCGAGAGTACGAAGGATTTCTTGGGTTGACATCATAAATCCACCACCTTTGGAATGTAATTCCAGATGTAGATTACAATATATAACGAAATGATTCTAAAAAAAGACATGAAACATAAGCAAAGAACACGATTCGACACGTATCGACGTTCCCGGGCGCGAAAACAGGGATCGGCCTGCTTGAAAAAGGGAAAAGCCGCGAAAAATGCGCGATTGCCAAAAGAACGGAAATGTTATACAATAGCAAATGAGAAAGGATTCAAAAACAGAAAAAGGGACAGCGTATGTTTGAAAAGATACTTGAGCAGATTGCGCTTTACGATCGGATCATAATCCACCGCCATAAAAACCCGGACGGCGATGCGCTGGGCAGCCAGATTGGCCTCAAGCATATCATCCGGGAGAATTTTCCGGACAAGGAAGTTTATGCGGTGGGCGACGGCGCCGGCCGCTATGCCTTTATGAGCGATTCGGAAATGGATGAAATCCCGGATGAAAAATATGCTGGCGCGCTGGCGGTGATTCTGGATACCTCGGCAAAAGCGCTTGTCAGCGATGGGCGCTATGCCTTGGCACAGGCAACGGCGCGTATGGATCACCATATTTTCTGCGAAAAAATTGCGGAAAACGAAGTAGTGGATACAAGCTATGAAAGCTGCTGCGGTCTGATGACGGAATTTGCCAGGCGCTGCGGCCTGCGCTTGACGCCGCTGGCAGCGCAGTCGCTGTATACGGGCATGGTGACCGATTCGGGGCGCTTCCGCTATGACGCAACCACGGCCAACACCTTCCGCCTGGCGGCGTTTTTGATGGAACAGCCCTTTGACGTCAATGAGATCTACGCCAACCTGTATGCCAGCGATTATGAACAGGTCAGACTGCGGGCGCAGTATACGCTCAAGATCCAGCAAACGCCGCATCATGTGGGCTATATTTATACCACCCTGGAGGAACTGAACGCTGCTGGCGCGGACAGCTTTGCCATTTCGCGCGGCATGGTGGGGGTAATGTCCGATATCAAGGGGATGGATATTTGGGTCAACTTTACAGAGACGGAAGCGGGCGTGCTGTGCGAGCTGCGCTCCAGCCGCTATAACATCAATCCCGTTGCGGTCAGGTACGGCGGCGGAGGACATGCAAAGGCCAGCGGGGCGACTGTAAAAAACCGCGGGGAAGCCATGCGTATGCTGGCGGAGCTTGACAAAATGGCGGAGGAAAACCATGGATAACAGAAATAAAATGGAAAGCATACTGCAAAAAATCAAGGAATATCCCCGCGTCATGCTTTTCAGGCATATTCGCGCGGACGGCGATTGCGTGGGGGCTACCAAGGGCCTCAAGGAGATTCTGCGGCTGACTTATCCGGAAAAGGAAATATACCTGATCGACGGGCCGCTGCCCGATTATCTCAGCTTTCTGGAACCGGATGACGCGCCGGTGGAGGACGCGGTATACGCCGACGCGCTGGGAATCGTGATCGACACAGGCTCGCCGGATCGTATTTCCAACCCCAAGTATGCCCTGTGCCGCGAGCTGGTGAAGATCGACCATCATATTGAGACAGCGCCGTATGGCGATTATTCCTGGGTAGAGGACCAGCGTTCCTCCGCCTGCGAGATGATTGCTGCTTTTTATGACGCCTTTAAAGAGGAGCTGAAAATCAACGCTCAGGCAGCGACCTATTTGTATCTGGGGATGGTGACGGATTCGGGGCGCTTCCGCTTCAGCGAAGTCAACGGAGATACGCTGCGCTGCGCGGGGCTGCTGCTGGATCAGGGAATTGATACCGAGCGGTTGTTCGCACATTTGTATCTGTGCGATTATGAGTCGCTGAAGTTCAAAGCCTATGTCTATGAGCATATGCAGCGCACGGAGAACGGCGTGGCCTATCTTTATGCTGACCGAGAGATGCAGGAGCGGTTTGGACTGACCTTTGAGGCGGCCAGCGCGTCGATCTCGTATCTGGATTCGATCAAGGGCTGCCTGTGCTGGCTGGCATTTATTGAAACCGGCGACGAGGAAAACAGCATTCGGGTGCGTCTGCGTTCGCGCTTTGTGGCGATCAACGGCGTAGCGGAAGGGCACCATGGCGGCGGGCATGCCTGTGCCAGCGGCGCTACCGTATATAGCCGCGAGGAGGCCGAGGCGCTTTTGCGCGAGGCGGACGAAACGGTCAGGGTGTATAAAGAAACGCATGACGGATGGCTGTAAGACGGGGAAACGGCATGAAAACGATGATTCTTACCGGGGGCGCGCGGGGGATCGGCGCTTATATGGTGCGTTATTTCAGCATGCGGGGCTGGCGCGTGGCATTCTGCTACCAGAACAGCGCGGAGGCAGCCGAGCAGTTGGCGCAGGAGACGGGGGCGATTGCCATCCGCTGCGATGTGCGCGATGAAGCGCAGGTGGGGCAGATGACGGCGCAGGCCATGGCGGCGCTGCGGCATCTGGACGCGCTGGTGGTGAATGCCGGCGCCGCCTGGTCGGGGCTGACGGAAGAAATGCCTGCCGCCGAGTTTGATCGGCTGAGCGACACCAACCTGCGCGGCGCGTTTTTGTGCGTTCGCGCGGCGCTGCCGCATCTGCGGCAGACGCAGGGAAGCATTGTGCTGATTTCTTCAATGTGGGGGATCGTTGGCGCTTCCTGCGAGGCAATATACGCGGCTACCAAAGCGGCGCTTGTGTGTCTGGCGCGTTCTTTGGCCAAGGAAGCGGGCGGCTCCGGCGTGCGCGTCAACTGCATTGCGCCAGGCGCGGTGGATACGGACATGATGGCCTGCTATTCTGAGGAAGATAAGCGCGCGCTGGCGGAGGAAACGCCGCTGGGCAGACTGGGAACGCCGCATGACGTGGCCTGCGCAGCGGATTTTCTGCTCAGCGAAAGCGCTTCCTTTATTACAGGCCAAACCCTGGCGGTGGACGGCGGCTTTACGTTATAAAAAGAATATACAACAAAAGCTAATCGCCTGCTTGACGGGCGGTTAGCTTTTGTTTGTTTAAAGAAGTTCAAGGCGATTTGCTGGCGGCTTTGCTTATAGATGATAAATCTCGCCGTACTTGTCTTTGAGATACTGAATGTAATACTGCGGATCAAACGGCGCGCCCAGGGCTTTTTCAAGCAGCTCTTCGGGATCATACAGGCCGCCGTAACGCCAGATGCGCTCTTCAAGCCATTTATTGACGGGAGCGAGATTCCCCTGCGCAATACACCCGTCCACGTCCACCGTTTTTTTCATTACGGCGAGCAGCTGCGCGCCATAGGCGGAACCCAGCGCATAGGAAGGGAAATAGCCGAACATCCCGCCCGACCAGTGCGAATCCTGCAATACGCCTTCACGGTCGCTGGGCACGTCAACGCCCAGATATTTGCGATACAGCCGGTTCCAGGCGGCGGGCAGCTCCCGCACGGTCAGCGTGCCGTCAAAGAGCTGCTGCTCCAGCTCATAGCGGATCATGATGTGCAGACAATAGGTCAGCTCGTCCGCCTCGGTACGGATCAGGGAGGGCTGCGCCGTGTTGAAAGCGAGATAAAGCGTTTCGTCGTCATATGCGTTCAGCTGCGGGAACAGCTCGCGCAGCTTGGGAGCAATCAGGCGGATGAAGGGACGGCTGCGGCCAATGATATTTTCGTAAAAGCGCGATTGGCTTTCATGGATGCCCATGGAAACACCACCGCCAAGCACGGTGTAGGCCAGCTCGTCCGCGGGATGCAGGTCATAAAGCGCATGGCCGCCTTCGTGGATCACGCTGAACATGGAGGAGGCAAAATTGTCCTCAAAATAATGGGTAGTAATACGGATGTCATATTTGGTAAAACCCGTGGTAAAAGGGTGCTCGGTTTCGCCTATGCCGCAATGCGCACGGTCAATGCACAGGATCTGCATCAGATAATCGCTCAATTCGCGCTGCTTATCAAGCGGAAAATGGCCGGTCAGCGCGCTGCCGTCTATCTGCCTGGCCGCCGTGACCTGATGGATCAGCGGAACAAGCTCCTGCCTCAGAAGGGCAAAGAAGGCGTCGCAGCGTTCGCGCGTCAGCCCTTTTTCAAAGGAGTCGAGCAGCGCGTCGTAGGCGGGCATGTTTGGCTTCATATAGCCCATCAGGCGTTTGCGCCCTTCGATCAGCTTTTCCAGATAGGGCATAAACAGGGCGTAATCGTTTTGCGCTTTGGCGCGGTGCCACACGTCGTCGGCCTCGGTGGTCAGGCGTTGGTAGGCAACGTATTCTTCCATGGGCGCTTTGCGTATCTCGTCGATTTCTTCATGCAGGTTTTTGACAATGCGGCGGTGAACGGGGTCAAGCGCGTCCAGCTGCGCGTAAAGACCATCGATCAGGGCGACTGTTTCCTCGCCGGTGGTCAGCTTGTAATAATCCTCGGAGAGAATGGCCAGCGTTTCGCCGCGGTTCATGGCGCTGCCTGAGGGGGCGGTGGTGGCGCCGTCATATTCAAGCAGTCCCATGGCGTGGCCATAGGCCAGTATCCGGCGCTGAAGCGCGTCCAGACGCTGTATGGATTGTTGCAGTTCCATGGATATACACCTCGATTGTATCAATGAATGTAAATAAGCTCGTAGATGGCGTCCAGCTTCTTTTCGCCAATGCCATGCACCAGGAGCAGATCCTCTTTGTAGCGGAAACGGCCCAGATGCGCGCGCAGGGCGATGATTGCGTCTGCCGTTTTTTCACCGATTCCCGGCAGCGCCATCAGTTCTTCCCGGGTGGCGGCATTCAGGTCAAGCAAAGCGTCCATTTGTTCGGCGCTCAGCGGCGCCTGCGTTGGCCGGCAGCCGGCAAGCGGCAAATAAACGTCGTCTGCGGGAGGAAGAAACTGCCGGATGAGCCGCAATCCAGTCAGGCACAACAGGACGGAAATCAGCAGCGCGACGGCGCGAATCGCCAAAACCGGCAGGCGCTGCCTTATACGGTCTTTCGTACCTTTTGCCCTTCCTTGGTATCCTCTACGGTGTAGCCCAGCGCCTTGAGCCGGTCGCGCAGCTCGTCGCTCAGCTTCCAGTTGCGCTCCTTGCGCGCCTGAGCGCGGGCGTCGGCCAGTGTCTGGATTTCCTCAGGCAGCGCATCCGCCTGCTTCATCAGCAGCCCCAGTACGCCGCACAGGGACAGAAAGGTATCAAGCGTACTCACAATGACGGCTTTGGCGCTTTCGGCCGTAAGCGTTACATTAACGTCGCGCACGATTTCAAACAGCGCGCCCATGGCGTCGGCCGTATTCAAATCGTCGTCCATGGCGCTGTCAAAGCGCTCCGCGCAGGTTTTGATGCGGGTGCTGAAGGCCTCCTCCGCTTCGGTCAACGGGCGGTCGGCGGCGTGATCGAGCAGGAAACGCATCTGGTCGCGCGCGGTATAAAGGCGGCTCAGGGAGGCGTGCGCCTGGGCGATCATTTCGCGGCTGAAATTGATCGGGCTGCGGTAATGGGCGCTGAGCATGAACATGCGCACGTCCTCCGCGTCATATTCCTTGAGAATATCGCGCACGGTAAAGAAATTGCCCAGGGACTTGGACATTTTTTCATTGTCAACGTTGATAAAGCCGTTGTGCATCCAGTAGTTTACATAGGGCTTGCCGGTAGCGCCCTCGCTCTGCGCCACCTCGTTTTCATGATGGGGGAAGAGCAGATCCTTGCCGCCGCAATGAATGTCAAAGGTCTCGCCCAGATATTCCATGCTCATGGCGCTGCATTCAATATGCCAGCCGGGCCGGCCCATACCCCAGGGGCTTTCCCAGGCCGGCTCGCCGGGTTTCTGTGCTTTCCAGACGGCAAAGTCGGCGGGATGCTTTTTGAGCGAATCCACCTCGATGCGCGCGCCGGCCTCCAGGTCTTCCAGGTTCTGGCCGCACAGGCAGCCGTAGCGGGGGAAGGCGGCGGTGTCAAAATACACATCGCCCTTCACTTCGTAGGCCAGCCCCTTGTCCATAAGCTTTTGTACCAGGGCGATGATCTGGGGAATATGCTCGGTGGCACGGGGATGCACGGTGGCGGGACGGATCCCCAGGGCCTTTGCATCCTTGTAATATTCGTCGATAAAGCGGTCGCCCAGTTCCTTGACGGTGATCCCCTCCTGATTGGCGCGGCGGATCATTTTGTCGTCGATATCCGTGAAATTCTGCACGAATGTCACCTTGTAGCCGCGGTGCTCAAAGTAGCGGCGCAGCACGTCGAACACGATGAAGGGGCGGGCGTTGCCGATGTGGAAATAGTCGTATACTGTCGGGCCGCAGGCGTAGATGCGTACCTCACCCGGATGAATGGGCACAAATTCTTCTTTGCGGCGGTTTTTGCTGTTGTAGATCTGCATGAAAATGCCTCCTTCAATATTTATTGTTTTGCGTGCAGCTGCTGCTTCAAGGCTTCCAACTGCTTGGTAAGCGCTTCGATGCGTTCCAGCATGGGATCGGGCAAATTTCCGTGGTCGAGTGTGGGACGGGATCCGTCCCGGCGGCGCACGATGCGGCCGGGATTTCCTACGACCGTGCAGCCTTCCGGCACCGATCTGAGCACGATGGCTCCGGCGCCTACCTTGACGTTTTGCCCCAATGTGATTGGCCCCAGGATTTTGGCCCCGGCGCCAAGGATCACGCCGGTTTCCACCGTTGGGTGGCGTTTGCCGTGATCCTTGCCCGTGCCGCCCAGCGTCACGCCCTGATAAAGCGTTACGTCGTCGCCGATCTCGGCCGTTTCGCCAATGACCACGCCTGCACCATGGTCGATGAATACGCGGCGGCCAATCGTGGCGCCGGGATGGATCTCGATGCCCGTTCTGCGCTTGCTGCGGGCGGAGATCCAGCGTGCCAGCAGCGGATGACCTTTGAGATAGAGCCTGTGCGCCAGCCGGTGCGAGCGCAGAGCGCGCAGCCCGGGATAGCACAGCAGCACCTCCAGCTTGCTGCGCGCGGCAGGGTCGCGCGCAAGGACGGTGGCAATGTCTTCTGACAAGAATGACGGCATGGTGCGCCTCCTTTTCTGAAAACAAAAAACCGTCTCCTGTGCGGGAGACGGCATGGCCGCGGTTCCACTCCGCTTGAGAAGGGAAATCCCTTCTCCGCTTGAGCCGCTTTAACGCAGCGGATACGGCGCAGCCTACTTGATGCATTCGGTGCGCGGCTCACAGAGGCACTGCCCGATCCCGCAAAGCCTGCTTGCAGCCGGTGACAGGCTCTCTCTTATGCGAAATGCGCCGGGCGTTTTTTCTGCTCATCGCCATGCTCATTATATGTGACGGCGGAAAAAATGTCAAGTGCGGTTACAGAAAAGAAAGGCAGCCGAAACGTTTTGCTGCCATGGAGCGGTCAGTGAAAAGAGAGCACGGCCGTAAGCGTGAGAATGGAAACGGCGGGCGTGTTGAACAGCCGGATGGGCAGCAAATAAACGTTTGACGCGCCAAGGCCGGGGCTGATGTATTGCGTAACGCCCTGCACCGTGGCAAGGCCGACGACGCCGCGATCCCCGGGCAGCCAACCGTTGCCGGGAAAGCCTGCCGAAGCCGGCGCTTTGAGCGCGCCAAGGCCCGGCAAACGCAGCTGGCCGGCATTGTAGTGCCCGGCCAGCACCAGGGACACGCCGTGAAGAAAGTTTTCGCGGCTGTCGCCCGACCATTGCTGCAAGGTGTTGATGGTATCGTTGGTCAGCGGATGGTGGGTCAGGGCGATCTGCACATCGCCGCCGCGCATGGCGTTCATCCCTGATTCGATACGGTCAAGCGTTTCCAGCCGGTAATCGATCATTTGCAGTTGGGAAGACAGCGCGGGATTGGCGGCGTTCATGCCGGCGACAAGCGCGGCGCGGCGGCCAAGGTACGCTTCGCGCGAGGCGGGAATATCCAGTCCGTATACGGATTCGGGGCAGAACCAGAGCGTGCTTTTGCCAATCTGAATCGGCATTGGCGCATCCAGGTAAATTGCGCCGCGCGCTTCGGCGGCAAGCACGTAATCGGCTTTAACGCTTGCGTTTTCCGCACTGACGGGCTGCGGATCCTCGTCGCCTGCCACGAAATAAACGGGTACTTTCCCCTCAAACAGATCGATCAGTTTGATGAAAGCGTCATAGCTTCCGTCGGATGCGCAGACGTCGCCGGTAATGCAGACGGCGTTGTACTTTGCGTCTTTCAGCACCGTTTGCAGCGTGGACTGGTTAGCGCCGAATTCCAGGCCATGCAGGTCGCTGATATGCAGGATGCGGAATTTTTCCAGATCCGCTGAAAGCGAGGGAATGGTTACGTCCTGCTGAATGAGCTTGATGCGGCCGTTGTTTATCATGTTCAGCGCGATTGTTACGCCCAGAATACAGCACAGCAGCAGCGGAAAAACCAGCCAGCCGGTGCGCCGGGGCGGTCGGGAAGCAAACAGGGCGCGGTTCTTGCGCATGGCGAATACTCCTTTGTTCATTGTATATTCATTATAACCAATCCCAGAGGGAAAAACAAGGCGGATGCTTTCAAATTTGAGCAGGAAAAGAAAACGGGCGCGGCGAATAGAAAAGGGAAAGGAGGGGATTATTCTGCCTAAACCAAAGACAAGCTTTGTGTGCTCCGCCTGCGGCTACGAGTCGCCCCGCTGGTATGGCAAATGCCCGGGCTGCGAGCAGTGGAACACCATGGAGGAATCCGCAGCGCAGGCGGGCGAGGCTGTCGCCAAACCGCTGAAGCAGCGCGGCGGGACAGGGGCCAGGGCGCAGCGCATTTATGATATTGAGGCGCAGGAGCAGGCGCACGTAACGACGGGCATTGCCGAGTTTGACCGTGTGCTGGGCGGCGGCGTTGTGGATGGTTCGCTGATGCTGGTAGGCGGCGAGCCGGGCGTGGGAAAAAGCACGCTGCTTTTGCAGATCTGCGCGCAGATGGCCGACCGGGGAAAGCGCGTATTATACGTTACGGGCGAGGAAAGCGCGCGGCAGCTTCGCCTGCGTGCCGACCGGCTGGGCGTGTCGCGCAAGGAGATCTATGTTCTGGCTGAGAATGCCATGGACGCGATTGAGGAAAAGCTGAACGGCATTCAGCCGGATTTTGCCGTGATCGATTCCATACAGACCATGTACCGGCCGGATATGGCCAGCGCCCCCGGCAGCGTAAGCCAGGTACGGGAGAGCGCGGCGGTGCTGATGCGCTATGCAAAGACGAATGGCTGCGCGATCATCCTGGTAGGTCATGTAACCAAGGAAGGCGCGATTGCCGGACCGCGGGTGCTGGAGCATATGGTGGATGTGGTACTGTATTTCGAGGGCGATTACCAGCATGAATACCGTCTGCTGCGGGCGGTGAAAAATCGTTTCGGCTCGGTGAACGAGCTGGGGATGTTTTCCATGACGGGCACGGGGATGGTTGCGGTGGAAAACGCTTCGGAGACGCTTTTGTCCCATCGCGCGTCGGGCGCAAGCGGCTCGGTGGTGTTTTGCTGCATGGAGGGCAGCCGCCCGATGTTGGTGGACTTGCAGGCGCTGGCGGCGCAATCCTTTTACGCCGTGCCCCGACGTACGGTCAACGGCGCCGATCAGGGGCGCGTGGCGCTGCTCCTGGCCGTGCTTGAAAAGCGCGCGGGTCTGCGGCTGTATAATCAGGATGTGTATGTCAACGTGGCGGGCGGCCTGTCGCTTTCCGAACCGGCTGTGGATCTGCCGCTGTGCGTGGCGGTGGCTTCCTCGCTTTCGGACGTGCCGCTGCCGCGGGAGCTAGCCGTTATGGGCGAGGTGGGGCTGACGGGAGAAATCCGCGCTATCACGCAGATGGAGCGGCGCGTTAACGAATGCGTGCGCCTGGGCTTTTCCCAAATCATGTGCCCGGCCGATTCGGCGGCGAGGCTCAAAACGCCGTCCGGCGTTACGCTGATGCCTGTCAAAACGCTGGCGCAGGCGGTCGCGATGCTGGGGTTGAGACGGTCATGATTTTTTCCGCTTTTGCATGAAACGGCGTCCTGAGGGCATAATACAGCATGCAGGAGGCGGATTTTTGTGAAGAAGAAAAGCTGTTTGACAGGGCTATTTGCAATGCTTTTATGCATTGCGCTGTGTACGGGATGTACGGCCAAAGCGCCGGAGCGGGATGAGCCAACACAAACGCCCGAGGCGGCGGCCCCGGGCAATGCCTTTGTGCTGCCCGACGATATTCGCACGGACGAGCAGGGCGTGCCGGTGCTGCGCGTATATGTAAAGGAAAGCGAAAACATTCAGGAAATGGGACTGGAAGAATACCTGTGCGGCGTGCTGGCGGGCGAAATGAAAAACGACTGGCCGCTGGAAGCGCTCAAAGCGCAGGCGATTCTGGCGCGCACCTTTGTTATCAAGTTCATTACCGAAAAGCAAAGCATGTACGATGGCGCGGATATTTCGACCGATATTACCGAGGCGCAGGCCTATGACGCGGCAGGCGTGAACGACAGAATCCGCCAGGCCGTGGAAGAAACGCGCGGCGAGATTGTCTGCTATCAGAGCGAACCCATTTACGCCTGGTTCCACGCGCATTCCGGCGGCACGACCGCAACCGCGGCCGAGGGGCTGAGCTACAAGGATGAAGCGCCCTATACGCAGTCGGTTCCGGGCAACGAGAATGAGAGCGCGGCGGAGGACGCGGCGCAGTGGAGCGCGCAGTTTACCCAGAACGAGATTTTGCAGGCTGTGCGTGAGACCGGCAACAGCGTGGGAGACAAGATTGAGAGCGTCAGCGCAGGCGGCAAAGGGGAAAGCGGAAGGCTGCAAACGATCAGGATTAATAACAATGAAATTCCCGCGAATGAATTTCGCATCGCCATCGGCAGCAGCAAAATGAAATCAACGCTGGTTACCAGCATCGCTTATGCGGACGGCACGCTGGCGCTGTCGGGAAAGGGCTACGGGCATGGCGTTGGTATGTCGCAGTGGGGCGCTTACGCGATGGCGGAAAGCGGCCAGAATGCCGGTGAAATCATTCGCAAATACTTTAAAGATGTGGATATTGTGCAAATCTGGCAGTGAATTGCAAAAAAAACCATATTTAAGTTGACAAGCAGGTTGCTTTTGCTTACATTATAAAATGTAAGAAGGGCAGCCTGCTTTTCCTTTTGCAGTGACGGCATAACTGCGGTCGTTATGCCATACTGTAAGGATGCCCGAGCGCATATCAGGAAAGGCAGCGGGAGAAAAGAGCTTTCTTTGCAGCTGCCTTTCTGTTTGACAGAAGGAGGTTGTCTGGATGAAAAAAATTGTTTCCCTGCTGCTGGCCCTGCTGATGACGGCCTGCATGACGACGGCCGTCGCCGAGGAAAAGGTGTACACCACCCTGTATTCCGGCGAGGTCAATTCGCTGAATTATTTGACCACCTCAACGACCAATGAGTTTGCCGTAGCCGCAAACCTGATCGATACCCTGATTGAATACGACCGCTTTGGCCGCGTGCAGCCTTCTTTGGCGGAAAGCTGGGAAACCAGTTCGGACGGCCTGGTATGGACGTTCCATCTGCGCAAGGACGCGACCTGGGTGGATGCCCAGGGCAATGTTGTTGCGCCGCTGACCGCGAACGACTTCATTTCCTCGGCAAAATACATTCTGGACGCCGCAAACGCCTCGGGCACCGCCAATCTGCTGTATGGCGTGATTGCCGGCGCCAAGGCTTATTATGAAGGCACGGCTGCGCCCAAGGAAGGCGAGGCGGCCGCGCCCAAGACCGAATGGGAAACCGTGGGCATCAAGGCGCTGGATGATTATACGCTGGAATACACCCTCAGCGCGCCTACGCCCTATTTCCTTTCGATGGTGGACTACGTGTGCTTTATGCCGGTGTACGGCCCCTTCCTGGCGGAAAAAGGCGAGGACTTTGGCCTGGCAACGGGCAACGATACCCTGCTGTACTGCGGCGCGTATGTGCTCAGCGAGTTCAAGCCCCAGGAGCGCCGCGTGCTGAGTAAAAACGCTGCCAACTGGGACGCCGGCAACGTGCTGATCGACCGCATTGAGTACATTTACAATAAGGAAGCGTCTACCATTTCTCCCGAGCTGTATCTGCGCGGCGAGGTGGACTCCGCTTCCATCAAAACGGAGATCGCCGTGGAATGGCTGAACGATCCGGCCAAGGCTGACCTGATCCGTCCCGAGCGCCCCACCAGCTTTTACAGCTATTTCTTCTCTTTTGACTTTGACCCGCAGTTTGACGCTGCCTATGAACCGGATAACTGGCGTCTGGCGGTGGTGAACGAGAATTTCCGCAAGTCCATTTACTATGCGCTGGACCGCGTCAAGGCCAAGACGGTGGCGGATGCTGATAATGCCGAAAATCTGCTCTTCAACGCCATTACGCCTACCAATTTTGTCAATATCAACGGTGTTGATTACAATGATATGGGCGCGCTCAAGGAGATTACCGCGCTGGGTACGGGTACCTATCAGCCGGAAACGGCCCTTCGTTACCGCGATACGGCCATTGCCGAGCTGACGGCGGCAGGCGCGACCTTCCCGGTCAAGATGCTGATGTCCTACAATCCCACCACCACCAGCTGGGACGAAGAGTGCCAGGTGATTGAGCAGCAGCTTGAAGAACTGCTGGGCGCGGACTATATCAACGTGATTGTGGAAGCGGGTCCCTCGACCGGTTTCCTGGGCGCCGTGCGCCGCGCGGGCAATTTTGCCTTCATGAAGGTAAACTTCGGTCCCGATTATGACGATCCGCAGACCTTTACCGATCCCTTCATGCCCGGCAACACCTTTACCTTCCTGGACAAAAACGAGGCCATGAGCGGGGTATGCGAGGAGCTGTACGCCCTGGTGGAGAAGGCGAAAGCGATTACGGACGATCTGACCGCGCGTTACCTGGCCTTTGCCGAGGTCGAGGCCTACATCGTGGAGCATGCGTTGGTGGTTCCCTTTGGGTTCAGCACCGGCGGCTACACCGCCAGCCGTTTGGATCCCTTCACCATGCCTTATACGCCTTCGGGCATTTCCAAGGAGCGCTACAAGGGCACGGTGCTGCTGGACGCGCCCATGAGCACCGATCAGTATTATGATGCGTATGACCAGTGGCTCAGCGACCGTGCCGCCCTGGCTGAATAAAACGGATAAAACAAGAATGCTTTTTCTGCGCGGCGGGGGGCCATATGCCTCCTGCCGCCCTCCTGTATGCATCAAGTGACAGTGAAGGAGCGCAATTTTGGCCAAATATATACTGAAAAGACTGCTTTCGGCAGCGTTGACACTGATTATCATCCTCACGGTTGTTTTTGTCCTGATGCGGCAGATGCCCATCGAGGGCTATTTTGACAACTTTGATAAAATGGATGAAAATATGATTGCGGCCAAATTGTCGCAGATGGGGATGGATCAGCCCATGTATAAGCAGCTGCTGAATTTTTTTGGCAGTCTGCTGCATGGCGATTTGGGCACGTCGGCGCGATACAGCGTGGGCGCGCCCATTGGCGATATCATTCGTCAGAAGGCGCCGCTTTCCATTCAGATGGGCGTGCTCTCCATGGCGGTGGCGCTGCTGCTGGGTATTCCGCTGGGAGCGGCCATGGCGCGCTCCAAGTCCCGTTTTATGGATAAGCTGGGCACGGCGTTCATTGTGTTTATCAATGCCGTCCCCGCGGCGGTCTATTACATTTATTTGCAGTCCTACGGTTCCAGCGCGCTGCATATCAGCATGCTTTTCAACCGTGCCGATTGGCGCACCTGGATTTTGCCGGTGTTTTCCATGTCGCTGGGCAATATTGCCTACTATGCCATGTGGCTGCGCCGCTATATGGTGGATGAAATGAACAAGGACTATGTCAAGCTGGCGCGGGCCAAGGGCGTGAGCGCCAGGCGCATTACCATGCGGCACGTGTTCCGCAATGCGTTTGTGCCCATGATCCAGTATATTCCCACATCGCTGATGTATACAATCTGCGGATCAATTTATATTGAGTCGCTGTATTCCGTGCCGGGTATGGGCGGTCTGCTGGTGGACGTGATTAACCGTCAGGATAACCCCATGGTGCAGGCGCTGGTGATGATATTCAGCTGCGTGGGGATCGTGGGCCTGCTGCTGGGCGATCTGCTCATGGCGCTGATTGACCCGCGCATCACCTTTGCGAAGAAGGGGGATGCACGCTGATGGGATTGCTGCGTAATATCAAAACGGCGCCGCTCGAAAAGGAAATGACGCAGGAGCTGGAAAAGCGCCGCAAGGCTGCGGCGGACGCGCCTTTCGGCTTTGCGCCCTATGATC
>JAHZHX010000009.1:0-17015 GCA_019420065.1 Clostridiales bacterium | reverse complement strand
AATGCGGAAAAGACGGGGTATTCCAACTATTCCTATTGGGGAAGCACCTTCCGGGTGTTCCTGAAGAACCGTGTGGCGGTGACGCTGCTGGGCATTTTGCTGGTTCTGGTGCTCTTTACCGTGATTCAGCCTTACCTTCCAGGGCAGTATCCGGCAAACCTGATTATCAATCATCCGACCACCAGCATGCAGATGAGCAATATCGCTCCCTCGCTCACGACCGTGAAAGCGCATGCGCGCTCCGGCGAGACGCTGACGGTCACGCCTTATGATAATCCGGAATGGACGGCGGTCAGCAACGTGGTGGCAAACCTCAAGGCGCGCACAGAATTTACGGTGCTGGAATACGGCGCGGAGTACTGCAAGGTTGAAATTGACGGCATGCAGGGTTATGTCAAAAACGATTTTTCAACCAAACTCAAGCTCCCGGAGGATTATGAAAATACGCCTTATACGGCCCGCTCCAATTTTGCGCTGAAGGTGTACTCCGCTCCTGGCGATTATACCAACAATGGCGATCCGCTGTTTGTGCGCACCGATTGCCTGGACATTAACGGCGACCGGGCGGTAACAAACCGCGACTGCGACCTGCGCATTCTGCCAAGCACTGCCCCTTTCCTTTTTGGAACCAACAATTTGGGGCAGGATCTGTGGGCGCTGGTATGGTCGGGCACGCGCACGTCGCTGTTTATCGGCTTCACTGTGGCGCTGATCGAAGCGGCTATCGGCATTGTGATCGGCGTTTTGTGGGGATATGTGCGTCGCCTTGACCGGCTGCTGACCGAGATTTACAACGTGGTGGATAATATCCCGACCACCATTGTGCTGGTGCTGATTGCCTATGTGATGCGCCCGGGGATCGGCACGCTGATTTTTGCCATGTGTCTGACGGGATGGGTCGGAATGGCGCGCTTTATCCGCAACCAGATCATCATTATCCGCGACCGGGACTATAACCTGGCTTCCCGCTGCCTGGGCGTGGGCACGCTGCGCATCATCAGCCGCAATCTTCTGCCCTACCTGGTATCGGTCATCACCCTGCGCATGGCGCTGGCCGTGCCGGGCGCGATCGGCAGCGAGGTGTTTATTACCTATATCGGCCTGGGGCTGCCGGTGAGCATTCCCTCGCTTGGCAACCTGATCAATGTCGGCCGCAAGCTCATTTCCACCTCGCAGAGCTATCAGCTGGTGTTCCCCACGATTGTGCTTTCGATTATCACGATTTCATTCTATATGATCGGCAATGCTTTTGCGGACGCAGCGGATCCCAAAAACCATTTGTAAGGGGGAGGATGACATGGAAAAGCGCGAGGTTGTGCTATCCGTCCAGGATCTGAACGTCAAGTTCAGTCTGCGCGGAAAAACGCTGCATGCCATCCGCGGCGTATCGATGGAGCTGTATCGCGGCGAGAGCTTTGCGATCGTGGGCGAATCGGGCAGCGGCAAGTCGGTGCTGACCAAGACCTTTATGGGCCTGCTTGACCAGAACGGCTGGATCGACAGCGGCAGCATTCTTTATCGCGGAACGGATTTAGCCAAACTGAAGAGCGAAAAGGAGTGGCTGAAGATCCGCGGTCGGGAAATCGCCATGGTGCTGCAGGATCCCATGACCAGCCTGAATCCGCTCAAAACCATTGGCGCACAAATCGGCGAGGCGCTGCGGCTGCATCAGGGGCTGCGGGGAGCGGCGGCGCACAAGCGCGTATGCGAGCTGCTCAGCGACGTGGGCATCACCGAGCCTGAGCGCCGCGCCCGGCAATACCCGCACGAATTCTCGGGCGGCATGCGTCAGCGGGCGGTCATTGCCATCGCGCTGGCCTGCAATCCGCAGATCCTGATCTGTGACGAGCCGACAACGGCGCTGGACGTGACCATCCAGGCGCAGATTTTGCAGCTGATTAAATCGTTGGTGCGCAAGTATCACCTGACAACGGTGTACATTACGCATGATCTGGGCGTTGTGGCCAACGTGGCCGACCGGATTGCCGTTATGTATGCGGGCGATATTGTGGAGGTCGGCTCCTGCGAGGAAATCTATTATGATCCCCGCCATCCCTATACCTGGGCGCTGCTGTCCTCGCTGCCGCAGCTGGGGCGCAGAGGAGAGGAGCTGTTCTCCATTCGCGGAACGCCGCCCAACCTGTTCAACGAGATTGAGGGCGACGCGTTTGCGCCGCGCAATCCGCAGGCATTGAACATTGATTACACGCAGCGGCCGCCGTATTTCGAGATAAGCGAGAGTCACCGCGTGCGTTCCTGGCTGCTGGATCCGCGCGCGCCGAAGGTGGAAAAGCCTGCGTCGCTGAACCGCCTTACGCCGGAAGGAGGAAACTGGCATGCGTGATCCCATTCTTTCCGTGCGCGATCTGCACGTTGCCTTTGGCGAGCGCAGGCAGCGCTTTGAGGCGGTGCGCGGCGTTTCCTTTGATATTTACCGCGGCGAAACGTTTGGACTGGTGGGCGAATCGGGATCGGGGAAAACGACCATCGGCCGCACGATCATTCGTGTGTATCCGGCCGCCGCAGGCGAAATTTTTTATAAGGGAGAAAAAATCAGCGGCCGTATCAGCCGTGAGGCGGACCGGCGGGTCATGCGCGAAATCCAGATGATTTTTCAGGATCCCATGGCTTCGCTTAACGAGCGCGCCAAAGTGGATTATATCGTGTCCGAGGGACTGTATGCTTCAAATAAAAAAATGACCAGACAAGAGCGGCGCGAGCGCGTGGATGCGGCGCTCATGGATGTGGGATTGCTGCCGGAGTTTGCCAGCCGTTTTCCGCATGAGTTTTCCGGCGGCCAGCGCCAGCGCATCGGTATCGCCCGGGCGCTGATTATGGAGCCGGAGTTTGTGGTGGCGGACGAGCCGATTTCCGCTCTGGACGTGTCCATTCGCGCTCAGGTGCTCAATCTTATGTCGCAGCTGCAAAAAAAACGCGGTTTAACTTACCTGTTTATTTCACATGACTTGTCGGTCATGCGCTTTATCTGCGACCGGATTGCCGTTATTCATAAGGGCGTTCTGGTGGAAATGGCGGAAACGGAAACGCTTTTCCGCCATCCGCTGCATCCGTATACCCGTGCGCTGCTGTCAGCCGTGCCCATGCCCAACCCTGCCTATGAAAAGCAGAAGGTACCGCTGGAGTACGACGAGGGCATGCATGATTACAGCGTTGACAAGCCGGTATGGCGGGAAATCGAGCCGGGGCATCATGTCCTTGGCAACAGCGCGGAAATGCGCGAGTATGAAAAAAGGTGCCTGGAAGCATGAAACGTGATTTGCCGCGCGCCCGTTGCTGGCTGGAAGTGGATACAGGAGCGATTGTGAATAACCTCCGCGCCGTGCAGCGACGGATGAATGAGGACGCGCGCCTGATTGCCGTTCTGAAGGCGGACGCATACGGCCTGGGGCTTGTGCCGATGGCGCGTCTGCTTTGGGCCAACGGCGTGCGCTGCTTTGCCGTAGCCTGTCTGGATGAGGCGTTTCTTTTGCGCGACGCGCTGTCGGAAGCCTGGATTCTGTGCTTGGGCGAATCTCTTCCGGGGGCGCTGGAGACAGCGATCGAAATGGAGATCCGCTTGACAGTAGGTTCCGAGCTGGTCATGGATGCGGTTTCTCAGGCGGCCATGGCGGTCAACAAACCGGCTTATGTGCATTTCAAGGTCGATACCGGTCTGCATCGCATTGGTTTTTACCCTGGGGAAAGCGCCGCCATTGAGCGCTGCGCCCATATGCCGGGGATTGTCGCGGAAGGGCTGTATACGCATCTGGCGCTTCATAACCGGGAAAGCGATGAAGCGCAGCACGCGGCTTTTGCAAGCATGTGCAGCGCGCTGGACATTCGCTTTTCCATGGTCCATATGCTGGATTCGATCGGCCTTGCGCGTTATCCGCAGTGGCAGTATAACGCGGTGCGCGTGGGCGCGCTGCTTTACGGCAATTATCCCAACCGTTTTGACCATCCGGAGGAAATCAAGCCCACCGTGCGTTTTTGCGCGCGGGTAACAAGGGTATTCCGCGTTTCGGCCGGGTCTTATGTCGGGTATGACGACAGCCATCCCGTGCAGCGCGACAGCGTGCTGGCGTCCATTTCTGCCGGATATGCGGACGGGTATCCCCGGGTGATGAGCGGAAAAGGAGAGGTAATCATACGCGGAGGGCGCGCAAAAATCGTCGGTCTTATCTGTATGGATCAGATGGTGGCCGACGTGACGGATATTGACGGCGTGCGTCAGGGGGATGTGGTTACGCTGCTTGGCGGGGAGATGCCGCTGCGCGAATATGCGGCGGCGGGGTGCCTGAACCGCAACGAGTGTACGGCGATCATCGGCAAGCGCGTGCCGCGGATTTATCTGTAATCCAAAGGCGTATCAACAAGCAATTCCTGGCCCGTGCCCAGCGCGCGGGCTTTTTGATAGCCGGTTTCGCGCAAAAGCGCCGCGGCCTGTTCGTAACCGGCCACAATGTCGGCGGCGTTATGACAGTCGGAGGCAAGAATGATTTCGCCATTCATCGCTTTCCATGCTTCCAGAATCCAGCGGTCAGGATAGGGAGCTTTGGCGTGATAGCGCGCCATGCCGCCGGTGTTGACTTCAAGGATGACGCCGCTTTCCCGCGCGGCGCGCAGAGCGCTTAAGGCGGCGCGGCGATAGCGGGGGGCGGATTCGTCAAACAGCTCTCCCCGGTCATTGAATTTGCGTACCAGGTCAAAATGACCGCCAATGAGCGGCCGTCTGGCGCGCATCATGGCGCCGTAAAAAGAAAAATACGTTTCGGCCAGCGCCAGCCCGTCGCCGTGATACTTTTCATCGATCAGGCGCAGCAGGCGGTCTTTTGTTCCGTCCACATCCACAAAACCGGCGGTATCGGGAATGCAGTGAACGGAGCCAATGAAATAGTCATATGCCGCCGTGTCCGCGCAGGAGAATAAGTCAAGCTCCGTGCCCAGCCAAATGCGGAGCTGCCCGGCATATTTTTTTTGCAGGCGCCGAATTTCAAGAATATACGCCTGTTCTCTTGCGGCGTTCATGGCGTATTCAAAGCCGAAATGCTGGCGGGCGTGGCTGGAAAAGCCAAGGCTTTGACACCCGTGGCGCAAGGCGGAGAGCACGATTTCCTCGGCGGTGGAGCTGCCGTCGCAGAACTGCGTGTGTACATGCGGCGAGGAGAGCAGCATCAGTGCATCAATTCCTTTGCGTTTAATACGATTTTGAGCGCTTGCGACAGGCATTGCGGGTTGCAGGCCAGGATACAGGCGGGCTTTCCAAAGTCCATGCTTTCTGTATACGGCATCAGGAAATTGCCTCCCGCTTCCTGAACCAGCAGCGCTCCGGCGGCAAAATCCCAGGGAGACAGGCGCAGCTCGCAAAAAATATCGGCGCGACCGGCGGCAATGTCGCACAAGTCAAGCGCGGCGGAGCCGACGCGGCGAACGTCTCCGCCCAGCGTTAGAAACTGATGAAAGCAGTAGGCTGTCCCCTCGGCCAGCTCGGCGTAATAGGGCGATGTGCCCAAATCGGTCAGCGCCTGCGCAAAAGGATTGCCGCTTACATGGATGGGCTGCCCATTGAGCAGCGCTCCGCCGCCCTTGACGGCGGAGAACAGCTCGCCGGTATAGGGCTGACAGACCACGCCCAGAACGGGCTGCCGGTCGCGCATCAGCGCGATGGAGACGCAGGAAGCGCGCCGACCGCGCATAAAGTTGTATGTGCCGTCGATCGGATCGACGATCCAAGTATAATCGGGCGTTAAGGCGTCGTTTTCCTGCTCCTCGGCAAAAAAACGGCTGCCAGGCAGGATAGACAGCAGGCCGCCGCGTAAAAATTCCTGGACGGCGACGTCGGTTTCGGTTACAAAGTTGTAATGCCCCCATTTTTCGTGTACGGCGGCAGAGGGGGCCTGGAGAATACGCTCGCCCGCGGCGCGGCTGAGCGCGGATACCTGATTGCAGAGCAGCTTCAGATCGGTCATGCGCGACATCCTTTCACACAAACTGATTGTATTATAGCATAGCGCCGAATAAATGGACAGACTTTTAACGATTGTTTATGGTACGTTGGGAAAATATATGGTATAATAAGGCGGGTAAGGTGAAAAATGAGGAGGACGCGTATGGGGGAGGCACAGCATACCGCTGCCGAGCATAGTCTGATAACAACCTACCGCAAGCCGGTATGGCGCAATTTTATTGCGGCGGTAAAGAATTATCAGATGATTTCAGCGGGCGATCGCATTGCGGTGTGCCTTTCCGGCGGCAAGGATTCGCTGATGCTGGCGGCTTGCCTGCGCGCCCTTCAGCGCCATAGCGAGGTTCCCTTTGAGCTGACATATCTGACCATGGATCCCGGATATACGGCGGCGAACCGCAAAAAGATTGAGGAAAATGCCCAAAAACTGGATCTGCGGCTGGAAATATTTGAAAGCGATATTTTTGCCGCGGTAGAGGGCGCGGCGTCCTCGCCATGCCATGTATGCGCGGCCATGCGGCGCGGCTATCTGTATAAAGAGGCGCAGAAACGCGGCTGCAATAAAATTGCGCTGGGGCATCATTATGACGATGTGGTATCAACTACGCTGATGAGTCTGTTTTATGCGGGACAGTTCAAAACCATGATGCCTAAAGTGCGCAGCGAAAACTGGCCGGGGATGGAGCTGATCCGCCCGCTGTTCTTGGTACGGGAGGAGCACATCATCGCCTGGCAGCAGGAAATGGGGCTGGATTGTCTCAGATGCGCCTGCCGCGTGACGCAAAGCGAGGATGGCGGCAAACGCAAATATATTCGCGATTTGATTGAAGCGCTTTCCCGCGAAAACCCGAAGCTGAAGAATAATCTGTTTGCCGCGGTATCCTCGGTCGATTTGGACACGGTGCTGGGATATCGCGAGGTGGGCGCGCAGGAGGATACGCCGTTTACCGCCTGGTACAATGCGGCCGGCGTGCCGCATGAAAAGTGAGGTGCCGAGATGAACAAGCAAAAAATTGCCATTATTACCGATTCCTGCAGCGATGTGCCGCAGACGGACATTGACCGCTATGGAATGTATATGGTGCCGATGCGGGTGGTATACCATGACCGCGAGTATGCCGATAAGCTGGAGATCTCGCCGCAGGAAGTGTACGACCGGCTGGAAGAAGAGGTGCCGCATACGTCGCTGCCGAGCATGGAAACGGTACATGAAACGCTGGAACGCATCAAAGCGGACGGCTACGAGCATGTGCTGGCCATTTCCATTTCAAGCGCGCTGTCGGGCACGGGCAACGCCATTCGCCTTGCGGCGGAACAGTATCCGGAGCTGGACTGCCGCGTGATTGACACGCTCAATATCGGCATCGGATCGGGCTTTCAGGCCATTTATGCCGCTCAGATGATTGAAGATGGGCTGGAAATCGAAGAAATCTGCGATCGGCTGCAATACAGCATTGAACATACAAAGATCTTTTTCTGCGTCGCGACGCTGGAATATCTGCGCAAGGGCGGCCGGATCGGTCGGGTTGCTTCGATGTTGGGGTCGGTGCTGAATCTGCGTCCGATTATTTCCTGTGATGAAAACGGCGCTTATTATGTGGTCAGCAAAGCGCGCGGCCGCGCGAAATCGATTGCGGAGGCCGTTTCGCTGGCGCTCAGGCATGCGCAAGGGAATGCGCGCTGCTGCATTGCCGTGGCGCATGGAAGCGCCCGGGAGGAGGCGGCCCGCGTTATACAGGAGCTGAAGGCAAAGCTGCCGTCCGGGCTTACCTTCCTGGAGTGCGAGGTCAGCCCTGCGCTGGGCGTACACACCGGGCCGGGCCTTTTGGGCGTTGGCGTGCAGCTGATGAAGGCATAACGCTTTTGCACGAAGGAGAGGGAGCATGGGCAAATATACCATAGGGCTGGATTTTGGCACGCTGTCCGGCCGCGCTTTGCTGGTGGATGTGCATACCGGGCGGGAACTGGCGGAGGCGGAAAGCAATTATCCGCACGCCGTAATGGAGCGTGCATTGCCCGATGGAACGCCGCTCGGCGCGGATTGGGCGCTGCAGCATCCGCAGGATTATTTGGATGCGCTGTATGCCATCGTGCCTGCGGTGATCGAGAAAAGCGGCGTGAATTCCAGCGATATCATTGGCATGGGGATCGATTTTACCTCCTGCACAGTGATGCCGGTGGACAAAAATGGCGTGCCGCTGTGCATGCTGCCGCAGTGGGCAGGTAATCCGCATGCATATGTGAAGCTGTGGAAACACCATGCCGCGCAAAAGCGCGCGCATGAAATGACGCGCATTGCCAAAGAACGCGGCGAAAAATGGCTTGCGAACTATGGAGGCACGGTTTCCAGCGAATGGTCCTTTCCGAAGTTGTGGGAGGTGCTGGACGAGGCGCCGGACGTATACGCCGCGATGGATGAATGGGTGGAGGCGCAGGACTGGCTTGTTCGGCTTTTGACGGGCGAACGGGTCAGAAGCGCCTGCGCGGCGGGATACAAGAGCTTCTATAATAGGAAAGAGGGCTATCCTGATCCGGCGTTTTTTGCCGCTGTCGATCCGCGGCTGGAAAATGTGATCGCGGAAAAATGCGCTTCGCCCGTGCTGCCTGTGGGCAGCCGCGCGGGTCGGCTGACGGCCGAAATGGCAAAGCGGCTGGGGCTGCGTCCGGGAACTGCTGTGGCCATCGGCGTTGTAGATGCGCATGCAGGCGTGCCAGCAACCGGCGTCACCCGGCCGGGGCAGATGCTGCTCATCATGGGTACCTCCTCATGTCATATTTGTTTGGGGGAAGAAGCGCGCGAGGTGCCCGGGATAAGCGGCGTAGTGGAAGACGGTGTGCTGCCGGATTTCTTTGGCTATGAGGCCGGGCAAAGCTGCGTGGGGGATCATTTTGCCTGGTTTGCCAGGGAGTGCGTGCCGGAAGGGTATCATAAAGCGGCGGCGGAACGCGGTGTGTCCGTTCAGGGCTACCTTACGGAGCTGGCGCAAAGGCTGCGGCCGGGAGAAAGCGGTTTGCTGGCGCTTGACTGGTGGAACGGCAACCGCTGCGTGCTGGGCGATGCGGATCTAACGGGGCTGATACTGGGAATGACGCTGCAAACCCGTCCGGAGGAGATTTATCGCGCGCTGATTGAAGCAACGGCCTACGGTACGCGCGTGATCGTGGAAAATTACCGCCGTCATGGCGTTGCGGTGGATGAACTGTTTGTTTCGGGCGGCATCAGCCAGAAAAATGCCATGGCGATGCAGATTTATGCCGATGTGCTCAATATGCCCATTCATTTGGCCGCCTCCAATCAGGGCGGAGCGCTCGGAAGCGCGATCTTTGGCGCGGTTGCTGCGGGGAGCGCTTTGGGCGGCTATGACAGCGTGCTGCCGGCCGTGCGGGCAATGGCCAAGGTCAAGCGGAACATGTATCAGCCGCGGCCCGAAAACGTAGCGGTTTACAACGCGCTGTTTGCAGAATACCGCGCGCTGCATGATTATTTTGGCCGCGGCGAAAATGACGTGATGAAGCGTCTGAAGCAGTTGAAAATTCATCAGGAATAGCAAATATAAAGAGCCGGACGATCGGGTCCGGTTCTTTCATATACGCCCTGCGGATTATTCTTTGGCTGATTGCCAGTGATGAAGCATCGGCAGCTGCTTTTCAAAATATGCGCGGGCCTGCTCCGGCGGCCAGCTTTCATTGGACATATGCTCAACCAGAAAATCGGTTAATTGTTCCACGCTTGAATAGGCGAATTTGCCGTCCGCGTAGCACCATTTGCAGTATTCCTCGTTGAAAGCGCCGTCTGTTTCCCTGCTGAGGGTGGAATCGTCCAGCGGCATGCCGCAGCATTGGCAGACGAGCTTGCGGGGCGAGCCCAGCAGCGTATTGATGGAAACATCAAACAGCTTGGAAAGCAGCTTCAGCGTTTCCGTGTTGGGGATGGTTTGTCCGGTTTCCCAACGGGATACGGCTTGCCGGGTGACCAGAATTTTTTCGGCAAGCTCGTCCTGCGACAGTCCATGCCGGGTGCGCAGCTCATAGAGAATGTTTTTGGTATCCAATATCATCACCTCGTCTGTATTATAGCAGCATACCTGCGCAAAGAAAAGCAACTCGCTGTTGCATAATGGAACACCCGCTGAAAAGCATTTGCTTTCCGGCGGGTGTTTGCTTTATACGGTGTTTCAGGCCTTGATGCTGCCGTCAGCATTGAACAGGGGCAGCTTTTCCAGGTAAATGATGTCGTCGCGGGTCTGCGCGTCGCCCTCGGCCAGAATGGCCATTTTGCCCACCACATTGCCGCCGGCCTGCTCCACGAGCTTTTGCACGGCAATCAGCGAGCCGCCGGTGGAAATCACATCGTCCACAATCAGCACGCGCTTGCCCTTGAGGAAGGCAGCGTCCTCGCCGTCAATGCACAATATCTGGCGGTTGGCGGTAGTGATCGAGGTCACGTCAGTGGAGAACACGTTGCGCATGTAGAGCTTGGCCGCCTTGCGGGCGATCAGGTAGCGATTTTCGCCATGCTGGCGCGCCATTTCATACACCAGCGGAATGCCTTTGGATTCGGCGGTAATCAGCACGTCGTGCTCGGGCGCTTTTTTGAGCAGTTCGCGCGCGCAGGCAACGGTCAATTCCACGTCGCCAAAGATGACAAACGCGCCGATGTACAATTCATCGTTCACCCGGCAGAGGGGCAGGTCGCGGGTCAGACCGGCAATCTTCATTGTATAATGCATGTGAAACCTCCTGTGTACACATGAAATATTGTACAAAAATACGTTCAATATTATAGCAATGGAAAAAAATGCTGTCAAGTACAAACTCGATCTGCTATTGAGTAAAAATTATCGATAGATGATGCAATATTTATTGGGTAAAATTTTTTCCAAATTGTAAATTATTCTATTGACATATGGAAAAAGATGTATTATAATACGGCCATAGAAGCACTTCTGTTTTTCTCTTTTTTCTTTTCTTTATTTTATGTTCTTTTGTTTTTAGTTTTCACTGTTTTTATTTTATTTTTTCAATATAAAAAAGGAGTTGACTGCAAAATGAAAAAGCTGGTTTCCATTTTCCTTGCGCTTCTGTGCCTTAGCTGTGCTGCCCAGGCAGAATCGGTTTGGGTGGAGGAGAACTGGCAGCATGTTTACCGCGAGGTGGACTGCGACGGTCTGCCCATGGTGATTGACGCTGACGTGATGCAGCAGCCTGATGGTACAATGGCGCAGGAATATCATATTGATCTACTGAGCAATGATTATTGCCGACAGAAAATGCAGAAAATTGATTGGGAAAAGATAGGCTTTTCTACAGAAAATATGACATGGCTTGCAGATTTTGGTTGGAGCGGTATCAGTGGAGAAAATACACTTTTGATATTGCGAAGTGGCGAAATTGAAGCCGCAAAACGAAAGAATATTTTCAATTATTTACTCATAGACGAAAATAAAATGTATATGATGGACATGATGGATTTGCCGCATTTAACCTATGCCGAAATAGATCGATGTGCGGAAACTGTGGCGGAAATGCTGAACTTTAAAATAGGAATGGTATGTCGCGGTCAAAGGATGGATAAGGAGGAAATAAGCCGCCAACTGAAAAGGAGGATCGAATTGGCGGAAGCCATTGGTACGCACTATGACGAGCTGGATGATATTGATGATGAGGAAATTGCTGCGTCTGAGTACTTTGATGTTTATTATCCCGTATATTACAATGGCATGCGTTTATATTCTGATAATAGTGTTGCACTCCCAGGCGAAACACAGCTGTTGACAATGTCACTTCATTTAAAGGTAACAGCAAATGGTATTGTTTATCTTAATGCACCGTTAATTAATGAATTGAAGCTCAAAGACGCGCCAAAATTAGCGATGACTTCGGAAATGGCAATCGAAACACTGGTAAATGCATATAGTGATATGTATTTGCCTGGCATTGAATCGATTACGGTGAAAGAAATTGTGCTTGAATATTGCGCAATGACAGCCGATCAAAACGCTGAGAAGGGCTATACCATGTATCCTGCATGGGTTGTACGGTCTGTAATGACATATCAAGGAGGGCAGGAGGGTTTGGTATATAATGCTTTTCACGCAATAACGGGAAAGCAATTATATTAAAAATGTAGAAGGGAGAGGATGCGATTGATTGTAGTATATGACGGTCGATTATATCATTGTTGAACAGAACGAAGAAGGAAAAATCATGAAAAGGTTTGTATCTTTGCTGCTTGTCGTTTTGCTGATGCTGATGGCGACTGTTTTTGCAGAAACGAAATCGTTTGGCTTGAAGCTTGCGCGTGGAACAGGTGGATATGCTGAGGAAATTGCACTGAAAGAAACGGCAACTGGCGCTGCTGCGAAAGTGACTGTTCTGGAAAAGGATAACGATATAGCCAGCATGTATTATGAAATTCGCAAAATGGATAACGTTGCGGCCAGTAAATACCATAATACAAGCAGTATTGGCACATTTTCGTTAGCGTATCTGAGCACTACGGTTGGGCGGAATGGATATAACTATAAGCTTCGTGTTGCGCATCGCAGCCAGTCAAAATTTGATGGCGAAGTAACTGTCAGCGGCACTTTCACTCCGTAAAAAAGAAGGGGGAGTTATCTCCCCCTGTCTTTGCAAAAAATACGAAATGAAATGGCGGTATATATATGCTCAGAAATGAAATAAAGCGCGGGCTGCGTTCTATACATTTCTATTTGGGGCTTGTAATATGTGTGATGATCTATGCGGCGGGGCAAAACAGTATGGTTTGGCTGAGCGTATTTCAAGGGCGAACAGAATGGGTTCATTTGCATAATGGCTTTATGATGGAGTTCAACCCTTACCGCACCCTGTTGCCGCTGGCGGCCACGCTGCCCTATTGCGCCTCTGTGGCGGAGGACTGGGAGCATCGCACGCACTATGCCATCCAGAACCGCTGCTCTTTTTCAAGGTATTGCAGCGCCAAATTCTTTGCCGCCGCCATTCTGGGCGGAATTGTGCTGACGGTGGGGCTGTGGCTGTTCCTGGGGGTGATGGCCTGCTTTATTCCGCCCTTTACGGACAGCACCTACCGCGAACCCTTCATTGAACCGCTGCTGCAAAAGGGGCAGTGGGGGCTGTATTTTCTTTATTTCGGCAGCCTGCAATTTTTCCTGGGGGCGCTGTGCGCCGGGATCGGCTGCGTTGTGGCTGCCGTTACCAATCGGAGGGGAATGATCTACCTGTGCCCGCTGCTGCTGTTTGCCATGCTGGAGATCGTTACCAATGTCACCATTGTGGGGCTGAGCGCCGGGCAATCAAGCATTTCCATGCGTGTGGAGCCGCAAACGCCGGAAAAGGTCTATGCCGTGATTGCCGGCATTTTGCTGGGCCTGACGGCGCTGAGCTATGCCGCCTTCCGCACGCTGTTCAGAAAGCGGGTGTTCTTATGGCAATAAAACGCGTGCTGCATTTGTGCCGCGTCCAGCTCAAGGAATTGATGCTGACGCCCACGCTCTATGCCTTTTTGTGTCTTTTGTTTGTCTATTTTTATCACCTGAATGCGGACGCGCGCCGCTTGCAGCTGATTACCGGGCAAACGCTGAATGCCTGGGGATACACGGCCGGCGTGTGCAGCAACTATCTGTTTTCGTTCGTATTTGGGCTGGGGTGCATTGCGCTGTTTTCCGATCTGCCGCTGATCCGCGAAAACGCGCTGTTTGAAAGCGTGCGCTGCTCGCGCAATGCCTGGATTGGCGGGCGCATTCTCTATGTGCTGTGCGTAAGCGCCATGTATACGCTGGTCATGCTGACGCTGTGCATGCTGACCAGCCGCGGCAGCCTTGCGGTAACGCCCAGATGGGGCAAACTGCTCAATACCCTGGCCAACGGTTACGCCTTTGACGATGTAAACCTGCCTGTGGTCATGCGGCTCAGCTATATGAACGCCTTTGCGCCGGCGCAGGCGATGGGCGTGGTTGCCGCCATGTGCTTTGGCGCGGCCAGCTTTATCGGGCTGACGATCCTTTGCTTGTCGCTGCTTGTAGGGCGCGTGCCCTCGCTTTTGTGCGGCAGCCTGATCGCCGTGCTGGATTTTGTGATTTATGAAAAGCTGCCCTACCGTTTTTACCGCATATCGCCCCTGTCCTTTATGCGGCTGGAGATTGTGGTCAATCCGGATATGCCGTATTATCCCACGCTGCCGCAGGCGGCGGTGACGATTACGGCCATGGTGCTGGCGGCCATGCTTCTGACGGTCGCGGCAGCGCACCGCAGCAAGGCGATATCGCGCCTGCTGCTGAAGGAACAATATTGAATGGGGGCGCGCAGGATGAATGCGATTGAAATAAAAGAGCTGTGCAAGAGCTTTCGGGAGAAGACCGTGCTGGATCATGTTTCCGCCACGATGGAAACGGGCAAAATCCATGGACTGGTGGGCGATAACGGATCGGGCAAATCGGTATTGCTTAAATGCGTTTGCGGCTTGATGCCCAGCGACGGCGGCGAAATTCGGGTGCTTGATATCCCCGTCAGACCGGGCGGAAGCAGGCAGGCGCATATGGGGATCATCATTGAGCATCCGGGCTTTTTGGGGGCCATGTCAGGCTGGCGCAATCTGAAATATTTGGCGGGCATTCGCGGCAAGGCTACGGACGCGGAGATCCGCGCCGCGCTGGAGCGGGTTGAGCTGGCGGACGCGGCCAAAAAGCGGGTCGGCAAATATTCGCTGGGCATGCGTCAGCGGCTGGCCATTGCGCAGGCGATCATGGAGGATCCGCCGCTGCTGATTATGGACGAGCCGTTTAATGGACTGGATAAAAAGGCGGTGGCCAACGTGCGCAGCCTGTTCTTGGAACTGAAAAAAAGCGGGAAAACGCTGGTACTGGCCAGTCATAATCCCGCGGATATTGAGCTGTTGTGCGACGACGTGTTTGAAATGGAGGAGGGCAAGCTGCGGCAGATTCGGTAAGCGTCAGTTGAGCGCTATCTGGTTCAAGCGCGCGGCAAAAAGCTGCTGGGCATGGGCCTGCACCTGGGCAAGCCCTTCGTTCTGCGCGGGATCGCTTTCCAGCCAGCGCAGGCATTCCTGCGTCTGCTGCAAAAGCAGGGGATCGGCGGCAAGGAGAGAGAAAATGCCCGTTCCATGCTGCGCGGTGCCTAAAAACTCGCCGGGACCGCGCATTTCCAGGTCTTTGTTGGCAATAACAAAACCATCGTTTGTGGCGCATAAGGCGGTCAGCCGCTCGTTGGCCTCGCCCATGAGGAAGCACCAGCTTTCCTGACTTCCGCGCCCCACGCGGCCGCGCAGCTGATGCAGCTGGGAAAGGCCGAAACGGTCGGCATTTTCAATGACCATAACGGTGGCGTTGGGTACGTTGACGCCGACCTCGATCACCGTGGTGGCAACCAACACGTCGATTTCGCCCGCGGCAAAGGCGGAAAGCACGCGGGCTTTTTCGGCACTGTCCTGCGTGCCGTAAGTAAGGCCCAGCCTTAGAGCAGACAGCGGGCCGCAGCATAATTCCGCGTAGAGATCCTGCGCGCTTTGCGCCTGCATGGTTTCGCTTTCTTCTACCAGGGGGCAAACGATATAGGTTTGCCTGCCCTCAGCCGCCTGCGTGCGGATGAAGCGGTACAGCGCCTCCCGCTTGGCTTCGGGCACAATGCGCGTGCGCACCGGCGTGCGGCCGGGAGGCAGTTCGTCAACGATGGAGATATCCAGATCGCCAAACAGGATGAGCGCGAGCGAGCGGGGAATCGGCGTTGCCGACATCACCAGCACGTGCGCCTCCTGGCCATCCAGCGCCTTTTGAGACAGGCGATGGCGCTGTGTTACGCCGAAGCGGTGCTGCTCGTCGGTAATGACCAGCGATAGATTATGGTAATGGATGCCTTCGGAAAGCAGCGCGTGCGTGCCGATGACTACCTGCCAGGCGCCGGAACGGATGTTTTCCAGCGCTTCACGTCGCTCTTTTGCTTTCATTCCGCCCAGCAGCAGCCCGCAGCGAATGCCGAGCGGTTCCAGCATTTGACGTGCGCTTTCCAAATGCTGGCGCGCAAGGATCTCTGTGGGGGCCATTAAGGCGCTTTGCAGCCCGGCACGCGCGCAGCAATACATGGCGGCAAAGGCAATGGCGGTTTTGCCGCAGCCAACGTCGCCCTGCACCATGCGCCGCATGGGAGAAGAGCGCGCCATATCCTGCTGAATATCATGGAATACGCGCAGCTGCGCTGCGGTGGCGGGGAAGGGGAGGGACTGCCAGAAGCTGCGGGCATGCGTTTCGCTGAAAGGGATCGCCAGCGCTTTCCCCGGACGGCTTCGCAGGGTGGAGAGGGCGGCCTGATAAAGCAGAAGCTGTTCGAACGCCAAACGCTGCTGCGCCGCATGCAGGCTTTCCATGGTATCGGGATGATGGATCTGGCGCAAAGCAAAATTGCGCTCGCAGAGCCGGTAACGGCTGCGCAGAGCGGGCGGCAGCGTTTCGGGACAGCAAGTCTCCATTTGCGACAGCGCCTGCGCCACCCAGCCCGCAAAAATTTTCGGCGGAATACCGGCTGGCGGTTTATAGACTGGAATGATGGCGCGCTCATGCTCGATGCTGGGAGAGACGAGCTGGAGACGGCCGTTTTTGCCGCGCTCGGGCTTGCCATAAAGCAGCAGTTCCTGACCGGCATGGAGCTGCTTTTGCAGCCAGGGCTGATTGTACCACATCAACTGTATGGAGCCGGTGCTGTCATGAAGCACGGCTGTTACGCGGGCAAGCCGATTGAAAAAGGATAATTTGGGTGCGGCTTCCAGCGTACCGCTTACGCAGCAAACAGCTCCCTCGCAGACGCAGCTGATAGGCGTGATGCGGGAAGTGTCCCGATAGGCGGCTGGATATACGCTGATGAGATCATCCAGGGTACGGATACCGGCATTTTCTAATGCGGCTAAGCGCGCGGAGCCCAGACCGCGCAAATCTTTTAACTCCATACGGTTTTCTCCCGAAAAAGAAAAGGACTATCCAGCGATAGTCCTCAGGGCATCAAAAAAGTCTTTTTGATGCCCTGCGATGAAATTTCGCTAAAG
>JAHZHX010000089.1 GCA_019420065.1 Clostridiales bacterium | reverse complement strand
ACGTAAGGCAGCTCCATGATGACGTTTTCGATCTCGAACGGCCCGATGCGGTAGCCGCTGCTCTTGATAACGTCGTCCACGCGGCCCACATACCAGAAATAGCCGTCCTCATCCCGCCAGGCGGTATCGCCGGTATGGTACATGCCGTCATGCCATACGGCGCGGGTATGCTCCTCGTCGCGGTAATAGCCCTTGAACAGACCGCAGGGCACGCCCTGCTCGGTATGGATCACAATCTCGCCCGTCTCGCCCACCGGCACGGATACGCCGTTTTCGTCCACAATGTCCATATCATACTGCGGAGAGGGCTTGCCCATAGCGCCGGGACGCGGCTTCATGCCATAGAAGGTGCCGACCGTCAGCGTGGTCTCGGTCTGGCCAAAGCCCTCCATGATGGTCAGTCCCGTGGCCTCCTGGATGATGCGGAACACCTCGGGGTTGAGCGCCTCGCCCGCCGTGGTCATGTTGCGGATGGAGCTCAAATCATATTGCGACAGATCCTCGCGGATCATCATGCGCAGCATGGTCGGCGGCGCGCAGAAGGTGGTAATGCCGTATTTGGCAAACAGCGGCAGGATCCTGTGCGCGTCGAAACGGTCGAAATCGTAGGTAAACACCGCGCCCTCGCACAGCCACTGGCCATAGAACTTGCCCCACAGCGCCTTGCCCCAGCCGGTATCGGAAATGGTAAAATGCAGCCCGTCGCGCTCGCACTGATGCCAGTATTTGGCCGTCGCAAAGTGTCCCAGCGCGTATTTGTAGGAATGCTCGGCAATTTTGGGGTAGCCCGTTGTGCCTGAGGTAAAGAACATCAGCGCCGTATCATCACCGCAGGGCGCATCCGCCGCGCGTTCATAGCGGCCGGTGAACAGGCTGTACTCGGCGTCATAATCATGCCAGCCCGCGCGCGCGCCGCCCACCAGCACCTTGAGCTTCAGCTCCGGGCAGGTTTTTTCGGCCGCTTCCACATATTCGGCCGCCTTGCCCTGCGCCGTGCAGACGATGGCCGACACCCCCGCCGCCCGGAACCGGTATTCGTAGTCATGAACCAGCAGCTGATCGGTTGCCGGGATGGCCACCGCGCCCAGCTTGTGCAGCGCCAGTATGCAGAACCAGAACTGATAATGGCGGCGCAGCACCAGCATCACCCGGTCGCCGCGGCGGACACCCAGGCTGCGGAAATAGTTGGCCGTCTGGCTGGAAGCGCGCTTGATATCCGCATAGGTGAAGCGCCGTTCAGCGCCGTCGTTGCTCAGGTGCAGCATGGCCAGCTTGTCGGGGTAGGCGCGAGCAATCTCATCCACGGTGTCAAAAGCAAAATTGTATTTGTCCGCATCGCGGAAGGTCAATTTTTTCAGTCTGCCTTCCTCGTCCTCGGTACACTGGATAAACTTTTCGCACAAAAGCCGCTCGCTCTTGCGGGCCCGCACAATGGTGCGGCTCAGCTCCTCGGCGGGGCTTTTATCGCCCGAAAGCACCACCGCGATAAAGGTACACGGCCCGTTTTCCACGGCAATCATGCCGTGCGGCGTGCCTGAATCATACAAAATGGAATCGCCCGGGGCCAGAATCTCCACATGGTCGCCCACCTGCACCTTGAGCTTGCCGGAAAGCACATAGTCAAATTCCTGCCCGGAATGCACGTCGGTATGGATGGGCTTGTGCTGCTGCTCCTCGTCGTACTCATAGCGGACAAAATACGGCTCGGCCAGCTTGTCGCAAAAGCGCGGCGCCAAATTGCGGATCAGAATGCCGTCGTCGTCCACTGCCGTTTGTCCGCCGCCGCCGCGCGTAACCTGATAATGCCGCAGCATGGGCGAGCGGCCCTCCAGCAGCTCCGCCATGTCCACATCAAAGGCCAGCGCGCAGTTATGAATAAAGGAAAAGGGCAAATCCTCCGTGCCCGCTTCGTAGGTCAGATAGGCCTGCGGCGTCATGCCAGTGCGGGCGGCCGCTTCCTCCACGCTCATGCCCAGGATCGTCCGCAGCTCGCGGATGCGGCTTGCCACTTCTCCCAGTCTGCTTTCTACCGTGTTCATTCGTTCTCCTCCTCAGCCGGGCGCAAAAAAAGCGCCCGTCTCAAATTCTGCTTTGAGACGGGCACTGTATATGCCCGCGGTACCACTCAAATTGCGCTCTCGCGCCCCTCACGCTCCAACAAGCGTTATGCACTGACGCGGCAATCACGGAACGGACTACTCTGCTTTTCGCCCGTTCGGCTCGGAAGGGATGTGCCAATGGTTGCTTTCGCCTGCTCGCACCACCCGCAGGCTCTCTGGAGAAAATCCGCCATCGCCGTCTTCGTCACAGCCTTTAGCGTATGAAATTAAAAATAGTTTATCATCCTCCCCCCCTTTTTGTCAATGACTGAATTGTTTTCATTTTGTTTTTTGGAATCATTCTGTTTTTTCGGAATCTCGATAGGCCGGTGATTCACTACAAAAGAATAAAGGAGTGTATAATAATGAAGAAAATCACCGCGTTTGCCCTGATTCTCGTAGCCCTGCTGAGCCTTTGCCTGACCGCGTTTTCGGATGCGCCGTCCGCGCCGCCTGCCGACGAAATTTCTGCCGACCTGACCCATGCCGAATTCATTTGGCGCGCGCCCGCGCAGCTGACCCGGGACGTGACGGAAAAGAAGATCATTTATATGAACACCTCCATCAATAAAGTCAGTTCGACGTCAGTCTCGATTTATGGTAAAACACAAACCAATGCAAAAGCGCACCAAATTTATGTAAGCGCAGTTATCCAGCGTTGGGAAAACAATAAATGGAATAACTATTTGTCCTACGATTATGGTACGATTTCAAGCACTTCTCATGAGTTTTCCGCCACTAAAACCGTTGAATCCGGTTACTATTATCGCCTTGCTTGCACGCACGTTGCTACTTTTACTGGCGATATGTCTTCATATAACAGCTACACAAAAAGTGTATACGTTAATTAAGAACATTTAAAGATTGAAGAATCGGTACTATTTCATCAGTATTTAGCGGAGCGGTAATAGTAATAATTCTATTTTGATAAACCGCTATCGCCGCCGTTCCTTCCTCCGTTTCCGAAAGATAAACTGTGCCAAGCGCCGTTTCTACATTTTCTTGTCCATCAGCATCAAACATTATTTCACTTCCTTCATATATTGGCGCATTATCAAGATGAATACAATTCTGATTATCATCTAAATAATCGATCGTAACCACAGTCTTTGAATTTATGACTTCTTCAGCCATTACTTTATCCACATGAAAATCTCCCGCATCCCCCAGATATATTATGGGGGTTTTTAATTTTTCTGCGGCTTCTTCAATCGTGGCGAATTCCATTTTTCCGTTGAATTGAAAGCCTCCATCGCTGTCTTCGGGCTGGGTGAAGGTCACGCCCAGATGCAGGGTATCATTGATCCAGATGGAAGCGCGGCGGACGATGTTGTCGGCGCTGCCTACCGTCACAGGCGCAAGGGCGCTGTATGCAAAGCAGCACACCATCAAGCTGACTGTCGCCGCGGAAACAAGGACAACGCGGCGCAGGCGGCTTTTCCTCTTTTCGTGTTTTTCGATCCGGACCCGCTCGCGGCGCAGCAGCTCGTCATGCGCCTTTGCCAGCACGGCTTCAATATGCTCGTCTGTCAGCTGATACTTGTCATCGTTCAGGGATTTGATTTTTTCCTCCAGAAGACGGCGTTCGTTACGGTTCATTGCAGTTCCTCCATTCTTTCCTTCAGCGCTTCCAACGCGCGGCGATAGCGTGAACGCGCCGCCGGGAAGCTGATGTTCAGCTCCCGGGCGATGTCGCGCATTTTCATGTTATCCTCGTTGCGCATGAGCAAAATCCGGCGTACATCGGACGGCAAGTCGTCCAAGGCCTTGCGCAGCCGCGCTAAATCGTCCGCTTCAATGACCTGCTGCTCCACGCTGAGCATCCTCATTCCGAAATGCGCCATCATCTTTTTCTGGACTTTTTCGGGCGGGGAGGCGTTCCTTTTGCAATATCCCCTGGCCTCGTTGCAGACGATTGTGTACATCCATGCAAATAGATGAGATTCAAATTTCAATTGATGAAGTTTTTCCGCACTTTTAATCAAACTTTCATGAATTACGTCATTTGTGTCCTCCTTGTTACGCAAAATCCGGTACGCGCCCTGATACAGAGCGTTGATCTGCCGGCGGGTAAGACGTTCGATGATCCAGTTCCAGCGGTCTTCCATACGGGTCGGGGGCTTCATTTGTTCAAACATAGCGATTACCTTCCTTTGCATATAGTTTATATAATATATTATTACATATTATTATATCACCTGTATACATTCCGCGCATCCGGCAAAATAATTTAACGGTCAGCCTTGACAAGTTTCAGCAAAAATTATAAGATAGGAACGGTGTGTACTGGATGCATGAAATGGCCTGAAAAGCCTTTAAGATAAATATCAATATCACAAGGAGGATGCGCGGAAATGAATGTAGGGAGCATGTCGATCCTGTTCCGCGAACAGTTGGGCACGCAGGAGCATATCTCCTATACCGAATCGATGCGGCGCATTCGCGCGGCCGGTTTTGAGTCTGTCGATTTGAACCTGTGCCAGCTTTGCGCTTTCAAGACCGACCTGCATCGGGACGATTGGGAAAAATATGCCCAGGAGATGAAACGCACGGCGGATGAGCTGGGCCTGCGCCTGCCGCAGTGCCATTTGCCCTTCCGTTCCGGCAAGGTCAAGTGGAAAACGCCGGAGGAATGGGACTTTTACTGCAAAATGGTCTACCGCGCCATCGACGTGGCGGTGTACATGGGTTTTCCCTGGGCCGTGCTGCACGCCGAGCCCATGCGCGAAAAGGACCTGACCAAACAGCAAAAGGCCGCCGCCAATCACGACCTGAACGACCCCTTCATCGAGTACGCGCTGAAAAAAGGGCTGAATATCGCCCTGGAAAACGTGCGCAGCACAAAAAAAGGCCCGCTGGTAGACTACTGCTCCGAGGCCGAGGATCTGGCGGAGCTGATCGACTCCTACCACGATGAGCGCGTGGGTGCATGCTGGGATACCGGCCACGCCAACGCCACCTATACCGATCAGTGGGAGCCGCTGCACGTTATCGGCAAGCGCCTGCACTGCACGCACATCGACGATAACCGCGGCACGGACGACCTGCACCTGCTGCCCTTTGACGGCACGGTCAAGTGGGACCGCGTAATGGGCGCGCTGCGCGATATCGGATATCCCGGCGACCTGATCCTGGAAGTGTACGCCAACCTGTACACGCCCAATGACATGAAGGATGAAACGGCGCGCCACGCGTTCTACCGCGCGTCCTGTCTGATGAATTTATGATAAAATTATGCGTATTTGACCTGGATGGAACGACGGTCAATTCCCTCAATTCCATCGCCTATTTTGCCAACGAAACGCTCAAGGATTTTGGCTTTGAAACCTTTCCGGTGGACGCATACCGCACGCTGGCGGGCGGCGGGGCCAAAAAGCTGTGGCGCAACATCGTCGATGCGCTGCACGCCCCCGAATCCCTGTACGAGCCCATGATGCAGGACTGGGTCGCGCGCTATGACAACGATTTTCTGTACCTGACCGAGCCGTATGAGGGCGTGCGCGAAATGCTGGAAGCCCTGCGCCGCGGCGGCGTTCACACGGCGATTGTGACCAACAAGCACGGGCCCACCGGGCAGAAGCTGTGCCATGCCATGTTTGGCGAGGACGATCGCCTGCTCGAAATCTGCGTCAGCGCCTATCCGGGCATGACGCTCAAGCCCGCGCCCGATGAGATTTGGCGCCTGATGGAGCGCTACGGCGTACAAAAGAACGAATGCCTGTACTGCGGCGACCATACCATCGACATGGTGACGGGCAAAAACGCCGGGGTGGTCACGGTGGGCGTGACCTGGGGCTTCCATACCCGGGAAGCGCTCAGCGAAGCGGGCGCGGATTATGTAGTTGACAAGCCGGCGCAAATTGCAGAGCTGGCTTTGAAAGGAGCAATTTTATGAAACGCAAGCACGTTCTGCTCATTTTTACCGATCAGCAGCGCGCCGACACCATCCACGCTTTGGGCAACGACCAGATCGTCACCCCGGCGCTGGACAGCATTGCCAACGAGGCGGTATGCTTTGACCGCGCCTATACCCCCTCCCCCGTGTGCGTGCCCGCCCGCATTTCCATGTTTGCGGGCCAATACTGCGCCCGCACCGGCAACAACACCAACAACAAGGCCATGACCTATACCGGCGAGGGCTTTTATTC
>JAHZHX010000088.1:898-6630 GCA_019420065.1 Clostridiales bacterium | reverse complement strand
GCACCGTACAGAAAAAGAATGTACATCAGATACAGTGCCGCGGGCAGCTCAAACTTGAACTTGCGGGAAAAAAAGGTGGGCAGATGAATGACGATTGCGCCCAACAGGCACTGAAGCAGCATCAGCACATAGTCTGCCTGCGTGCGGCCCAGCTGCTGCGTGGTTTCCTCCGTCCAGCTGGCGATGCGCCAGATCAGATACACGATGGGCAGCAGAAAGCTGCAAAGAACGATGACATAGGTGACGCGCGTAAGCTTTTCGGTGCGGGTCTGCGCCTTTTTCATGGGGTAATCCTCTCCTTGCTGTTGTTAGGCCTTGATGCTGAAAGTATGGCCGCATTGACGGCAGGTAATGCTTTTCTCGCCAACGCCGCGCGTCAGCCGCAAGCGCGCGCGGCACTGCGGGCATTTGAAATATTTATACTGCTTGCGGTTGCGAAAGCGCACGCGCGCCTGCCGCGCTTCCCGCCGCAGTTTTTCCGTTTTGGCCAGATAGAGCTGGTTTTCCTGGCTGCGCTTTTGCGTATTACGGGAAAAAACGCGGTAGAACGCCCAGACATACCCGGCAATGGCGAGGTACCAGAACAGGGCAAAGCCCGTGGCATACGTTAAAAACAATAGGATAATGCTGGCATAAAGCACGACGCGGCCGAGCTGATCGGAACCGTAACGGCCATACATAAAGCGCGACAGCGCTTGACGGATGCGATCGCTAAACTTCATACATACGCCTCCTTCTTCCATTTTACATACGCATTATACCATGAAAATATCAACTGGAGATGAAGTTTTATCGGCTTTGCTATATTTTTTTCTGCGGTTGACCGCGAAGGGGCAATGCTTTATAATGAAAGCAAATCAATGAAGCCGGAGGAAAATGTATGCTGCTGCAATACCTGGGAACGGGCGCGGCGGAGGCTGTGCCTGCAATCTACTGTACCTGTGACTTTTGCCGTTATGCCCGCAAGGCAGGCGGGCGTGAAATCCGCACCCGCGCGGGATCTTTATTGGACGGGTGCATCAAGCTGGACTTTGGCCCGGATTCCTATTATCACATGCTGCAAAACGGTCTGGACTATACCGATATCCAAACCGTGCTGATTACCCATTCGCATCCCGATCATTTGTGCGAGGGATATATCAGCACCCGTCGCCCCGGCTTTGCCAACCTGCCCGAAACGCATCCCGTGCTGAACGTGTACGGCAACGCCGCCGTGGGGGAAAAGCTGGCGTTTATCAACAGTCCGCGCGTGGCTTTTCATAAGGTAAAGGCGTTTGTACCCTTTGAGGCGGAGGGATATACGATCACGCCGCTGGAGGCCGTTCATTGTGTGGACCGGCAGGCGAAGGAAATGCGCCATCCCGTGGAGTTTGAAGGCAAAATCTATGCGCGCTTGGAAGAGGCGATGATTTATCTGATTGAGAAGGACGGCAAGTCGCTTCTGTATGCTCATGATACCGACGAGTTTTCGCGGAAAACGCTGGATTATGTCCAGGGGAAGAAGATCGATCTGATCACGCTGGACTGCACCAACTGCCGCGTGGTCAACGATTATGTGGGACACATGAACCTCTATGACAATCTGCGGATGCGCGAAAAGCTGCTGCAAAACGGCGCGGCGGATGCGCACACCATTTTTGTGGCCAATCATTTCTCGCATAACGGTCTGCTGCCGTATGAGGAGATCAAGGCAAAAATGCCCGGCTTTTTGGTGTCCTACGATGGAATGAAGGTCGAATTCTAAGCCGGTTCTTATCTTCTGTTCATATGCATTTCATATTTCTGCGGTATAGTGGAGACGGAGCGGAAAAGCCGCTTCGGAGGCTGAACGATGTTTGGGTATGTATCGATCAATCCGGAGGCGCTGGAAGAGGCGGAACAAAAGCGTTTTCGCGCCGCCTATTGCGGCCTGTGTCATGAGCTGGGCGAGCGCTACGGCAGCGCCGGACGGCTGACGCTGAGCAATGACATGACTTTCCTGGCACTGCTGCTGGCGGCGCTGTATGAGCCGGAGGAGCGGGCGGACGAAGAGCGGTGCGTATTGCATCCGCTGAAAAAGCATGCCTGCGTTCGGCATGCGGCCACGGCCTACGCGGCGGCAATGAACGTTTTGCTGGCATACCATAAATGCCTGGATGACATGGCAGATGAGCGCTCGCTGCGCGGGCAGACGGGCAAGGCCGCGCTCAAAAAAGCGTATGCGCAGGTAAGCGCGCAGTATCCTGTCCAGTGCCGCGAGACGGCGGACAGTTTGAAGGCGCTTTCCGCCTTGGAAAAAGCGGAGAGTAAGGATCTGGATGCGCTGGCCCGCTTGTCCGGGAAGATGCTTGGGGCGTGCTTCGTGTGGAAAGAGGACGTCTTTGCTCCTGCCTTGCGGCAGATGGGTGAAGCCCTGGGCCGCTTTGTCTATTTGATGGACGCTTACGAGGATTATGACGGCGATATGCGGCACGGACGCTTCAACCCTTTGCGGGAACTGCATGAGCAGGCGGATTATGAGGAACGCATGGAAGAAATTCTCACCATGGAGATGGCCAAATGCGTCAAGGCTTTTGATTATCTTCCCATTGAGCAGGATGCAGGGCTGATCCGCAATATTCTTTACTCGGGCGTGTGGGGCAAGTATGCTTATCTGCGTCGGAAACGAAAGGAAAAACAGTAATGAGCGACCCTTATCAGGTGCTTGGCGTATCGCCTTCTGCAACGGACGAGGAGGTCAAGGCGGCTTACCGCAAAATGGCCAAGCGCTATCACCCAGACCGCAACGGCGGCTCTGTCGAGGCGGAAAAGAAAATGATGCAGGTCAACGACGCCTATTCGCAGATCATGGATATGCGTAAGAACGGCGGCGCGTCGCGCAACCAGGCTTATCAGGGCGGATATGGCGGGGCAGGCCAGGCGCAGTCAGCGGCGCCGGAGCTGAACGCCGTGCGGCAGTATTTGTCCATGGGGCAGTACATGCAGGCCATGCAGCTGCTGGAAAACATGGCGGACCGCAGTGCCGAGTGGTATTATCTGTACGCGCGGGTGCGTCAGGGTCTTGGCGATGATATTGCCGCCCTGAACTGTGCGCGGCAGGCGGTTAACATGGAGCCATTGAACGGCGAATATCGCGCTTTTTTGGAGCAGCTGACCTACGGCAGCCAGGAATACCGCCAGCAGAGCGTGAAGTTTGGGGGCATGGAAAATATCTGCCGCAATCCCTGCGTGATGTGCATGCTGTTCAATTGCTGCTGCGGCGGGCGTGGATTTTATTGTATTCCCTGCTAAAACAAAGGCGCAGGTCATCGATCTGCGCCTTTTATGTAGCATTTATTCCATTTTGAGCAGCGGGTTCCACTTCCCATGTCGGTAATAGAGCGTCAGCAGCAGGAAAAGCAGCAGGTTATGGGCGATCATGCAGCCCCAGGCGGCGGCCAGGCCCAGCTTCAACAGGCGAATGCAGACGAAGGTGCCGGCAATGCGCACGCCCCACATGCCCGCGATGTTGCAGACGAAGGGAACGCGGGTTTCGCCCACGCCTTGCAGCAAGCCCTCGATGACGATGGAAACGCCGTAGAAGGGCTCGGACAGCGCAACCATGCGCAGCACCTGCGCGCCCAGCAGGATCACGGCGGTATCGGCAGTGAACAGCCTCATCATCCCCGGCGCAAAGGCAAACAGCAGCCCGCCGGAGAGGATCATCATACTTACTTCGCACAAAATCAGCATCTGCGCCAGCGCGCGCATGCGCTTTTGATCCCTTGCGCCCAGCGCGTTGCCCGCCAAGGTGGCGGCGGCTGTCTGCATGCCGTATCCGGGAATATAGAAGGCCGATTCCACCGTGTTGGCAATGCTGTGCGCGGCCAGGGAAACCGTGCCCAGGGAGTTGATCATGGCGGCAAAAGCGACATAGCCAAAGGAGGTGCCAAAGCGCTGCAGGGCGGCCGGAAGGGTGATTTTCAGGCAGGGCTTGAGCACGGCCCAGTCAGGCCGCAGGCGCTGCCCGCGCGGAGAGATGACGGGATGACGCCAAAATACCACGGTGATGGCAAGGCCGCCCAGCGTATAGGCAATGGCGCTGGCGATGGCCGCGCCGACAACGCCCAGCCCCGCGCCGGGGATGGGGAGCGAAAACGAGCCGATCGTCCATGCGCGCGCAGGGTAAATCAAGAGGAAGTTCAGCACTACGTTGCACAGGTTCATGCCCAGGCCAATGCGCATGGGCGTTTTTGTATCGCCCGCGGCGCGCAGCGCCGTGCCAAAGAGCGTGCTGGCCGCGCGCGGCAGCATGGGAATATACAGAATGAAAAAGTATACGCTGGCGGTATGCCGGATCTCTTCATCCGCCTGCATCCAGACGGGAATCTGCCGGCTCAGCAGCAGCGGCAGAGCGGTAAAAACAGCGCCTGCCAGCAGGGTGCATAAAACGATCTGCGAGGAAACGCGGGCGGCGCGCTGCCGGTCCTTTGCGCCCAACGCCGTGGCAATGAAGGAAAGAAAGCCAATCCCCAGGGCGGAGATCGTGCTGCCGATGAGCCAGTTGACGGTGGAGGTTACGCCTACCGCCGCCGTGGCCTGCGCGCCGATACGGCCCACCATGGCCGCGTCGATATACTGCACCAGCGTGCCCATGGCCTGCTCGAGCATGGTCGGCCAGGCAAGGGCAAAAATGACCGGCAGCATTTTCCACTTTTCACCCTTAAGGCGGAGCAGGCGCATGGCATTCAATCCTTTCTTTTGTGGCGGCAGTGCGCGCAGTCTCCGTTGCAGGAGCCGCAGCTGCCGTGGCGGCGGAGATGACGGATGGCAAGCCAAACGCCCAGTCCCAGCAAGGCCAGCAGAAGATAATCGCCTATATGCATTATAATATCAGTCCGATCTGATAAATGAGGAAAGCGACCGCCCAGGCGACGGCGCATTGCATCAAGACAACGCCCAGCGTGGCCCAGCGGGAGCGCAGCTCGCGCCGGATGGTTGTCACGGCGGCTACGCAGGGGGTATACAGCAGGGTAAAGGCCAGGAAGCTGGCGGCGGACAGCGGGGTAAAAAGCTGCGACAGCGCGGGAGCCAGCGTCTGCACACTGGTGCCCAGCAGCACCGCCAGGGTAGAAACCACCGCTTCCTTGGCGGTGAAGCCGGAAATCAGCGCCGTAGCCACGCGCCAGTCGCCAAAGCCCAGGGGCTTGAATATGCCGGCGATGAAGCGGCCGATAAGCGCCAGCAGGCTGTTGGCGTTGTCTGTTACCACGTTCAGACGCGTGTCAAAGGTCTGCAAGAACCAAATCAGGATCGTGGCCATAAAGATGACCGTGAATGCGCGCTGGAGAAAATCGCGCGCCTTTTCCCACAACAGCAGCGCCACGCTCTTGGGCGAGGGCAGGCGGTAGTTGGGCAGCTCCATCACAAAGGGAACAGGCTGTCCGCGGAAGGCGGTAGATTTGAGTATCAGGGCGATCACCACGCTCAGCACGATGCCAAACAGATACAGCGCGATCATCACCGCGGCGCTGTGCCCGGCAAAGAACGCGGCGGCAAACACCGTATAAATGGGGATCTTGGCCGAGCAGCTCATATACGGGGTGAGCAGGATGGTCATTTTGCGGTCGCGGTCGGAAGAGACCGTGCGCGTGGCCATGATGGCGGGCACGCTGCAGCCAAAGCCCACCAGCATGGGCACGAAGCTGCGGCCGGACAGACCGATTCTGCGCAGCGGCTTATCCATTACGAACGCTACGCGCGCCATATAGCCG
>JAHZHX010000088.1:0-888 GCA_019420065.1 Clostridiales bacterium | reverse complement strand
CGGTGTCTTCCAGAATAGAAAGGAAAAAGAACAGCACTACGATCAGCGGCAGGAAGGAGAGCACGCTGCCGACTCCGGCGAAAATGCCGTCGATAATCAATGAATGTACCACCGGATTGATGCCGTAGGCGGTCAGCCCCGCGTCGCACAGCGCGGTCAGCTTGTCAATGCCCAGGCTCATCAGGTCGGAAAGCCATGTACCAAGCAGGCCAAAGGTGAGATAGAATACCAGGATCATCACGCCGATAAAAACGGGCAGCGCCGTGTACTTGCCGGTCAGCAGCCTATCCATTTTCAGCGAGCGCAGATGTTCGCGGCTCTCGCGGCATTTGACCACCGAGGCGGCGACCGCCTTTTCAATAAAGGCATAGCGCATGTCCGCCAGGGCGGCGTTGCGGTCCAGGCCGCTCTCCTCTTCCATTTGCACAATGCAGTGCTCCAGCAGCTCGCGCTCGTTCTGATCCAGCTCAAGCTGCTGGGCCAGTCCTTCGTCGCCCTCGATCAGCTTGGCGGTGCAAAAGCGGGAGGAGACGCCGATGCGCTCGGCATGGTCTTGAATCAGGTGGACCACGGCGTGGATGCAGCGGTGGACGGCGGAGGAGCTTTCGCAAAAGTCGGTCACTTTGGGGTACTGGCGGTTTTTAGCAGCCAGCACGGCCTGGTCAATCAGCTCGGAAACGCCTTCGCCCTTGGAGGCGGCAATGGGCACCACCGGGACGCCCAGCGCGTTGCTGAGCGCCTGCACGTCGATGGAGCCGCCGTTGGCGCGCACCTCGTCCATCATGTTGAGCGCCAGCACCATGGGCACGCGCAGCTCCAGCAGCTGCAAGGTCAGATACAGGTTGCGCTCGATGTTGGTGGCGTCAACGATGTTGATGATGCCGTCGG
>JAHZHX010000087.1 GCA_019420065.1 Clostridiales bacterium | reverse complement strand
ATGCTAAAAGCCCATGTCTTGACTTGCAAAACATGGGCTTTGTCGACGGTCTGAAGCTGCCGGATTGATTTCCGGCAGCTTCTTTGACGTATTGCGATAAAGCCAAAGACGAGGCTTTACTTTACATTTGCGATCGCCTGCCGGGCCAGCAGCAGATAGTTGGGCGTGCCCGCCAGGGTTGCGCCGGTGGCGGCGTCTGCCACAAACCATTCGCCGCCCTCGCCCTGCCGCATGTCTTCCAGTGCGTAATCAACGCCGTTTTTCGCCACAAAGGCTTCCAGCGCGGCAATGTTGCCGGGAAATTTCAGCTCGCTGGGCCAGAAGGCCACGCCATGGCCGGTCGATTCCTTGGTGCCAATCTCCACCGTGGCGACCGCCTGCCCGTCGGCGTTCAAAAGCTCGGCCTTCTCCTGAGCAAAGTACCATTCGCCGCCCTCCGCGGTGCAGATGTAGGCCATAAAGTCCACATTTTCCGCATTGGTGATCGTTTCATCGGTATTGATGGTCCAGGTCTGGCCATCAATGATAAATCCGGCAGCGTTCGCGCCGTCGATCTTTGCCCAGCCCTCCGCGCCGCCATGCGCCACGGGAACGAGCTTTTCATCAAACTTTACGGCGGTAATTTTGCCGTCTTCCACCGTAACGGAAGCGCGGATCAGGCTGTCCATGGCCTCGCCGGGCATGCTATACACGCCGTAGGCGACGCCGGTTTCGGCCAGAGCCGCGGGGATCATCAGGCACAGCGCCAGCACAATCAGAAAGAGCCTTTTCATTGTTTCATTCCTCCTTGTTTAGTACGTTTGTACTAAACAAGTATATCACCATTTTTGCTTTTATGCAATCCCCTCTTTTTTTCTTGTCCGGTCATTTTTTATGAACAAACTTGCGTATCCTTGCGCAATATAGTATAATGAAGCAAAGGGAAGCGGCCCGCTTTCCTCACTGACAGACAGGAGGCTATATTCTATGAAGCTGATTATTGCCATTATCCAGGATGAAGACGCATCCCGCCTGATTTCCGCATTGATGAACGAGGGCTATGGCGTAACCAAGCTGGCCACGACGGGCGGCTTCCTGCGCGCCGGAAACACCACGCTGCTGGCCGGTGTGGACGATGAGCGGCTGGACGGCTGCCTGCAAGTGATCGAGCGGCTGTGCAAGAGCCGCAAACAGATGGCGACCTCGCCCATGGCCACGGGCGGCATCGCCGGGATGTACGCGCATATGCCGATCGAAGTGACCGTGGGCGGCGCAACGGTATTTGTGCTGGATGTGGAACAGTTTGCCAAGTATTGAGAGCTTTACCGCGCAGGGAGACGCGGTCGCCGCGCTGATTCACGATGTGCGCAGCGGCCGCGCTCCGCATGCCATTTTGCTGACGGGGATCGCCGGTGTGGGCAAGCGCACGCTTGCCCGCCTGCTTGCCTGCGCTTTTTTATGCACGGGCGAGGGTCAAAAGCCCTGCATGCAATGCAGGGGCTGCCGCCGGGCGATGGCGCTTACGCATCCTGACCTGCTTGTCCCCTCATGCGCCGAAAGGGAGCGCACCGTCAAGGTCGATCACCTGCGCGAGATCATTCATGCCCTGTCGCTGCATTCCAGCGAGGGCGGAGGGCGCGTGGTCCTGCTGGAAAACGCCCAGCGCATGACCATACAGGCGCAGAACGCGCTGCTCAAATCCCTGGAAGAGCCGGTGGAGGGCACGCGTTTTATCCTCACGGCCTCGGGCGATACCGGGCTGCTTTCCACCGTGCGCTCGCGCTGCCGCGTGGTGCGCATGCCCCCCTGGGAGCAAAAGCGCATTGAGGAGGCGCTGCGCGGCCGGGGCGAGGACGCGGACAGGGCGCGGGAGCTGGCCATACTGTCGGGCGGCAGTCTGGGGCTGGCGCTGAGCATGCAGGGAGACGCGGAATTTTTCAAGCTGCGCGCGCTGTGCGAAAAGACCTTTTTTTCCCTGCGCGGGATGCAGGACGTACCCGAGGCCGCGGCGCTTTTGCGCGACAGGCGCGACGACGGGCAGGAACTTCTTTCAACCGTGGGCCAGCGCGCGCGGGAATATCTTTTGTATGCCATGCATGCCGGGCCGCGCCCGGCTGCCACGGCGGATACCCGGTGCGATGAAAGCTGGGCGCATGCCGCGCCCATGGCGCTGGAGCGCGTGTGCCAGGCGGTAATCGACGCCGAGCGGCAGCGGCAGGCCAACGTGTCCTGGCAGGCCGTCTGCGAGCGTTTGTTATATATTATAGCGGAGGAAATTGTACCATGGCAACAATCATAGGCGTGCGTTTTCGCAACGCCGGCAAATTATATTATTTTGATCCCGGCCAGCTATGGCCCACGGCGGGCGACGCGGTGATCGTGGAGACCGCGCGCGGCGTGGAATACGGCGAGGTGGTCACGGGTGTGCACGAGGTGCCCGACGAGGAGATTACCCCGCCGCTCAAGCCCGTGATCCGCATCGCCACCGTGGAGGACGCCCGGCGCGAGCAGGACAACCAGCGCCGCGAGCGCGAGGCTTACGCCATCTGCCAGCAGAAAATCATCGATCACAAGCTGGAAATGAAGCTTGTCAGCGTGGAATACACCTTTGACGGCAGCAAAATCCTGTTCTATTTTACCGCCAACGGGCGCGTGGACTTCCGCGCGCTGGTCAAGGATCTGGCCTCGGTGTTCAAAACGCGCATCGAGCTTAAGCAGATCGGCGTGCGCGACGAGGCCAAAATGATGGGCGGCCTGGGCCTGTGCGGCCGGCCGGTGTGCTGCGCCCAGTTCATGGGCGATTTTCAGCCCGTGTCCATCAAAATGGCCAAGGAGCAGAATCTCTCCCTCAATCCCACAAAGATCTCAGGCGTGTGCGGGCGGCTGATGTGCTGCCTGAAATACGAGCAGGATCACTACGAGGCCACCCGCAAGCGCATGCCGCGCGTGGGGCGCGAGGTGATGACGCCTGACGGCGTGGGCACGGTGCAGGAGATCAACGTGCTGCGCGAGACGGTGCGCGTGCGCGTGACCAAGAACGATTCAAGCGAAACAAACGATTATCCGCTTGCGGACGTACAGCGCATCGGCGGCAAGCACGGCTGCCCGCACGCGCAGGAGACGGACGAGGAGTTTATCGAAACGCCGGAGCGGCACGAAGAGGGCGGCGATCAGCCCCTCGACGAGGAGTAATACCCATGAGCGAAAACAGAAAAGACGAGATCATCCGCCTGCAGAACGAGATCATCCAATCCATGGCCAAGCGCAACCTGCGCTCGGTCTATAACGATTTCTTCCCTGCCGCGCCGGAAAAACCGGCCGAAGCGCCGGCTCAAAAGCCCGCCGCGACGGCGGCTTCCACCGGCAACGGCAGACCCGTCAGCGACGCCAAGGCCGAGCCTGCGCCCCAGGAGTCTCTGGACGAGCTGCTCAAGGAGCTGAACGGCTATATCGGCCTTGCCACCGTCAAGGAGCAGGTGGATCAGCTGGTTCACTGGATCCAGATTGACAAGCTGCGCCGTGAACACAACCTGCCGCAAAGCGATCTGTCGCTGCATATGGTATTTTCCGGCAATCCCGGCACGGGCAAAACAATGATCGCCCGCCTGATGGCGCGCATTTTTCATGCCCTGGGGATTCTCAGCCAGGGGCAGCTGGTCGAGGTGGATCGCGGCGACCTGGTCGCGGGCTATGTGGGGCAAACGGCCATCAAAACCAAGGACGCAATCAAAAAGGCGCTGGGCGGCGTGCTCTTCATCGACGAAGCCTATGCACTGACCAACCGCGGCGAGAACGATTACGGCACGGAGGCGGTGGATACGCTGCTCAAGGCCATGGAGGATCACCGGGACGATCTGGTGGTGATCGTGGCCGGGTACATCGAGCCGATGGAAGAATTCCTGCACAGCAATCCCGGCCTTGAATCGCGCTTCAACCGCTTTATCGACTTCCCGGATTACACGCTGGACGAGATGACAGCCATTTTTGATATGCGCTGCGACAAGGCCGGTTATCATATGGATGAACGTGCCCGCTGCGCCCTGCGCGAGGTGATCGCCCGCGAGAGCAGCGAGGACGTAAAGGGCTTTGGCAACGCCCGCGGCGTGCGCAACCTGTTTGAAACGGCGATTGCCCGCCAGGCCGACCGCCTGGGCGAGACTGAGGGCGAGATCACCCGCGACATGCTGATGCTGCTTACGGCGGAGGACATTGCCGGGGCGGCCGCTAACAAAGATGCGCCCGCCGGAGAAAAACGGTCTTGCTGAATTGTATAACGATAGCAGACACCCCCAACCGCGTTTGTACAGCGGCTGGGGGGTGTTTTTTTATGTACGTTCCGGCCTTATTTTTTCTGCGCTTCGTCCCGCTGGCGGCAGATCTCGGCCCAGCTGGGCAGCTCTTGCAGCCTGGCGGCAAAATGCTTCAGTTCCTGGGGAATGGCGATCGACTGCGGACAGACGCGGGCGCACTTGCCGCAGCCAATGCAGGCGGCGGGGCGTTTTTCCTCGGGCAGCGCTTCAATGCGCATCGCCACGCCCAGCGCCGGGGAAAAGCGCATCTCGTTGTAGGCTGACAGCAGCGCGGGGATATCCAGTCCCTTGGGGCACCCGGCCGTGCAGTAGCGGCAGGCCGTACAGGGGACGGAATCCTTCATGCCCTCGGCAATGTCAAACAGCGTTTGGGTTTCCGCGGCGGAGAGCGGACGGCGCTGCGCAAAGGTCTTGAGGTTATCCTTCATCTGCGCGGGCGCGGACATGCCGCTGAGGATCATCCGCACGCCCGGGATCTCTTGCAGGAAGCGGAAGCCCCAGGCCGCGATGCTTTCATCCGGCCGCAGGGAGTGAAGCCGCGCCTCGTCCTCCGGGGCAAGCCGGCACAGGCGGCCGCCGCGCACCGGCTCCATCACCCATATGGGAACGCCGCGCTCATTGAGCAGTTCAACCTTGGCTCGAGCGTCCTGAAGCGTCCAATCCAGATAATTGAGCTGAATCTGGCAGAACTCCATGTCCGCGCCGCAGACGTCCAGAAACTCGCGCAGAAGCGCCGTGCCGCCATGGCAGGAAAAGCCCAGATGCCGGATGCGTCCCAGCCGCTTTTGCTCTCTGAAATAATCGACAATGCCCCAGCGCGGATCAAGATAGGTTTTGATGGAATTCTCATAGACGTTGTGCAGCAGGTAGAAATCAAAATATTCCGCGCCGCATTTTTTCAGCTGATCCTCAAAAACGGCGGCGGGGTCGTAGCTTTCGCTGATCTGATGGCCGGGGTATTTATCCGCCAGGCAGTAGCTTTCCCGCGGATAACGGCGCAGCGCTTTGCCCAGGGCGATCTCGGACTTGCCGCCATGATAGGGGTAGGCGGTATCAAAGTAATTCACGCCGCCGCGCATGGCCATGTCCACCATTTGGGCCAGCTGCGCTTCGTCGATCGTGCCGTCCTGCGCGCAGGGCAGGCGCATGGCGCCAAATCCCAGCAGGGAAAGCGCTTTATCCTGAAATTGGCTGCAAATCATCCCATTTTCTCCTTCCGAATGCTTTATTTCAGCTGCGCGCCGTCCTGGAACGCGCTGCCGGTACGCGCGCCCAGCTGATAATATCCATGGTGTACCGGATCATAGGTAATGGCGCGCAGCTTTTCGACGCTGATTTCGCCATCCTCGCCCAGAACGCTTTCATCCGCGCTGACGTTGACGATCTCGCCCAGGTACTTGCTGCCCTCCAGCACGCGCAGCAGGCGGCATTCCAACGCCAGCGGCAGTTCCCGGATGACGGGGGCGTTGACAAACTCGCTTTTTACGGTGGTGAAGCCTGCTTTTTCCATTTTCTCCGGCTCGTTGCGGGCGGACACAATGCCCACATAATCACAGGCGACGGTGTGCGCCGCGTCGGCAATGCTGACGGTGAACGCCCCGGTGCGCAGCATATTTTCCGTGGTCTGGTGGCTGGACAGGTCAATGATGATTTCCTTCATGCCCACAATGCCGCCCCAGGCCGCGTTCATGGCGTTGGGTTTGCCGTTTTCGTCGTAGGTGCCGATAATCATCACCGGCTGGGGGTACAGGGAGGGTTTGGCGCCGAAATTCTTTCTCATATTAAGCTCCCTCCGTTGTTTTTTTCGCGCGGCAGAAAAATGCCCTGCGGAGCGCGAAGAATAGAATGCATTGTACGTATAGTCAAATGGACAGGTGATTGCGATGATCGATACCTATTTGCTGGAGCAGCTGACCGCCATTGAGGAGTGCGGCACGCTTTCCGCCGCTTCGGAAAAGCTGCATCTGACCCAGCCCACGCTTACCCGCGCCATGCAGAAGCTGGAAGCGCTCATGGGCGCAACGCTGTTTGACCGCAGCAAAAACCGCGCTGTGCTCAACGGGAACGGCCGCCTGGCGGCGCAATGCGCCCGGCATATCCTGTCCGAGCAGCAGCTCATGGTCGAGCGGGTACGCGCGCTGGACCGCAGCCGCCGCACCATTGCCGTGGGCGCGATCGCTCCGGGCGCGATGTATGAGCTGTCGCCGCTGCTTTCTTCATTATATACCGACCGCACGGTATCTGTCGAGTGCGCCGGGGAGGCAAAGCTGCTCGCAGGGCTGCAAAACAGCATGGAGGCGCTGTGTACGCTGAGCCATGCTTCCAATCTGCCATCGTTCAAGACAGATGTTTCCCTGCGCACCTATGGCAGTCTGGAAAACCGCGTATATATTCCGTTTACTGATGACGCGGCGGCCATGCCGTATTATTGCTATGGCCTGGTCAGGGACGAAAAAAATATCAGGCCTGATTCCAGGCGGTGGAACGGTATGCATAGGCGCGGTATACCGCGTCGGCCCAGCGCGGATAATGGAAGAGAGACTGCTTTTTACGGCAGTCTCTCTTCAGACTATTGACAAAGTGGGTACATCATCGCCGGGATGCAATGAAGGGGCGCAAAGCCCGCATCCTCAATAGTCGCCTTGGACGCCCTGCGCTGCTTTGCTGCGCAGGAGCGCAGGTTTCGGGCGGCAATTCAAGAATTGCCCGCCCTCAGCCGCCAAAGGCG
>JAHZHX010000086.1 GCA_019420065.1 Clostridiales bacterium | reverse complement strand
CAGCACGCTGCACAGCATCAAAGACGCGCTGGGTAAAAAAGAAAACGATCATGATGAGCAAGATCATGACCGTTAAAGCCCAGTAGGGTTACATTCCATTCACCCTCTGCCCGTTCAGGATAGCACAATCATAATGATTTGTCAAGGCAAGAGCTGCTGGAAGGACTGCCCAGCGGCTTGTTTTTTTCGTTCAGCTCAATGATAAGCGTGAGGAAAGCCTCCTGCTGCTGTTCGGGCATCGCCGCCCATGCGTTCAGCAACAGACGCTGCTTTGCCGTCAGCGACAGCATATCGCCTTCTTCGGCGAAAAACTGGGACAGGGTAATGCCAAAGCCCTGGCAGATCTTCCCCAGCGAAGCAATCGTCGGCTGCTGATATTTGCGGTACCAGGTTGAAATGGTCGATTGAGGCAAGCCTGTATGTTTGGATAGATCATAATATGACCAGTCCCGCTGCAAACGCAGCCGGTCGATTTCAGCTAATACGTTTCTGATGGCGAACGCCTCCTTTTTGAGTATAAAAGTGCTTTATGGGGCTTTTTCGCGCTGCTTTTCCTTTGCTGTTTTCAACGAATCCAATCCCATGCGAATCAGCTGCCGATACATTTCTGAATAGGACTTGTCATTGAACAGATCGCGCTTGACTTCGATGGCGTCAGCTTTTATATTCTCTGGCACGGTCAGTATGAATTTCTTTTTTTTTGCAGGCATGCTGCTTCCTCCTTTCTTACAAATGTGGTGCAGTGAACCACTGGATATATTATAGTGGTTCGGTGGTTCACTTGTCAATAGAAAAAAGCAATTTCCGCACCTCTTGTACATCCGGTTCACTGGTGTTATAATGTGATCGGAGGTGATAATGTGGCAACTGAAAAACCGAGATATTCCATTACATTGGATGAAGCAATGTTCAAGGAAGTAGAAGATTTTCGCTTCGAATATCGTTATCAAACACGCAATCAAGCAACAATAGAACTCATTCGTTTCGGGCTTGAAGCAATCAAGAAAAAGCAAAAAACGGCGCAGAAAAATAAATTTTCTGACGGGGAAAATGAATAAACGGCACGCTCCATGAAAAAAACGCTTGCTTTCTCAGGATTACTGATTTGGGGCAGAGCAATAACAGTTGGGACAGTTATTCTGAAACATAGAAGTCACCGATAGTCTGCCAGGCAGCGGGTGCTGAAGGTTTCATAAAGCAATTTTTTATCGGCGTTATTGCGCTTCGCAACGGTTTTGGCTGAGGGTGCTTTAGAAATTCCTTTTTCGCTGCTTTTCTTTTTCCGCTTTTTTATCCAAAGCGTCCAGTCCTGCCGACACCAATTCACGAATCATATCGGACTGCGTGCAATCTAAAAATTGATTCTTCTTTACAGTGGAAAGCAGAATTTTCATCTCTTTGGTTACAACAAATGTTAATCGTGTAGGCGTGGCAGCCATACGCAAGCCTCCTTTCCGCATCCATGGTTCATAGGGTCTGAACTCATTTAATTATAGTTCATAGGGTCTGAACTTGTCAAGAAGTTTTTGGGCTGATTCTTGACAGAACATATGAACCGGTGATAATATGAACTATAAGGAGGTGGCAGGAATGCCAACAGAAAAGCCGCGCTATACAGTGATCGTTGACGATGAATTGTTAAAGCGTATCGACGATTTCCGATTCGAAAATCGTTACCCAAGCCGTTCCGCCGCAACGCTTGAGTTAATCCGCCTTGGCCTGGAGGCCCTTGAAAAGAAACAGGCGGCAGAAGCGCGCAATGGCAAGCCCGCTGATGGAAAGAGGGAATGAACGGCCTGCCCGCAGCACCCTGCTCTTCCGGGATTTACACAAAACAGCCTTTTCCTTTTGAATTGACAAGCCATAAAAAGACCGCGTAATGGATGCGTTATCCATATCAAGCGGGCGTATGGCAAAGGAGCAAACCATGGATTGGATCGAAATTACCATTTCCACCAATACCGCGGGCGCGGATATTGTATCCGAGGCGCTGCTGCGCCAGGGCGCGGTCGGCACGCAGATCATCGACCGCAGCGACGTGCCCGATCCCGATAAGCCCAGCGGCTATTGGGAGCTGATCGACCCGAAAATGATCGAGGCCATGCCCGAGGACGTGCAGGTCAAGGCCTGGTTTGAAACGGTGGAGGCGCTGCGGGGGCTGGATAACTGCCTGCGCGCCCTGCCCGCGCTGACCGGCATGGATCTGGGCAAGCTGACGCTCAGTCAGGAGGGCGTGCATGAATGCGACTGGTCGGAATGCTGGAAACAGTATTACAAGCCTTTCCGCGCCGGCAAGCGTCTGGTCGTCAAGCCCAGCTGGGAGCAGTGGGAGGCGCAGGCGGGCGATCTTGTTATCGAGCTGGATCCCGGCATGGCCTTTGGCACCGGCACGCATGAAACCACCGCCATGTGCGTGGAGATGATCGAGCGGCACTACCGCTTCGGCAGCGTGCTGGACGTGGGCACGGGCAGCGGCATTTTGGCCATCGCGGCGGCGCGCCTGGGAGCGGAAAGGGTGCTGGGCGTGGATATCGACCCCATGGCCGTGCGCGTGGCGCGGGAAAACGTGGAAAAGAATGGCCTGAGCGATCAAATCGAGATCCGCGAGGGCGACCTGGTGGCCGGTTTGGACGGCGTTAAATGCGATTTTGCCGTGGCCAACATCCTGGCCGACGTGATCGCCCTGCTGGCCGCGCCGCTGAAAAACCATTTGACCGAAAACGCGCTCTTCGTGTGCTCCGGCATCCTGCGCGAGCGCGAAGAGGACGTGAAGAAGGTGCTTGCGGACAACGGCTATACGCTCTTTGACCGTTTGGAGAAGGGGGACTGGGTGGCGCTGGCTGCCCGCGCCTTCTAAGATGCACCGCTTTTTTGCCGATGAGAACGGTGTGCAGGGGGAGCTTGCCCGCCTGGAGGAGGAGGACGCGCGCCACGCCCTGCGCGTGCTGCGCCTCCAAGATGGCGCGCCCATCGTGCTCTTTGCCGGAGGACAGGCCTATGCCGCCCAGATCTGCGATACGCAGGAGGGCGTGACGGCGCGTGTGCTGCGTAGGCTGCCCAGCCCCGAGGCCACGCTGCGTGTAACGCTTTATCAGGGCGTGCCCAAGGGCGATAAAATGGATTATATCGTGCAGAAATGCACCGAAGCGGGCGTTGACCGCATTGTGCCGGTCAATATGCCGCGGTGCGTGTCGCGCCTGGCGGCGGACGATACGAAAAAGCTGGCCCGCTGGAACCGCATTGCCCGCGAAGCGGCCAAGCAGGCGTTCCGCCCGCTGACCCCGCGCGTGGAGCCTGCCGTTGATATGCAGGCGCTGCCAGAGCTGCTTTGCGCCCATGAGCTGGCGCTTGTGCCCTGGGAGGACGCGCAGGACGGCGCGCTGCGCCGTCTCGTATCCCCCGCCGTGCGCGACGCGGCCATTGTGATCGGTCCCGAGGGCGGCATGGGCGCGCAGGAGGTATCCCCGCTGCTGGCCGCCGGGGCCAGGGCGGTCACCCTGGGCCCGCGCATCTTCCGCACCGAAACGGCGGGGCTGGCGGCGCTGATTGCCATGATGACACTGACGGAGAATTTGGAATGAGAACCGTTGCTTTTCACACCCTGGGCTGCAAGGTGAACCAGTACGACAGCCAGGCCATGCTGGAGCTGTTTGAAAACGCCGGGTACCGCGCGGGCCGTTTTGACGAGGCATGCGACGTGTATGTCATCAACACCTGCACCGTGACCGGCACGGGCGACAAAAAAAGCATGCAGGCCGTGCGCCGCGCGCGGCGGCTGAACCCCAAAGCCGAAATCGTGATCTGCGGGTGCCTGGCGCAGCGCGAGGGCGAGGCGCTTTTGCGCGAAACCGACGCGCGGCTGGTGCTGGGCACGGCGCGGCGGGGCGAGGTGGTATCGCTCCTGGAAGGCGCGATCGCCAGGGGCGAGCGCCTATGCGCCGTCACCGACGTGCGCCATGCCGCCTTTGAACCGCTGCTGATTACCCGCCACGAGGGGCGCACGCGCGCCACGCTCAAAATTCAGGAGGGGTGCGACCGTTTCTGTACCTACTGCATCATCCCTTATGTGCGCGGCGGCGTCCGCTCGCGCCGGGTGGAGGAGGTGGCCTGCGAGGCGCGGCGGTTGGCCGCGGCAGGGTACCGCGAGATCGTGCTCACCGGCATTCATCTGACCAGCTACGGCCGCGATTTCCGGGACGGAACGGGGCTGCTTGACGTGATCCGCGCCGTACACGCGATCGAGGGCGTGGAACGCATCCGCCTGGGGAGCCTGGAGCCGGTGATCGCCACGCGGGCATTTGCGCAGGCGCTGAGCGGGCTTGACAAGGTGTGCCCGCAGTTTCATCTGGCGCTGCAATCGGGCTGCGACAGCGTGCTCCAACGCATGCGCCGCCGCTATGATACCGCCGCCTTCCGCGAGAGCGCCCAGGCGCTGCGCGACGCCTTTCCCGGCTGCGCGCTGACGACCGATATCATGAGCGGTTTTCCGGGGGAAACGGAGGAGGAGCATCGCCGTTCGCTGGCATTCTGCCGCGAGATCGGTTTTTCGCGCATGCATGTGTTCCCATACAGCGAGCGCGAGGGGACCCCGGCGGCCGGGATGGAAGGCGCCGTTCCCCGGCATGTGCGCGAGGAACGCGCCCGCGAGCTGATCGCCCTGGGGACCGAAATGGCGGAGCGGTACCGGCAATCGCAGTTGGGCAGCGTGCGCAGCGTGCTGTTTGAAACGGCGGAGAACGGCGTGAGCGTGGGTTATACCCGCGAATACATGCGCTGCGAGGCGGCGGGAGATTATGCCGGACAAACGCGCGCCGTATGTCTGACGGGCTGCGCGCGCGAGGGTTTTACGGGAAAAATTTTATCCGGAACATGTGAAACAAAAACCCTGTAAAAAACGTCTGTATATATGAAAGGATGAATAAAATGGCAGATTGCATCTTTTGCGCCATCGCGCGCGGCGAGATCCCCGGCAAAAAGGTCTATGAGGATGAAAAAACCCTGGCGTTCTACGACGTTAACCCCCAGGCCCCCGTGCATGTGCTGGTGATCCCCAAGCGCCATGTATCGGGCATGAACGCCCTGGACGAACTGCCAGCGGAAGAACAGACGGCGCTGCTGCGCGCCTGCCGCGAAACGGCCCGGCTGACGGGCATTGCGGACAGCGGCTACCGCGTGATTACCAACTGCGGCGCGGACGCCTGCCAGAGCGTAAAGCATTTGCACCTGCATGTGCTGGGCGGAAAGCAGCTTGGCGAGCAGATGGGCTAAGAGCGTACACGCAACCCGGCAAATGTAACAGGAATGTTAAAAGATGAAATAAACTGTTGACGTGTTTGCCGGAAAGCTGTATAATACACACACGGTCGCCATCCGCCGTAGAACACGGCGATTGCCAAGGCGAGATAGGCGAAGGGAGGGAAAACAAGTGTCTGAAGTAAGAGTCAAGGAAAACGAATCTTTGGAAAGCGCGCTCAAGCGCTTCAAGCGTCAGTGCGCCCGCGCGGGCGTGATGGCCGAGGTTCGTAAGCGTGAGCATTATGAAAAGCCCAGCGTAAAGCGCAAGAAGAAGGCGGAAGCCGCTCGTAAGCGTCGCTATTAAGGGCGAAAAAGTTCCCCCTTCCCGCAGCAGCGGGGAGGGGGAGCTTTTATTATGACTGCAAATCCTCAAGCAGCGCGTCGCCCAGCGCGTCCAGCGCGCGGCGGCTGTCCTCGCTCAGCGCCGAGCGGATCGTGACGGTACTGCCCACCTTGCGCATATCGGGCATCTGGTCAAAAAGCGCCTCCATCTGCTTTCCGGCCAGCGGCGCCCAGGAGCCGTTCTCGATCAGCGCATAGCGCCTGCCACGCAGGCCGTGCGCCTGCAAGTCAAGCAGGAAATTTTTCAGCGGCGTAAAAATGCCCGCGTTGTAGGTCACGCCGGCCGCGACCAGGTGACTGCATCGGAATGCCTGCGCCACCAGCTCGCTCACGTGCGTTTTTGACACGTCGTATACAAGCGTGTTGGCAGCGCTGCCGGCGGCCAGGCGCGCGGCCAGCAGGGAGGCGGCGGCCTGCGTTCCTCCATAGACCGAGCCGCAGACGATCAGCACGGCCTTTTCCTCCGGCGCATAGGCGCTCCACCGGCCGTATTTTTCCAGCAGCCAGTCAAGATTCTGCCGCCAGATGGGGCCGTGAAGCGGGCAGACGCGGGCAATATCAAGCCCCGCGGCTTTCTTCAGCACGGCTTGCACCTGCGGTCCGTATTTGCCTACGATATTGGTATAGTAGCGGCGCGCCTCGGGCAGCCACTGCGCTTCGCCGCCGCGTTCGTCGTTGAATACCGCGCCGTCCAGCGCCCCGAAGGAGCCGAACGCATCCGCCGAAAAGAGCGTGCGAGAGGATGCGTCCCAGGTCATCATCACCTCGGGCCAATGCACCATGGGGGCCATGATAAAGGTCAGCGTGTGCGCGCCGGTGCACAGCGTTTCGCCCTCGCGCACGATGCGGCTGCGCGGGGAAATATCCACGCCGAAGAACTGAACGATCATTTTGGCCGCCCCGGCGGAGCAGATCACCTGCGCCTCGGGATAACGGGAGAGCACCTCGCCCAGCGCGGCGCAGTGGTCGGGCTCCATGTGCTGCACGACGATGTAATCAAGCTTGCGCAGGCTCAGGGCGCTGGCCAGATTTTGCAGAAAGGGCGCGCATACCGCGCGGTCAACGGTATCGAACAGCACCGTTTTTTCGTCCAGCAGGAGATAGGAATTGTACGACGCGCCCTGCGGCACGGGATACATGTTTTCAAAAAGCGCGATGCGGCGATCGCTGGCGCCGATATAATACAGATCGTGCCCCAGGGGGCGGGTGTCAAGCGTCATGGTTCTTCCTCCGAATTGAAAAATTCAACCTTTTTATTATAGCACGCCGGAGAAGATCCGCATATATTTTTGCGGACAAAAAAATTTTTGTTTTTCCCCCTTGACAAAGCAGGAAAAATCATGTATGATATGCGTTGTCACCGAATGCTGTGCGTAAGCATCAAACGGGGTGTAGCGCAGTCCGGTAGCGCACGTGCTTTGGGAGCATGGGGCCGGGGGTTCAAATCCCTTCACCCCG
>JAHZHX010000085.1 GCA_019420065.1 Clostridiales bacterium | reverse complement strand
CTACTTTTTTCTTCTTTTTGCCTGTTGCACTTACTATGATAATTCACACTCAAAGAAAGTACCGTTTCCCAAATTACGGCAGCGGCCAATGAGGCTTGCGCAGTGGCGCGCCTGGCAAGCGCCAGGCGTGCGGACAGGAGAAAAAGCCGCCGCCCCAGCGTTTTTCCCCGTTCGCACATTCTGCCACCCCTCCGCATAGCATGTAGCGATACATCATGTAGGAGGTGCCATTCCGATGTCCGAAACCATCACTACATCCTGCGCCTATACCTATACCGTCAAGCGGGGCGACAGCTTTTACCTGATTGCCCGCCGCCTGGGCGTGCCCCTGCGCGACCTGATGAACGCCAACGCCTCCATTCATCCCTCGCGCCTGATGGTAGGCGACGTGCTGTGCATCCCTTCCTGCGCCGACCATGAAGCGCAGGAGCCGGAAACCCCGACCGTGCCCGAAACCCCCGAAACGCCCACTACTCCCGAGACCCCGGAAACACCCGAGAACCCGCCGGTGGAAATCACGCCCACCCCCACCCCGGACGTTGTGACCTGCCCGGAAAACCGCCGCGCCGTGGTGCAGGAGGGGCAGACCGTGGCCGATTTGCAGCTGGCCTATGACCGCAGCTATCACACCCTGGAGGCGGCCAACCCGCAGCTCGACCTGGACGAATTGCAGGCCGGACAGACGGTGTGCATCCCGGCGGTCAACCTGCCCTGCGCGCTGCCGCCCAGCGTGGTATTGGGCGAGGGCGAAACGCTGGATTCGCTGGCCGTGCGCTTCAATCTCCCCGTGGCCACGCTGCTGCGCGCCAATCCGTGCCTTGCGCCGGACGATTTCGACGCGGGCGTGACGGTCAAGCTGCCGCAATAAAAATAAAAAACAAGGTGCGGTCGCCGGAAAAGCTTCCCCGGCGGCCGCACCTTTAGTGCGTCAGGCCTGTTGATTCTTTGTAATCATCGTTCTGACTGAACGCCTGCGCGGCGCATACAAGAACCAGAAGAACATAATCCTGTTCTTTTTGGGCGCGTATTTTCATTTTTTCTGCTTCCTCATGCGTCATTTCAGCATCCTTGCACAGCAATTCCACCAGCTCCCAATGAGTTATCGCCCAGATGATGGCTCTTCGCGCTTCTTCGGGCAGCTGTTCAATCGTTTCCGACAATTCCTTATCCTTGCTTTTGTTCATTGTTTTTTTCTCCTCTCTGCTTTCGCACTGGATGTATTTATCCAATTATATCACGGCATTTGAAGTAAAATCAAGAGTGGATATATATATCCAAAAATGTTTTTTGGAGGAAAGTATGTCAAACGGATTAAAACAGGATATTTCATTAGGCCCAACGCTGAAAGAGCTTCGTAAGAAGGCGGGATTGACCCAGCGGGATGCAGCGGCCAGATTGGAGCTCATGGGGATTGACGTGTCTGAAGATATTATCGCCAAAATGGAGCAAGGGCGCTACAGCATTCGCCTGAGCGTCCTTGTTGCGTTGAAACAGATTTATGGCGTTGATTCATTTGATGTGTTTTTTAAGAATTTACAGTCTTGAGCAATCTTCGCGCGGGCGTGACGGTCAAGCTGCCGCAATAAAAAGAGAGCGCGGCCGCCGGAAAAATTTTCCCGGCGACCACCCTTTTTCGCATGGAAACAGATGGCGCGTTCGTTGTATAATGTGTATGCCGCATCCAGGAAAGGAAGATGTACCTATGAAAAGACTTTGCCTGCTGTCCGTTTTCCTTCTGCTGTTTCTCTGGCCCGTTTGCCAGGCGGATACCCGCAGCGCCCAGCTGACCGACCTGAAAATTGCCTATCTTGAACATATGAAGCATCCGCCCCGGGAGAAAGCCAGCAAAACCTTTTATGCCGTGGGAACCATCATCACCGACGATCCCGAGGGCGCAGCGTTTTATGATAACGATCGCCTGGCGGGACGCTATTTCAGCGGCATGCCCATCGAAGCATTTGACCCGCCCGCAAATGGCACGGTCAGCACCGAAATCGACTTTGAAGCCGGTTTCTTTGCCAGTGACTGTGTATGCTTTGACCCCGAGCTTTTGCCTGAATATATGCAGTTTGTGTCCGGCCGTGTTCTCAGAGACGTTGCCCCCCATGCCTTCGATAACCCATCCGCCCTGTATCTGGACGACCGCGTGACCGTACTCGGCTATAAAACCGACCCGCAGGGCAACCCCACAGCATATTTGGTGGACACGGGTAAGGCATGGTTCTTCCTTCCGGCTGATTATATTCAGCTCTATACCCCGGCCTCCTTTGAGGTGGGGCAAGCGGGTTTTATCAATACGGCAAAGGTCAACGCGCGCAAGGGCGCGGGCAAAAGCAATGCCCGCGTCTGCTATGCCGAAAAGGGCCAACAGGTATGGATTGACGAAATCAAAACGCTGAAAAACGGAGAAACCTGGCTGCGCGTAACCGGTATGGACGACCAGTCTTCTCTGCGCAGCGCCTGGGTGAAAAGCGAGTATGTGTTTGCGTTTGTTCCGGCGAATATGCCTGCTGGCCAGAGGCCATTTCTGGAGAAGGTTGAGATCGACGCCGCCCCCTATCAGATGAATATGGAAATCCGCGTTTTCCCCGCGGAGGGCAATGCGTTTTATTATACGCATTCCTGTCTGTCCGACGGCGCTGCCATCGTCCGCGTCAACCCTGAAACGGCCAAGGCGCAGCCACTGGGCGAAATTGCTTTGGGGGATTCCTTTTCGGTCATGGATGTGCGGCAGACAGACGGAGGAATGGTGATTTTGGCCTGCGATGCCACAGAAGATGCGCTTTGGGCGGTGCAAATGACGGACGATGCGGATACGGCGGTCTGCAAAAGGCTCCAGGATTTCCACTACGCGTATGAAGGACATGTCGCTTTCTCCCCGCAGGGCTTTTTTGTGATGGATTTGCGGGAGGACGGCATTCATTATACGCTGTACAATCAGGCGCTTCAGCCTGTCTTTGAAAACACGCTGACCGAGATACGGGCGGAAGGCCGCAAGGCCGTTCCCGTTGATAGTTACGACGTCCGCAATGATTTCTGCTCGGCGCAGGGCAACCGCTTCTACCTTTGCTTTACGCTGCGGTCTGTCCTCAAAAGCGTTCTTTGCTGTTTTGACGTGACAGGGCGGATACTGTGGAACGCGTTTTTTGACGGCGACGTTACGCTTACGCCGCGCATGATTTTTCAGGAGGATCGGCTGTATCTTTCGCTGCTGAAGGAATACAAAAACCCAAAGATTTATTGCTTTTCTACGGATGGCGAGCTGCTTTGGAAAAAAGAGAATACGAAAGAAATAGATTTTCGTTTCGCCGCGCAAGGGGAAAAGGGCTTGGTCGCTCTTTCCAAGATGACGACGGAGCAGCAGTATACGCTTTATCTGCTGTCGGGCGACCTGGATGTTATTCAATATTACAGGTTTACGCGTCCTGACTGGTACGCTTTCAAAAGCATTTATTTTACAGACGACGGGCGAGTGCTGATTCCGGGTATTCATACCAGCCCCAGCTGGAACGCGCCGATTGACTATTCCTGCGTTAGTATTCACCCGCGTTTTTTGCCGCAAGAATAGCAAAAGGCCGGGGAGGGTATCACCCTCCCCGGCACATTTGTTTTACGACCAGTCTGGATGCGCAAAACCAAGCACGGAATAGTTGTTTTTGCCAACATGCGTTTCTGTTTTATAATTATATTCGCCCGGAGAAGTAATCGTATTACTTAGGTTTCCTTCGACGGTGGTGATTTTATCGCCATTTACGGCAACGACAAATCCAACATGGGCGTAATATGCTGTTGGCTCGGATGCCTGTGAACCGGTTGTTGTATACATTACCCAATCGCCTGCATGCGGTATTGCATTAGGCATATACGAAAAACGTTTGCTTCCGTTTTGCATTGTCTTCGATTCAAAGTATGCAATAGCGCCGCTTACATTGGATTGCCCGGAGAAAGCCGGGTGATTCAAACAGCCGGCTGCCCGCATCAGCCAACTAACGTATTGTACGCACCAGTATTTTGCTGTTAGTCCCAAGTTATTATAATCTTGCTGAAACGGATAGCCGCAATCCTTCATGGAATTGGCAATCTTAATTGCACGCTCTACTTTACTGTCATTGCATAGGCCTTCATCTGTCAAATGTTCTGACATAACGTATCCAAACGGTTGCTGTGTTCCGCCCCAGAGAATCTGTACCCAGTTATCATTGACAACACCTGTACAGTATACAATGGTATTCCTTTTCAATGTTCCCATATTTGGGCCGCCGATGCTTTTCCGAACATTGAGTGTATCATACTGAGAAGGCGTTACACGCGCATAATGATTTGCAGAAATACCATTAAAAGTAGTACCAGAAGTAAGTGCATTATTGTACATATCCGTACCTTCAATGAATTTTGCCTGAACAAAGCCCTCCTTGCCATTATAAATTGCGCCGACCCATTCGCCGGATTTGGTACTGATTCTTATTTTTGTTCCATATGGAATTTGCGCGAGTATCGTTGCGGAGGTTGAGGCTGTTTTTCGTAGATTTACACTGCCTCCCTGGCCGTGCAAATAAGTTTCCACCGTGCCCTCAAAGGAATAATTGGATTCATTTCCGCCGCTGGTGCCGCCGCCCGATGCTTGAGCATATTCGTCTGTTCCCTGGATAAACTTTGCCTGTACAAAGCCCTCTTTGCCGTTATAGATTGTTCCAACCCATTCGCCGGATGTAGCGCTGATTTTCAATGGCGTACCGTTGGGAATGGTAGCAAGTATCGTCGCTGAAGTTGACGCAGTTTTGCGCAGGTTTACCGTACCGCCCGTGCCGTAGCGTGCAGTTTCGACAGTACCATCATAAGGATATTTATTTGTATCCCCGCCAGTACTTTCGCCATCATCCATCCAATCTTGCTCTGATAACGGGTTTCATTTGTTACTTTCAGCCATAACTCTGCTGAGACCGTCTTGGCTTCCTGACAAGTTACAATATCGCCTTTTTGTGCATAATAGATACGGTTATTTGAAGTACTTGTTCCTTCTCGCACGTTGACCTGATTTGTATTTACAATACCCTTTTTACCTACTTCAATATTTGCCATAAATTCTTTCTCCTTTAATTGTTTTGTTTATTTCCTTATTTTTAATCTTGTATTTTTTATAGCTTCCCTTTTTCGGTGGGGTTGTTGATGATGCCAAAGGCCACCAGCACGGGCAGCAGCGCGTCCATGAGGCCGTTGACGGTATCGTCGATATCCAGCCCCCAGAAGGCTTTGGCGCAGTAGACGATCAGCGCCGCGAGGCTTGTCCACAGTGCCCAGGAGCGAAAGCGATTCTGCATTTTTTGTTCCTCCTTTACTTTTTCATGTCACGGATGTCGTGCTCCGCCTCGGTCATGCGCCCTTCCAAACGGTAGGTGCGTTCTACCAGGCGGTTATGCGCCTGCACCTTTTCCTCCAATTTCTGCAAGCGGTAGTTCACCATGCGGTTGCTGACCACGATGCCGCCAAGCGACCCGGCCAGCGTGCCCGCAAGGCTGAGCAGCGCCACGATGATGCTCTCCGTCATACGCTGCCGCCCGCCCTTTCGATGGCCGCGCGCAGCTGATCGTAGGCGGCGTAGAGATGCGCGAGGTAGGGCGCCTCGGCCTCGGGCTCTGCGTCTTCCTCGTCCTGCCCGCGTTTTTGCAGGTATTGTTCCATGCAATAGCCGTTTTTGCCGCCCGCCGATACGCTGAGCCAGCCCGGCTCCTGCGAGGGCGCGGCCGTGACCACCGTGCCCGTGGGCAGACGGGTCAGCAGCGTTCCCGATACGCTGGGCGCGGCGCGCAGCGCCAGCTGCTTGCCTGTAACGGTGTAGACCGCGCTTTCGGACGGCTGTTCATCCAGACCTTCGGGCAGAGCGTAATGCGTCCAGCTGCCCGCGCCAAGCCGCGCGCTCACCACCCCCAGGCCGTGCCCGCTGGCATGGATCACCGTGCCGTCGCCCAGGGCCAGACCAACGTGAACCATTTTGTCGTTCTCCCTGCGGAAAACCAGGCACACGCGCCCGGCAGGCATGCGGGCGATTTCCCCCTTTTGCCGCCAGATATCGGCGTTATACTGGCTGTTCGCGCCGCTGGGCAGCGTAACGCCCGCCGCCGCCAGGGCAAAGCGCGTCAGCTGCGCGCAGTCGTAGGCCGGACGGCCCACGCCGTCGCGCGCCCATTTGCAGCCCGTGCAGGTATCCTTGGACGAGCACAGGCGCGGGCAGTTGGCGCGGATGGTCAGCGCGTAGACCGGATATTGCCGCATACGCGCCTCGCGATAGGCCGGGGTGCAGCTTTGCCCCGTCGCGCCGTAAATGTACGGACAGCCAACGCTCTCCTTGGCGTAGGCGCGTACAATGTCTTCTTTGTTCATTGATTCCTCCTTGATAAAGAAACTGGTTTTGGCATTGACAGGAATTTGCGTAGGTGACGGCTATCGGAATTACATCCGGCAGCCGTTTTTGTTATGCAGTAAACCATCGAGGCAGGGGGCGCATTCGCATAGCGAATGCGAGCGCGGCACAGCCGCGGCCGGGAAGAACGCGAACTCCTTTCAAATCGATTGGTTTTCGGGTGGGTCATAGGGAGGGGCGCACATAGGAACAAACCCCTTGCGGGTTTGTGACGCGGCAACAGCCAATGAGGCTTGCGCAGTGGCGCGCCTGGCCATCGCCAGGCACGCGGACAGGGGAAAAAGCCGCCTCCCTATCGTCTTTACGGTACATACGTCACGCTAATGGTCGCCACAAACTCGCTGCCGTTAGCGTATACGCTGGCATAATTGTCGCTGTTCTGCTGCGCCTGGTTATAATTATTGCGCGGTTCGCAGAAAGCCAGGCCATGCCCCGCCTGCAAATGGGAAATCCATGGGGTAACGTCCACCGTCGCGCTCTCCTCGCGCAGAAGCGTGGCCACGACCGCGCCAGACTGCACCTGGTTGTAGGGCATATGAATATTGCGGTGACTGCCGTAGGCATACGGCCAGCCGCCCAGCGTCATTTCCGCCGCCTCGGCATAGCCCGCGCCGCCGCGACGGAAGGTGAGCGTCGCCTTTTTGACGGTCTTGCCGCTCAGCTCGCCTGTGCCGCCAAACCACAGCGCGCCCACCGTCCAGCGCGTGTCGCCCGCCACATACGCGCCCGTGCGTCCCTGGTATACCAGCACGCCGTTTGACGATTCCGAGGTGTTGGTTACATAGTTGCAGTGCGCCGTGCAGGCGTAAGTCTTGGTCACCTCGGCCGGGGGCGTATACGTCCAGCCGCCCGCCGTGGCCGCGGCAGACCCCGCGATGGTCGATATCCAGCTGCTGGTCGCGCCCTGGCCGCCCATGGGGATCGTGCCGGTGATCCCGATGTGGCTGCCGTTATTGACCGTCACGCCGTATTCGAGGTTGGCGTTGGTCGCAGGATCGCTGCCGTTCCGTCCGCCCTTGCACGACCAGATCACCCCCATCGTGCCGTAGTCGCACTTGATACCGCGCTTGGCATACTCCATGATGGTGTTGTTGATCTCGATGCGGC
>JAHZHX010000084.1 GCA_019420065.1 Clostridiales bacterium | reverse complement strand
GCAGTGGCGCGCCTGGCAAGCGCCAGGCGTGCGGACAGGAGAAAAAGCCGCCGCCTTAACGTTTCTTCCCTGCCGTTCCCTTACCCGATCACCGCCGTCGCGGCGATCATCACGGCCACGGCCGCGCAGGCCAGCGCGTCGTTCCAGGTCAGCTTCAATACCCGCAGGCGCGTGCGGCCCTCGCTGCCATGATAGCAGCGCGCCTCCATGGCCATGGCCAGATCGCTGGCGCGGCGGAAAGCGCTCACAAACAGCGGAACCAGCAGCGGAACCATGGCCTTGGCGCGCTGGATCAGGTTGCCCGATTCAAAGTCCGCGCCGCGCGCCATCTGCGCCTTCATGATTTTGTCCGCCTCCTCCAGAAGCGTAGGGATGAAGCGCAGGGCAATGCTCATCATCATGGCCAGCTCGTGCGCGGGGAAGCCGATCTTCCCCAGCGGGCTCATCAGCCGTTCCAGACCGTCGGTCAGCACCACGGGCGGCGTGGTCAGGGTGAGGATGCTTGCCCCCGTGACCAGAAAGATCAGCCGCAGGGAAAAACGCGCCGCCGTGAGCAGCCCCTGCTCGGTAATCACGATAAAGCCCAGCTTCACCAGCGTTTCGCCGCCGGAGGAGAAGAACAGGTTGAGCACGAAGGTGAAAATCAGGATGAAACGCAGCGGCTTGATCCCCTTTACCAGCAGCTTCACCGGCAGATTGGCCGCGCGCGCCGCCAGCAGAATGAACGCCGCGATGGGAATGGCCGCCCACAGGCTGCCCCCCAGGAACACGCCCACGATGAACGCCACCGTCAGGAGGATCTTAACGCGCGGATCCAGGCGGTGGACAAAGCTTTCTACCGGATAATACTGGCCGAGCGTAATGTCACTGAGCATGCGCCGCGCCTCCCTTCCCAAGCGATTCGCAAATGGCCTCGCACAGCTCCTCCTGCGTCAGACAGTCGGGCACGTCCAGCCCGCCCGCGCGCAGGGCGCGGCACAGCTGAATGGTCTGCGGTACGTCCAGATTCATGCGCGACAGCTCCTCGCCCCGGGAGAAAATCTCCCGCGGCGTGCCCAGCATTTTCAGCCTGCCCTTTTCCAGCACCGCCACGCGCGTGGCGATGCGCGCCACGTCGTCCATGTTATGGCTGATGAGCACGATCGTCACCCCGTCGCGGTGCAGCTCGCGGATGACCTCGGTAAGCTCGTCCCTTCCCTTGGGATCCAGCCCGGCAATGGGCTCGTCCAGCACCAGCACGCGCGGCGCCATGGCCACAACGCCCGCCAGCGCCACGCGGCGCATCTGCCCGCCCGACAGCTCAAAGGGCGATTTTTCCAGCGCGTCCTGCGGCAGATGCACGCGGGCAAAGGCCTCGCGCACGCGCTTGTCCAGCGCTTCCCCCGTCAGCCCCTGGTTTTTGGGTCCAAAGGCAATATCCTTGTAAACCGTTTCCTCAAACAGCTGATATTCGGCATACTGGAACAAAAGCCCCACCCGCTGGCGCAGCGCGCGGCGGTTGACGCCCTTTTCGTTGATATCCTCCCCGTCCACCAGCACGCGGCCGGATGTGGGGGTAAGCAGACCGTTCAAATGCTGCGCCAGCGTGCTCTTGCCGCTGCCCGTGTGGCCGATGAGCGCCAGCAGCTCGCCGTCCTCAATGGTAAAGTCAATATCCTCCAGCGCGTCGGACTGGAACGGACTGCCCGGCTGGTAGGTATGGGACATATGCTCAAGCCTGATTGCCATAAATAACCTCCCGCATTGTCCTTGAAAGTACATGCCGCCTGCAATTATAACACGAAAAGCCGATACAAACAACTATTCGCATGGTCAAATGCATGCTAAAAAGCGCTGCATTGCGTCAAGCAATGCAGCGCGTCAAAACCATGTTTTACGCCTTTTTATTCAAGGCCGGCAGCGAGGCGTTCAGCAGATCTCCTGCCCGGATACCTAACGCGTCTGCGATATTATACAAAACTTCTACCGAAAACGCCCTCACAATATTCGGCGCCTCGATCGCGCTTAGATGCGAGCGGCTGATTTTTGCTTCCGCCGCCAACTGTTCCTGCGACATGCCGCGCATCTTACGGAGGGCCGCAATCGTAAGGCCAAGTTCAATGAACCGGTCGCGGTTGCTGAATCCGACCTCTTTGCTCATGGCCTGCCCTCCTTTTGATTGCTGCAATTCAATTATAGGTATTATTATTATTTATTTCAGCATGCGTTATTAAACTATTGACTTATTTATTGAGCAGAAGCATATTAAGCATGGATTTTGATGCTTATGTTAAGTATTTGCAAAGCGTTACATGCATGTCATCGATAAAATCCGGAAATATGCAGCAGGTAGAGGACGAAAAAATAAAAAACTCTGTATCCAAACACACAGAGCTTTGAAAGATATATTTTATAAATTCGAATTTGATGTTGGCAGCGAAGCGTTCAGCAAATCTCCTGCCCGGATGTCCAATGCGTCCGCAATGTTGTATAATACTTCCAACGAAAACGCCCTTACGATATTCGGCGCTTCAATCGCGCTTAGATGCGAGCGGCTGATTTTCGCTTCAGCTGCTAATTGTTCCTGCGACATGCCGCGCATCTTGCGGAGGGCCGCAATCGTGAGGCCAAGCTCAATGAACCGGTCGCGGTTGCCAAACTCGACTTCTTTGCTCATGGCCTGCCCTCCTTTTGATTGCTACGATTCAATTATAAATACTGTTGTTCTTTATTTCAGTATGCATTGTTGAGCTATTGACTTATTTATAAAGCAACAGTATACTAAATATGAATTATGATGCTTATGTTAAGTATTTGCAAAGCATTGCGTACATATTCATCAAAGCGTTCATGAACGGGAAAGGAAGTTCCATGATGCAAATGAAAACCGAGTTGGAAGCGATGGCCGGCAGAATGTTTGATAACGACTTGCTTGATAAGGTTTTAGCGGCCTACAAACAAGAGATGCGGGGCGATGGAATTGACATTGCCGAAAGGGAATATGCCGAAGGAACGCGCGCCTTGGCAGCCGCTCTGACCCAGGAGCAAAAGCGCTCCTTGTCCGAGATGGAAAGCCTTTACGCGGACAATGCAAAATACGCGCTTCAGTTTGGGTTTACACGGGGCGTGTATGTTGGGTTTCAACAGTTTTTTGTGAAGGACACAACAAAACAGCCCTTTGAAAAGTATGTCGCGGATCCAATACTAAAACAACCGCAAACGAGCTGCTATGGAGAATACAGCAACAGGCAAATCAAGCTGAACGAGATTTGCACAATGCTGAAAGAGCAGCTCGACGAAGCCAACGGGGAACATCTTATTTCCGTCTGCTGCGGATGGGAAGAACGGCTGAACGGCGTTTTAAGACATGCATTCTATATGGGCTATCGGTATGCAATCTCCATGATCGAAGAAGTGGAGCCGCTTGGAACCTATCAAATGATAGAGAAAACGCTGATGACAGAATATGAAATCGGTTTTATCAGCACTACCGAGGAGCGCGAACGCTGCCAAGCAGCCAAAGCGCGGAAGGACAGCGATGCTCCGCGCTTTTAAACGCCGTAAGCGGTCTTCCAGGAGGGCCTCAAAATAGCTGCAATAAATGCCCCCTGAGTGAAAGCTCAGGGGGCAATCCAGACTATCAACAAAGTGTATATACAATCGCCGGGATGCAATGAAGGGGCGCAGCTCCTTCATGAACGCGTCAATGATGCATAACATTATCATTGACGCGCTTACTCATTTTTCATTCCGCAGAACCGGCGCAGGCTTCGCCTGTTTCGCGCGGCATTGCTCGGATTGTATTGGCGAAGCCGATCGAAAGCGGCAATGCCGCCGCCCTGAGTAGGGGGCAATCGCTGTGAGCGCCCCTTTCGCGGGGGGGCGGTTTGTTTTTTATGTCTTTTTCAGCCTGAGCACCTCTTTGGCCAGCGCGTCCACGCTCATGGCCTCGCGGGCAACGGGCAGCCCGCGCTCCCGCAAAAGATCGCCCAGCGATACCATGGGCGGCACGTCCAGACGCATGCTGCGCAGACGCTCCGCCTGGGAAAAGACCTCCTGCGGCGTGCCGTCCATCACGGCCCGGCCCGCGTCCATCACCACCACGCGGCCGCAGCGCGCCGCTTCCTCCATAAAATGCGTGATCCATACCACCGTGATGCCCTTTTCCCGGTTCAGGCGCGATACGGTGTCAAACACCTCGGCGCGGCCGCGGGGATCGAGCATGGCGGTGGCCTCGTCCAATATCATGGCGCGCGGCCGCATGGCCAGCACCCCGGCGATGGCAATGCGCTGCTTTTGCCCGCCCGAGAGCATGTGCGGCGCGCGGTCAATGAAGGGCAGCATGTCCACCTGACGGAGCGCTTCCTCAATGCGCGGCAGCATTTCGGGCTGGGGCACGCCGGTGTTTTCCAGCCCGAAGGCCACGTCGTCGCGCACGATGGAGGCCACAAGCTGGTTATCGGGGTTCTGGAACACCATTCCGGCGCTGCGGCGCACCTCCCAGGTGGTATCCTCGTTGGCGGTATCCATGCCGCATACCGTCACCTTGCCCTCGGTGGGCAGATACAGGCCGTTCAAAAGCTTGGCCAGCGTGCTTTTGCCGCTGCCGTTATGGCCGAGCACGGCCGTCATCTCGCCCGCGCGGAAGGAAAGCGACAGGTTTTTGACCGCCGGGCTCCCTTCCTCCTCGTAGGCGTAGCTTACGTTTTCCGTTTGCAGAATGATTTCTTCCATGCTTCCTCCATGACCAAAGAAATACAGCATATTATACCATGGAAATTCGCATGACACAACCGCAAAACGCCCGCCGCATTTTGCCGCGCTTTACTTTACCGGTAAAATCCGGTATAATAGAGAGGAAATGATGCATACGATGTGGAGGAATATGGCCATGTATCAAGAAAACGATTATGCCGGGAACCGCGCGCAGCTGCGCGCGCGTCTGCTTGCCGTTCTCATCCCCTGCGCGCTTTTATTTGCCCTGATGCTTGTTTCCTTTTTTCTGCGCTGGCCGCAGGCGGTCACCATGGCAGTGTCCAGCGTGCTGTTTGGCGGCTTCATTTTTGCCTACTGCATGTTTTTGTCCCCGGTGATCGCCTATGGCCGCCATATCGATCACGCCCTGCACGGACGTACCCGGCAGACCGAGGGCGTGTTTGTCGCCATGGAGGAGGAAAGCGTGGGGCGCGAGGGCGTCAGCTTTTATGCCATGACCATCAACGTGGGCGAGCCTGGCAAGCCCGAGGACGACCGGCTGTTCTACTATGACGCCAACCTGCCCCGCCCGGCCTTTCGGGCGGGCGAGCGGCTGCGGCTTCGCTCCTATGATAAACGCGTCACCGCCTGGGAGCGCATATAAAAAGGATGGGATAGCATGAAAACGGTACTGGTCTGCGTAACCGTACAAAAGGAGTGCGAGCGGCTGATCCTGGCGGGCAAGCGCCTGGCCGACAGCGCGGGCATGCCCCTGCGCGTGCTGCACGTCAAGCAGAGCAAGGACACCTTTTTGGGCAATCCGGACGGGCAGGAGGCCATGAACGGTCTGTATGCGCTATCTCGCGCCGCGGGCGCGGAAATGACCGTGGTATCCAGCGGCGCCGACGGCGTGCGCTCCGCCATCGTGGATTATGCCCGGCAGACGGAGGCCTGCTGCGTGGTGGTCGGCAGCGACCGCGAAGGCGCGTGGGGCATGGCCGAGGCGCTGGAAGAGCTGCTGGAGGACGACGGGATCATGATCATGCGCGCGTGACGCGCGACGCTGGGGCGGCGGCTTTGGCTGTTGCCGCGTCGCAAAACCGCAAGGGGTTTGCTCCTGTGCGCCCTTTGCCTGGATAGATGAAGCTGACAGAGCGTATAAAAAGGCGCTGTCTCAAAATGGCTAAAGCAAGCCATGAGAGGCAGCGCCCTTTTTTATGCAAATACCGCGTTTTTATTTATCAAACAGATCCTTCATTTTATCCAGAAAGCCTTTGCGGCCGGCGTATTCCTTGCCGGTGGAAGCGTCGTCAAACTGGCGCAGAAGCTCCTTTTGCTTTTCATTCAGGCGGGTGGGCACCTCCACGCGCACGCGCACGATCAGATCGCCCGTGTAGGAGGAGCGCATCTGCGGCACGCCCTTGCCGCGCAGACGGAACTCCGTGCCGGTCTGCGTGCCCTCGGGCACGGTATACTTGACCTTCTCGCGCAGGGTGGGGATCTCGATCTCCCCGCCCAGCGCCGCCGTGGGGAAGCTGATGGGCATATCCAGATACAGGTTTGTGCCCTCGCGGCGGAAGAGCTTGTGCTGCCGCACGGTGACGACGATATAAAGGTCGCCGTTGGGGCCGCCGTTCGCGCCCGGCTCGCCCTGGCCGTTCATCACGATGGTCTGGCCGTTATCGATGCCCGCGGGCACCTTGACGGTGCAGGTGCGCTTTTTCTTCACGCGCCCGGAGCCGCCGCAGTGCGGGCATTTTTCCTTGATGACCTTGCCCGTGCCGCCGCAGGTCTGGCAGGTGCGCACGGTGACCATGAAGCCGCCCTGGGCGCGCACCTGACCGCTGCCGCCGCAGGTAGGGCAGGTCTGGGGCTGCGTGCCGGGCTTGGCGCCCGTACCGTGACACTCGGCGCAGTTTTCGGCGCGGTAGAACTCAAAGGACTTTTCGCAGCCGAACACCGCTTCCTCAAAGCTGATGCGCAGGTCGTACCTTAGGTCGTTTCCCGGCTGGGGCGCGTTGGCGCGGCGGGAAGAGCCCATGCCCGCGCCGCCGAACAGCTGGTCGAAAATATCGCCGAAGCCGCCCATGCCGCCAAAGCCGCCAAAGCCCGAGGCGTCAAAGCCCCCGCCGCCGTTCATGGGATCGTTGAAGCCGAACTGATCGTAGCGCGCGCGCTTGTCCGGGTCGGACAGGACGGCGTTGGCCTCGTTCAGCTCCCGGAAGCGTTCCTCAGCCTGTTTATCGTCGGGATGCAGGTCGGGATGGCACTCCTTGGCCATCTTGCGGTAGGCGCGCTTGATCTCGTCCTGGGAGGCATTCTTCTGTACGCCCAGCACCTCATAATAATCACGTTTTGCCATTTTATAATTGCCTCTCTGAAACCCGCAAAGCGCAATGCGCAGGACTTCCCGCGCATTGCGCATTTGTCAGGCTTGGTGAATTTCGCTTACTGGACGCTGCCGTCGGCGTTGAAGGAGCCGTCGTCATTCTGCGTGCCGGCCTGGGGAGCCGCGCCGCCCATGTCGGGCGCGCCGCCCTGCTGCTGGTAGAGCTTGCCGAAGATGGCGTACACCTTCTGCGTCATCTGCTCCATGGCCGCCTTGATCTCATCGGCGTTGTTGCGCTCGCGCACGGCCTTGAAGTCGGCGATCTCCTTTTCCACGGTGGCCTTGTCCTCGGCGGACAGCTTGTCGCCGTTCTCCTTGAGCTGCTTTTCCATCTCGTAGGTCAGGGAATCGGCATGGTTGAGGGTCTCGACCTCTTCCTTGTGCTTCTTGTCGGCCTCGGCGTACTGCTCGGCCTCCTTGACGCGCTGCTGGATCTCCTCCTCGCTCATGTTGGTGGAGGAGGTGATGGTGATGTTCTGCTCGTTGCCCGTGCCCTTGTCCTTGGCGGAAACGGACACGATGCCGTTCTTGTCGATGCGGAAGGTGACCTCGATCTGCGGCACGCCGCGGGGCGCGGCGGGGATGCCGGTCAGCTGGAAGCGGCCCAGGGTCTTGTTGTAAGCGGCCATCTCGCGCTCGCCCTGAAGAACGTGGACATCCA
>JAHZHX010000083.1 GCA_019420065.1 Clostridiales bacterium | reverse complement strand
TGAACTGCGGCTGCTGCGGCTATCCTACCTGCCGTGAAAAGGCGCTGGCCGTGTGCATGGGCAAGGCTGAAATCGAAATGTGCCTGCCCTTCCTGAAGGAAAAGGCCGAAAGCTTTTCCGACAAGATCATCGCCAACACCCCCAACGCCATTCTGGTGCTGGACGAGGCGCTCACCGTGCAGCAGATCAACGCAGCTGCCATGCGCCTGCTCCGCCTGCGCTCCGCCGACGAGATCCTGGATGCGCCCATTGTGCGCATACTTGACCCCACAGACTATATGCGCGTTGTCGCCACCGGCCAGAATATCGTTAACAAGCGGCATTTTCTGCCCGAATTTCAGCTGCATGTAGAGGAAACGATGCTCTACGACAAAGCGCACGGCATCCTTATCTGCATCATGCGCGACGTGACCGAGCAGGAGCTTCTGCACGAACAGCAGGAGAAGCGGCGGCGGCAAACGGTGGAAATCACCGATAAAATCATCGACAAGCAGATGCGCGCCGTGCAGGAAATCGCCTCGCTGCTGGGCGAAACCACGGCCGAAACCAAAATTGCCCTGACCCGGCTGAAGGATGCGATGCGCGATGATGAAAAATGAGCTTTGTACCGAGGCGGGCTATGTCTCGCTTTTCAAGCATGGCGAGGAGCTGTGCGGCGACCGGGTGGAAATGTTTCATGACGGACGTCAATCCCTGCTCGTGCTGGCAGACGGACTGGGCAGCGGCGTAAAGGCCAACATTCTGTCAACCCTGACGAGCAAAATCATCTGCACCATGCTGGCTGGCGGCATGAGCATTGAGGAATGCATCGATACCGTCGCGGCTACGCTGCCTGTCAGCCGCGACCGCGGCGTAGCTTATTCCACCTTTTCGCTGGTGCGTATCCTGGACAACCGCATTGCCGAGCTGACCCAGTACGATAATCCGCCGACCATCGTGCTGCGCAACGGCAAAAATTTCGACTATCCCTATACCACGCGCACCGTTGCCGGGAAAGAGATCCGCGAAAGCCGCTTCCCGATCCAGAATGGCGACGTCATTGTCGCCCTCAGCGACGGCGCGCCCTATGCCGGCGTTGGCATAAAATACAATCTTGGCTGGCAGCAGCAGCATATCGTAGAATACCTGGAGCATCGCGTCCGGCCGGACATGGCGGCCCAATCGATCGCCGGGCTGCTGACCGATAAATGCAATGAGCTGTACGCCGGAGAGCCGGGAGACGATACCACCGCAGCCGTGATGCGCATTCGCGCGCGGCACGCGGTTCGCCTGCTCATCGGCCCGCCCTCTGACCCCGCCATGGACGCGGACATGCTCGACCGGTTCTTTTCCGGGGAGTGCGAGCGTATCGTCTGCGGCGGCACCACCGCAGCCATCGCTTCCCGCTATCTTGGCAAGCCTTTGGAACCGGCGCTTTCTTCTCCCGACCCGCGCATTCCCCCCATCAGCACCGTTGAAGGCATCGACCTGGTCACCGAAGGCGTCGTCACGCTGGCGCAGGTGCTCACCTATGCCGAGGATTTTCTTTCCGGCAAAAACACCGGCAGCTGGCGGCAAAAAAAAGACGGCGCATCGCTGATTGCCCGCAGGCTCTTCAGCGATGCGACGGATGTTCACTTTTTTGTCGGCAAGGCAGTCAACCCCGCGCACCAGAATCCAGCGCTGCCCATTACCTTTTCCGTCAAGATCCAGCTGCTCGAACGCTTGCAGCAGGCGCTGACGCGGATGGGAAAGCACATTGAGGTGCAATACTTTTGATACTGGGCGCAGCGGCGAACCCGGCGCAAAGCCCCTGTATTGTCCATGATGCCAAAGCCCTTCTTTTATGCCGGTTTTTTGCCCTGCGCATGCAGAATATAGGTCACAAGAATATCCAGAAATTGTTTCACGCTGGGCGGCTACGACATCTCATACCCCGCCAGGCGGATCAAACACTGCCGATTATTCTTCCATGCCTCCTCAATCACGGTACGGATATTGCGCTCCATGGTGCTCAGGCTGCATGGAACCTGCTCCGCAACCAGCGGATACAAGCACCGCGACACGCAGTACAGCCGCGTCTCATCCTCCACTGCAAGCGGAACGGCCTTGGCCACAATGGCATAGCCCACAAACCGTTTCCCGATCCCCAACAAACGAAGAACATCCTGTATTGTCGTCATCTGTATCACCTCGTCAATATATTTCCAAGAATAGAATAGACGATATATCCTGGTGATTCGGAAATACTCGTACAAATACGTAATGATTCGTCGATTTTCGTCATTAAACGTCATATTCTGTCAGCCGAAAAAAATGACTTGACAAGAAACCCGATCCATGATACATTATCCTCAACTTCAAACCAAACCTTTGATTAAGAGAAGTAACGCTGTCCGACCCTTACAGAGAGCCGCTGTTGGTGCAAATGCGGCAGGCAGCAGACAGTGTGAATGGACTTATGAGGGCAGTCGAAAGCGGCAAGCCGCAAGTAGCAACTGACGGGATCCATACCCGTTATCAAGATGGCTCGCATATACGTGCGAGAATAAAGCGGATGATTTTCATCATCAACTTGGGTGGTACCGCAGGATTACAGCTCTTGTCCCATATACAGATGGGGCAGGGGTTTTTCATTTTATCGGAAAGGAGAGCGACAGCATGTTCCTTTTGACCAAACGATGGCGAGGCTGCAAATGCGCCGGTTTCATTCTTTATTATCAAAAAGACAGGAGCGTAACGCCATGAAAAAGCAATTTTCTTTCTTTCTCACCCTCGTTCTTACCCTGATGCTTGCCGTCCTCCCCTTCGCCGCTTCCGCTCAATCCTCCATACCCGTCATCGGCATCAGCCAGTACGGCGAACACGGCTCCCTTGACAACTGCCGCATCGGTTTTTTGATGGGGCTGGCGGATGCCGGCCTGGTGGAAGGCACAGACTTTGTGGTGGAATACCAAAATGCCAGCTTTGACGACGCCATGGCCGCGCAGATTGCCGAAAACTTTGCCTCACGCAAGGTTGCGCTGATGTGCGCCATTGCCACTCCCTGCGCTACCGCCTGCTACAATGCGACGGAGGACAACGACATTCCCGTCATCTACACCGCCATCACCGACCCCGTTGCCGCCGGTCTGACCGAGGGCAACATCACCGGCACCTCGGACAAGCTGCCCGTGGAAGCGCAGCTCGATCTGATCCGCACCCTGCAGCCGGACGCTGCCACCATCGGCATCGTTTATACCGTCAGCGAGCCGAACTCTGTTTCCGCCATTGCCGAATACACCGCCAAAGCTCCCGATTATGGTTTTACTATCGTTGCGCTGGGCGTTTCCGCGCAGTCCGAGGTAACGCAGGCCATTGATACGCTTATCAGCAAAAAGGTGGACGCTGTTTCCAACCTGACCGACAACACCGTTGTGGGCGTGCTGGACTCCATCCTGGAAAAAACGGACGCCGCCGGTATCCCCGTATACGGCAGCGAGATCGAACAGGTCAAAAAAGGCTGCGTCGCCTCTGCCGGCATCGAATACATCTCCCTGGGCCGCCAGACCGGCATAATGGCCGCCCGGGTGCTGCGCGGCGAGGCGCAGGCCAGCGACATCCCTTATGAAACCATTACCGAGTACGGCATTTACGTCAATCCCGAGGCCATGAGCGCCATGAACATCTCGCTGCCGGAAGCGCTGGGCGAAAAGGCCATCACCGTCGGCGCCGATGGGCAAGCCGCCCAAGAATAAAGGAGCACCCGCATGCTGGATCTATGCATAAGTACGCTGACACAGGGCCTGATTTACGCGCTGCTGTCCTACGGCGTGTATATCACCTACAAAATCCTTGATTTCCCTGACCTGACCGTGGACGGCAGCTTCCCCCTGGGAGCTGCCGTCACGGCGCTGCTGCTCACCCGCGGCATGAATCCTTATCTGACCCTGCTGGTCGCCGCGGGCTGCGGCGCGTTGGCCGGTCTGTGCACAGGCATGATCCATGTACATCTCAAGGTGCGCGATCTGCTGTCCGGCATCATCACCATGACAGCGCTGTTCTCCATCAATCTGCGCATCGGCGGTTCCAATCTCTCCGTTCCCCGCGCGGTCTCCACGATCTTCAGCGCCCCCTTTACCCGCGCGCTGGTCGGCGCGCAGACGCCGCTGCTCTTCTCCAAGCTGATCGTTTCCTGCGTTCTGGCGCTGCTGGTAAAGCTGGTGCTGGATTTGTACTTCAAAACCAAAAACGGCCTGCTCTTCCGCGCCGTAGGCAGCAACGCAACGCTGGTCACTACCCTGGCGCAGGACAACGGCCGCATGAAGATTTTCGGTCTGATGCTGGCAAACGCCCTGGTCGCCCTGTGCGGCAGCGTGGTCTGCCACGAGCAGCGCAGCTTCTCCGCCATGATGGGCACGGGGCAGATCGTGTTCGGCCTGGCTGCCGTCATCATCGGCGTAACGCTGTTCCGTCGTCTTTCCTTTGTCAAGGGCACTACCTGCGCCCTGGTGGGCAGCATCCTCTACAAGGCCTGCATCCAGGCGGCCATCAGTCTGGGACTGCCGGCCAACCTGCTCAAGCTCATCACCGCCGTTTTTTTCCTGATTATTCTGGCGCTGGGCAACCTGGAAAAAGGCAAAGGAGGCCATCATGCTCGAGCTTAAAGGCATCTGCAAAACCTATAATCCCGGCTCCGTCAGCGAAACGAAGCTGTTTGATGACTTCAGCCTGACCGTCAACGACCAGGATTTTATCTCCGTGATCGGCTCCAACGGCAGCGGCAAGACCTCGCTGCTCAATATCATCTGCGGCGCGGTTGCGCCTGACCGCGGCGACGTGCTCATCAACGGCAAGAGCATCCGCTCGCAGCGCGAATACCGCCGCTACCGCCATATCGGCCGCGTCTATCAAAGCCCCGCCATGGGCGCCTGCCCGGACATGACGATCCTGGAAAACCTGTCGCTTGCCGACAACAAATGCCGCCCCTACAACCTGACCTTTGGCATCAGCAAAAAGCGCACGGCGTTCTTCCGGGAGCAGCTGGCCATTCTGGGCCTGGGCCTGGAGGACAAGCTGCATGTGCGCGTGGGCGCGCTCTCCGGCGGCCAGCGACAGGCGCTGGCGCTGACCATGGCCACGCTGGCACCGCTGGACTTTCTCATCCTGGACGAGCATACGGCGGCGCTTGACCCGCACACGGCGGAGACCATCATGCGGCTGACCGACCGCGTCATCCACGAAAAACGGCTGACGGCGATTATGATTACCCACAATATGCGCTACGCCGTCGAGTACGGCAACCGGCTGCTGATGCTCGACCACGGGAAAATTGCCTTGGACCGCAGCGGCACGGAAAAGCAGCAGACCACCACGGAGGAGATCCTGCGCGTATTCAATAACCTTGGCGAAATCAATTAAAAAGCGGGCAGCTCATCCTTTCATCCATGAGCTGCCCGCTGCTCTTCATTTTTACCGGTATTTTTCCGTATACCGCATGCCCTCCTCCGTCAGCTCCTGCTCCACCAGCCAGTATTCGCCGTTGGTCGATAGATGGATCACGCCCCAGGTGGCAAAGTCGTAGGGAATACCATACTTGGTCAGTTCCTTCTGCGCATCCTTGGTATTGGAATAGCCGTGCGTAAAAAAGGCGTATTCCGCATCAATATCCTGCAAAAATTCCAGCATGACCTTGTTCAGTCCATGATGGGGAAACTTGAAAATATCCGCCTTCAGATCATGCGTTTCGGCCAAGTACTGCTGCGCGCTGCCGATCACATCAGCCGTCAGCAGCAGACTGCAATCGCCAAACTCAATTTTGAGCATGGCCGAAAGCGGATTGGGATTTTTGTATTTTGTCTGGCGAATCACCGTCATCTGCGCGTTGCCCAGCGAAAACGTATCGCCGTCCTCCACACGCTGCACAGAAACCCCCGCCGCGCGCACAGCCTTGAGCGTGCTGCTCTGGATCACGTTCTCCCCCGAATAGCTGTCCGGGAACGCCGTCATGAACAGGCCGATCTCATAGTCGTTCAGCATCTTTTTCATGGAGCCCAGATGATCGTCATGCGGATGCGAGTTGAAAGCAATGTCCACCCGCTCAATGCTCAGCGTATCCATCACGCCCTTGATCGTTTCATAGTCCCGGGCCTTGCCCATGTCCACCAGCATGGTCTGCCCCTGTGTCATGAGGATCATGCAGTCGGCCCCCAGCAGCGGGCACACATACAGATCAAGGGTTTCCTCCCCCTGCGCAAAAGGCTCCTTCTCCCCTGCGCGGTAGACGCGCCGCGTCTCATCCGCCAGCGCCAAAGGCGCAAACAGCAGGCATAGAACCGTCAGCCAGGCAAGAAAGGCGTACTTGTGCATTGCATTCCCCTTGATAAATAATAATGATAAGGGTATTATAATCGCAGATGTTAGTTTTGTCAAATCACGATTTTCTTGCCATTTTTATGAAAAACGGGTATACTAATATCCATCATGAAACACGGAGGGACACCATGAGCCGTTTGGGAGATTTGATTAAGACCGAACGCACGCGCCGGGGACTGAGCGCCAAGCAGGTCGCCAAAAAATGCGGCGTGAGCGAAAAATTTTTGTTGGATGTTGAACTGGGTACACGCATCATTGCCGACGATCAGGCGCGCCGCATCCTCAAATCCATGGGGCTGCAGCAGCAGACCGAGGCCGATTTCAGCCTGGAGGATATCGCGGTCACGGTAGACCTGCAATCCGCCTCTGAGGAAATGAACCGCGCCCAGGCAACCGTGCGCAAAAAAGCCGTCCGCCCGGAGGCAGAGAAGGTCGCCGCGACCGAGGAAAGCGGCGTGACCGGTTCCATCTGGCTGGACGCGCTTTCCAGCGTGCTCAAGCGCGTGCCTGTTTACAACGCCGTTATGAAGGAGGTCGGTCATCGCCTGCTGCCCGTTGAAAACGGCAAGGTGGAAGGCGCCGCGCCCGACAAGGTATTCTACTTTATGGCTCCGGACGACGATATGCGCGGCTTCCGCGTTACGCGCGGGGACATTGTGCTGGTCGTTCCCGCCGCCTCGCCGGTGGACGGCGCAATGATGCTGATCCAGACCCCGCAGGGGCGCGTGCTGCGCCTGGTCAAGCGGCTGGATAACTTCAAGGTGCTTTTGCAGCGCTATGACGCCGCCTGCGAGAGCGAAATCGTGGCGGTGGACGAACTGCGGGTTGTCGGCCGCTGCGTCCGGCTGGAAGCAGAGCTGTAAGCAGTATAAAATTGCGATAGCCTATCAATATCTCAGGCTAATCATACCAATACAAATTATACCATCATTCCTATTCCGTATTGATTTTCAATTTTCATAAAATCATTTACAATAATTCCGTCAGCTGCTGACAATTACGAATCATAACACATAATCATAAAGAAGCAGCAAATACAAGGGGATGGTGGAAATAAAAAGCATTCTTGATGAAATTACCAGATTGCGGCTGCAACGCGGATGGTCGGAATATGAGCTGGCAACACAAGCTGATATTCCCCAATCCACCATATCCACATGGTATCGTAAAAACCAGCAGCCCACGATTGCTTCCTTGGAAAAAATTTGCAAAGGATTTGGCATCACTTTATCACAATTTTTCGCAGAAGAAGGCGCAAAAGTCATTCCGCTTACCTCTAAACAAAAAGCAATGCTGGATAGCTGGTCATTACTGCCAGAACGACAGCAGGAGCTTTTATTGGAATTTCTCGGTTCGAAAGCAAGAACGCATAGCATGAAAGAATAACCTGTTCTACGCTGACAGCCGCTCAACTATTTCTTTATAGTGTGAATTATCATAGTAAGTGCAACAGGCAAAAAGAAGAAAAAAGTAGACAGGAC
>JAHZHX010000082.1 GCA_019420065.1 Clostridiales bacterium | reverse complement strand
GCAGGATCAGCTTATCAGCGTGCTGGTAATGCTGTTCGTGTCTGTGCCAAGCTATGTGTATGCGTTTTTGGTACAATATTTCCTGTGCTTCAAGCTGCAGTGGTTCCCGCTGCAGGCAAAGGCCGGGCGCGACTGGCTTTCCTGGCCGATGTTCGTGTCCATGGTGCCGGCGATTCTTTCTCTGGGCTTTGGCACGGTTGCAGGCTTGACCCGCTATGTCCGCGCGGAGCTGACGGAGGTGCTGACCAGCGATTTTCTGCTGCTGGCGCGCACCAAGGGCCTTTCCCGCAGCCAGACGACGGTGCGTCATGCGCTGCGCAATGCCATGGTGCCGATTTTCCCCATGATTTTGGGCGAATTCATCGGCATTATGTCAGGCTCTCTGATTATCGAAAACATCTTTGGTGTGCCGGGCGTTGGCAGCTTGTACGTTGCCTCAATCACGGCGGCGCAGCCAGATTACAATATTTTCCTGCTGCTGTCGGCGTTCTATACGCTTATCGGTCTGGCAGGCGGCATTGTGGTTGACCTGAGCTACAGCTTTATTGATCCGAGAATCAGAATGGGGAGCAAGAAATAATGAGCGAGAATTTGTATAACGACATTCCGGCGTCCAAGTTCCAGTTCGTCCCCGCTGAAGGCCGGATGCATGATAAAAAGCTGGAGACCAAGCCGATCGGCTATTTCAGGGACGCGTTCAACCGCTTTTGCCGCAACAAGGGCTCGGTCGTGGCGGCAATTATCATCCTGATCCTGGTGCTGTATTCCGTTCTGGTGCCGATCTTCTGCGAAAACAAGTATACGCTGTCACTGACCGACACCACCTATTTGCAGTATGCCAAGCTGCCGCCCAGATCCTCGGCTTTTTCCTGGCTCGGGGTGGATGGCATGTCCAAGGTAACGGTCAATCAGGCTAATTACCTGAGCTATTGCGCCATGGGCGTGGAAACCGGAATGAGCCCGGTCAAGGAGATTTACCGGGAGAACTATGTTGATCCCTCGGCAAACAAGAATACCACATACTATGATCTGCTGGTAGACAATTATTATAAAATGGGCATGATGTTCCTCACCCTGTCGCCCGCCGAATATGAAAAGCTGCAGGCGTATCAGGATGAGACCGGCTTGCAGGTGATTTACCCCGCGCTGAAGGACGCCAAGCAGACGGACGCCAACATCTGGTACGAGGCCAGCAAAAAGGGCGTGGCCAAGCTGGATAAGGAAGGAAATTTCATCCCTGTTTATCAGACCAGCAAGGGCAATGACGCTTATCACAGCATTCGTATTGCGGCGGACAACGATCCCGATGCGCCGCTGGCATACGCGCGTGTGACGGGCACCTCCTCCGCGCCCAGCTATATCTGCCGCGTCAATAAGTATAATTACTTCATTTACCGTTATGGCTTTGAGCCGGAGTTCATCTTTGGTACCAATGGCCGCGGGCAGGATATTTTCACCCGTCTGGCGTCGGGCGCGCGCTTCTCCTTCATTTTGGCGATTTGCGTATCGGCGCTCAACCTCTTTATCGGCGCGGTATATGGCGCGATCGAGGGGTATTACGGCGGATGGATCGACATGACGATGGAGCGCATATCCGACGTGCTGAGCGGTATACCGTTCATGGTGGTAACAACGCTGTTCCAGCTGCATTTAAGCAAGCGGGTGGGCGTGGTGCCTGCGCTGCTATTTGCATTTGTGCTGACGGGGTGGATCGGCATGGCTTCCCGTGTGCGCATGCAGTTCTATCGTTATAAAGGTCAGGAATTTGTGCTGGCGGCCCGCACGCTGGGCGCTTCCGACCGTCGGCTGATGTTCAAGCATATTTTCCCCAACGCGCTGGGCACGATCATCACCGGCTCGGTGCTGGTGATTCCGGGCGTGATCTTCTCCGAATCCTCGCTGACCTACTTGGGCATCGTTAACCTTGAATCCTCAACGATGACGTCGGTAGGCACCATGCTGGCAAACGGCAAAAACTATCTGTCAACCGATCCGTACATTATTTTCTTCCCGGCGATGTTTATTTCGCTGCTGGAAATTTCGTTTAACCTGTTCGGCAATGGTCTGCGCGACGCGTTCAACCCGTCTTTGAGAGGAGCTGACTAAAATGGGAAATAACGTTGAAAAAAAGCTCCAGGTACGGCATTTGCAGGTGTCCTTCCGTACCAATGGCGGCAAGGTGCAGGCGGTGCGCGATATCAGCTTTGACCTGCATAAGGGCGAAACGCTGGCCATCGTAGGCGAATCCGGTTCGGGTAAGTCGGTAACCAGCAAAGCGATTCTGGGCATCCAGGCGGGCAACGCTATTGTAGAGGGCGGCGAGATCCTTTACGACGGCCAGGATCTGCTGAAAATCAGTGAGGAGGATTTTTACCGTCTGCGCGGAGATAAAATCTCCATGATCTTCCAGGATCCGCTCAGCAGCCTGAACCCGATCATGCGTATAGGCAAGCAGCTGACGGAGGCCATGCTGCTCAAAGGCAAGGCGCGTCAGCGTGCCTGCAAGGCGAATTTTGAGCGCATGCTCAAGCTTCTTTGCCAAGACATGCTGGCTGCGTGCCCTAACAGAGGAGAGGAAATCAAGAGCAAGTGCGCCACCTTCCACGCCTTTGTGCATAAGCATACGGCCATGGAGCAGGCGTATAACCGCGCCCATGAGGCGGCGGAGGACGCGCTGACCGAGGCGGAGCATCAGCTGCACCTGATTAACAACAATGGCTATAAAGACGACGGCACCATCCGCGAGGTGAGGAACTTTGCTTCTTCAGCCAATAATGAATATCTGTTCTCCGCGCAGGAATATGAGCGGATGATGACTGCCGCCAAGGCGGCCGTTGCCGGCAAGGACGTTGCCGAGAAGGGACGTCAGCTGCAAACGGTGCAGGAAGCTTTGCATATCGCGCTGGCCAAAGAGCGCCCGGACTTTTTTGCCATGGGCTATTTTATGCTCAAGCCCAAAGGAGAAGCCCCCACAGGCTCCATCAAGGAAAACAACGCTTTCTATCATCAGTATCTGGCTGAGGATTTCATGTATGATTTCCTGGAACTGGCGCAGAAAGCGATTGCCGCGTCTGACGAGCGCTTCCATCGGAAGCGCGAAACGGTGATCGAAAAGCTGGAAGCCGCCATTGCCAATCTGGAAACGGGCACGATTGAGGGCTTTAAGCCCCTGGCGGAACCGCTGTGCAAGGCGGTGATGGAATCCATTAACCAGACGGATGTGATTAAGGACAGCGCTGCCTGTACCTTTGCGGGCAGTTTGAATGCTTTCATGGCGCGCTATCAGGAAGGCGTAAAGACCAACAGCCGCAAAGAGAAAAAATATCAGCGCGAGCTGCATAAGTATGAAGTGCGCGCGGCCAAGGGCAAGGACTGGAAGGTAGCGCTGCCCACGACGATTGACCTGGAACTGGTCCGCAGCAATATGATCAGTCTGATGCAGCGTTTGCGCGACCATTATGTGGAGCGTAATCAGGCGGAGAATCAGGTGGATATTCGCCGCAAAGCTGACGGCGTGATCGATTATCTCAAGGAGAATGCTTCCGGCAGCGTGCTGAAGGTCACCAAGCAGTTGGCGAAGAACCGCGCGCTCAAGCTGATGGCGGAGGTTGGCATTCCTGAGCCGCGCAAACGTTACCGCAATTATCCCTTTGAGTTTTCCGGCGGTATGCGTCAGCGCATTGTTATCGCCATTGCTTTGGCGGCAGATCCCGATATATTGATCTGCGACGAACCGACTACCGCGCTGGATGTGACGATTCAGGCGCAGATCCTGGAGCTGATTAACAAGCTCAAGGCGGAGCGCAACCTGTCCATTATCTTTATCACCCATGACCTGGGCGTTGTGGCCAATATGGCCGATTCCATTGCCGTCATGTACGCGGGCAAGATTGTGGAATACGGCAAGGCGGAAGAGATTTTCTATTCCCCGGCGCATCCCTATACCTGGGCGCTGCTGTCCTCCATGCCGGATCTTGATACCAAGGAGAAGTTGGAAGCCATTCCCGGCACGCCGCCAAACATGATTTATCCGCCCAAGGGCGACGCTTTTGCCGACCGTAACCGCTACGCGATGGAGATCGATTTTGAGCAGCAGCCGCCGGCTTTCCCGATTACGGATACGCATTGGGCGGCAACCTGGCTTCTGCATCCGAAGGCGCCGCATGTTGATCCGCCCAAGACGGTTACCGATCGTATCGCGAAGATGAAGGCAAGAACGGAGGTTAAGGCTGATGGCTGAGAATAAAAACGCACCGCTCAATGATGAAGAGATTCTGCTGCGGGTCGAGCATCTGTGCCAGTATTTCAAGGCCAACAAGGCGGTTGACGACGTTTCCTTCGATATCAGGAAGGGCGAGGTGTTCGGCCTTGTGGGCGAGTCGGGCTGCGGCAAAACAACGACCGGCCGCTCCATCATCAAGCTGTATGACATTACCTCCGGCAGCGTGTATTTCAAGGGCCGCCGCATTGCGGCGGGCACGCGCAGCTATAAGCTGGCGATTGCAAATGCCAAAAAGGAAATGAAGGGAGCCACGCCGGAGCGCAGGGCGGAGCTGAAAAACCTGATTGCAATGCAGCGCGGAGAGATCGCTTCGGCGCGTCATGACCATAAGCGCTGCCCGAAAGATTTTGTCACGCAGATCCAGATGATTTTCCAGGATCCCGTATCTTCGTTGGATCCCCGTATGACCGTGTATGAAACGATCGCGGAGGGGCTGGTGATTCGCGGCGAAAAGGATAAAAACGTCATCGACGAAAAGGTATACAAGGTGCTTGAACTGGTGGGCCTGGTGCGCGAGCATGCCGGCCGCTATCCGCATGAGTTTTCGGGCGGCCAGAAGCAGCGCATAGGCGTAGCGCGCGCGGTTGTTATGGAGCCGGATCTGATCATTGCCGATGAACCGGTTTCCGCGCTGGACGTTTCCATCCAGGCGCAGGTTATCAACCTTTTGAATGACTTAAGGCATCAGCTGGGGCTGACAATCCTCTTTATTGCCCATGACCTGAGCGTGGTGAAATATTTTTCTGATCGTATTGGCGTTATGTACTTTGGCAAAATGGTGGAATTGGCCACTTCGGACGAGCTGTTTGCTCATCCGCTGCATCCTTATACGCGGTCGCTGCTGAGCGCGATTCCGCTTCCTGACCCGGTATATGAGAAAAAGCGCGTGCGCATGAAGTATGATCCGCTGGTTGAGCACGATTATTCCGTGAACAAGCCCTCGCTGCGTGAAGTGGGCCCCGGACATTGGGTCATGTGCAACGACCAGGAGGAAGCGCGCTATCGCCGTCAACTGGAAGAAAAGGCATGAACAAGTGGATGAATAAGCACCGCACGCTGCTGATTCGGTATGCGGTAACGCTGGGCATTGGCGTTGTCCTGGCGCTGCTGATCGCCAAAGGGCGCGAGGCAGCGGTGCGCCAGCTTGCGGTCAATGGCGAAAACGTTATAATGTGGTGCCTGAGCGATGGCTTTTTCATTGCCGGTTTTCTGATTGCGGCGGTGGGCTTGCTGGGGATGATTGCCACAACCGGTTTCTTTGATATCTTTGGCTATGCGTTTTCCAGCCTGCTGGTGCTCTTCAGCCCCATGCGCAGACCGGAAAAGCATCGCCGGTATCTGGAATATAAACTGGAACGTGAAGAAAAACGCAAAGGGAAAATGACGTTCATATTTATTACGGGCGTATTGCTGCTTCTGGCAGCGCTGATATGCGACCTGCTGGTGGCATAATAAAAAAGTAATCAAAAACAGAGCTGTTCTTCCTGCAAAGAGGAGAACGGCTCTGTTTTTTCATGATATCCGCCGCGCTTTGGCTACCTGCACCGATAGGGCCGATTCGCTTTCATTGGCGCGTATGCGCCGGGCCAGAATAACCAGCCGGTTTTCATCAAGGCAGGTGGAAAGCGTTATAAGCGCATCGTCCGGCATAACGTCTATCGGAATATAATAGAGCGAACGTGCCTGAGCGGCGGAAATATATGCTTCAAAGTCTGCCGTATCGCGGAAGGTTGCGTGGGTATAGTAGTCAAAATAGTTGGCATTTTTCGGATCCAGGGAAGCATTGAGGACCGCAAAGATGGCATAGGCCCCTTCCTCATAAAGCGTATCAAAGCGGACAATGCCATGGTTTCGAAGAAAGTTGATATCTGTTTGGTAGCGCAGAAGCTTGCCGAACATCGTGCCGTCTTTCATATTGTGACCATGGATGAGCAGGTTCTGCGTGCCTGCGTCCAAACGATGGTTTTGATCCAGAAAGAGCGCGCCGGAGGCGCTTTCCTGTCCATAGAAATTGTGCGTTTCATAATAAGTGTTGTTACGGTAGAGGACGGGCTGTTCGATAATGCCGGGAATGGTCAGCCAGCCTGTTAAATCGCTGTTCGCGGCCAGCAGCGCGGTAAGCGCGGGGCGCACCTGACCGTCGGCAATGTGATAGATAACGGCGGGGGCGGACGTCGCGGCGCTTGGCTGCTCTGTTTCCGCCGGGGCTTGCGTTGGAGGAGGCGCCGGGGTTTCCGGCGGCTGCTGGTCTTGCATCTGGGCGTAAAGCGCATGAACGGCTTCCTCCGTTTTGCGGGTGGCGCGCGTTTCCGCCGCCCATCGCCATAGACCGCGCCCGCCAATAAACAGCAAAAGTGCGCCGCAGACCGTAAGGATGGCGATTGCAGCGCCTTTTGCCGTGTGGTTGGATAATAGCGCGTGATAGCGGTTAGGGCGGCGCAAATAGCGGGGTGTATGCTTCATTGAATTCTCCTCAATGGCCAAAGAACTGCCAGACGAGCGGCCGACAAACGATTGATAATGACATAAAACATTTGTCATGAATCATTGCATTTGTTGTGGACGCTTGTCTGACAGCCTTTGGTTTCTTTACGAAATGGGGTTATTCATGTTTGCGCTTTTTTCCTTGCTGAAGCAGCCAGACTGCTGCCAGCAGGGCGAAACCACCGCAGACCATGCCGACGTACAGGGCAACGGGCGTACCGTCGCCAGTCTTGGGCATGTAAGTGTTGGTAATAATGAATTCATTGTCCGTTTTTTCCACGTTTGAAACATAGCCCGGCACGTCGATTTCTTCAATCAAATAACTGTGCTTGTTCCAAATCGCGTAGAAAGTCCATGTTTTGCCGTCTTCGCTCACTACTACGCTGACGTCGTTCTTTTTGATGACCTTCTCATAAACGAAGGAAGGATCATCTTCGGCGGTAACGCGGATGGTGAAACTGTCAGGCCGCCCGGTGTACCCGTTGTCTTCCCAAACCTTAATGATTTTAACGTCTGTCTTGGGGACGTCGGGCGTGGGGGTCGGGGTCGGCAGCGTTCTGGAGTTTGTAAAGGAAGCAAGCGCCTTTGTATCCTCCGGAATCACGCCTGCATCGCCGGACGCGAGGGTGACATAGCCGTTCTGACCGGCTTCCAGCTCTGTAACGGTGTACTGCGTACCGGCAGGGAGGGTGATCCGGATGGATTCCCCGTGCTTGAGGGTGATGATCCCGCCGCTGGCAATCGTGCCGGACTTGGAACCGGTGTAGGCGAAGGAGCCGTTCAGCTCGGTTCCTTCCTCATCCTTGAAGGTAAAGCGGAAGGAGAACTCGCGGTCGGTTTCGCCATGGTCGCCGGAGACAGTCTTGGTGACCTCGAGCGTGCCCAGCTTGCGGGTGTTGGTGAAGGAAGCCTCGGCGGTGATGTTCTCGGCAATCGTACCGGTCTCGCCGGAGGCAATCACGGTGTAGCGGTCATTTTCAAGCTCGGCCACTTCGTACTGCGTACCGGCAGGGAGGGTGATATGCACGGTCTCGCCGTGCTTGAGGGTAATGATCCCGCCGCTGGCAATTGTGCCGGACTTGGAACCGGT
>JAHZHX010000081.1 GCA_019420065.1 Clostridiales bacterium | reverse complement strand
TGCGCGACGCGCCGCACATGCCCGGGGATCTCCTGCCGCAGCACCAGCTTCAGCTCGCAGGCGAAGCGCAGGTACGCGCCCACCGTCATTTCGTCATACAGCGGCGGCACCTCGGGCAGATAACCGATCTCGCGCCGCGCCAGCCGCGGTTCGCGCTGCATATCGTGTCCGCCCACCGTGACCGTGCCCGCCGACGGGGCCAGATACCCGGTCATGATGCTCAGCGCCGTGGTCTTGCCCGCGCCGTTTTGCCCAAGCAAGCCCAAGATCTGCCCGCGCTCCACGGTAAAGTTCAAATTTTCAACAGCCAGCACCGCGCCATAGCGTTTGCTGACGCCACTTAGCGTAATCATGTCCCGTGTCCTTTCGCTTTCGATACGCCCTTATTATAACACGCGGCGCGGCAAAAGACATGAACAAACTGTAAAGGAATCCGCCCGAATTTCGGCCGACTTTACGAAACGCTGAAAATGTGCTATACTGAAAACGCATTCCCATTTTGGTTGGGAAAAAGGAGGATAAAATGTACCGTCATTCCCATGTGATGCCGCAGAATTTTACCAATTACAAGCTAAGAAGCCGTATTCTGGCAGTTTTGCTGATTTTGTCCCTGGCTGCCTGCGCGGTGCTGGGCGTTGCGCTCTCCCGCGAGCAGAGCCGGCATGCGCGCATGCGCACGCATTTGCAGCAGTTGGTGTACAACAGCTGCAGCGAGGCCAAGTCCATGGCCGACAAGCTGACCAACAGCAATTCTTCCAGCACCCCGGCGCAGCTGGCGCGCATCCTCCAGCACATTTACGCCATGGATCAGCTCAACACCCTTTCCGTCCGTGTTTTCGGGGAGGACAGCCGCCTGATCCCGGCGGAGGCGCTCGACGCGCTGTATAAAGACATCGACTCCTATTTCAGCATTATCCAGAGCAATACGGTATCCGTTCTCGAAACGCGCACGCTGCTGGTCAATCACCTGGCTGCGCTGCAGATTCTGCTGAACCCGTGACCCGCAGGGCAAAAAACACCTGCGCAAGCTCCCAGGCCACCGTCAGCGCCCGCCCTAACAGCATGGCATATACCGCGCCAAACAGGCGCATGGAGGGCGCGGCGGCAAACCGGTAAAGCAAATACAGCGTCAGCGCTGCGCCCGCCACGGTGGGCAGCAGCGTTTTCTTTTGCTCGCCCACGCCCGAAAGCAGCGTGTTGGCCGCCTGCTGCAAGGCAAAAAAGAGCGTCAGCGGCGCGGAGGCGGCGAAGAGCGCTTCCAGCGCCGGTTCGTGGTAAATGCCGTTGGCCAAAAAGGGCGCAAACAGGCGAATGGCGATCATGCCCAGCACGCCGCAGCCCAGCGCCGACAGGAATAATTGCAGCGCCATGCGCCGCATTTTCGCGCCCTCCCGCCGGGCAATGGCAGGCGCGCCCACCATGCCCAGCGCCGATGTGAACACCCCCGGCAGGAACAGCACCGGCATCACCATGCCCTGCAGCATGCCCAGCGCCGCCGTGGCGCTCTCCAGGCTGAGGCCGGAAACCACCAGCCGCCGCGGCAGCAGCGCGCCCGTTGCCGTGCGCAGCAGTGTGGTAATCAGGCGCGATACCGTCAGCGGCACGGACAATGCCACGATTTCCCGCCGCACCGCCGCCTCGGCCGGTGCCTTGCGGCAGCCGCTCTTTTTGAGCATGCCCATGACCAGGAACAGCCCTGCGGTCTCCGCCGTCATCGTGGCAAGCCCCGGCACGGCGGCGCGGGCGGATACGGTCAGATTGGGCAGCGCCAGCAGCAGCGCCGCCGACAGCGCAAAGCGTATCACCTGTTCGCTCAATTCGCTCAGCGCCGGGGGCCAGGCCAGCCCGCGTCCATAGCAATAGCCGTTATACACGGCGGACAGTCCCAGCACCAGGATGCAGGGCGTGAACACCCACAGCGGCAGCAGCGTGCGCATATCGCCCAGCAAATACGCCAGCACGGGCGCGAGGATCACCCACAAGGGGATCATCACCGCGCTGACGCGATATACCAGGCTGCGCCCGGCTGCCAGCGCCCGGCTGTCGTCGTCCCGCGCCGTCAGGCGGCTGACGGCCAGCGGCAGTCCCGCCGTTACGGGCGTAATGGACAGCATGTGCGCGCTGTGCCCCAGCTCCATGACCCCCAGCGCCTGCGCGCCCAGCAACCGGCCCAGCGCCACGCGCAGCACAAACCCCAACGCCCGCACCACCGCATTGGTTCCGGTGAGAACGGCTGCCTGGTATCGAACCGAACGCTGCTTCATCCTGTTTCCCTCCGTTTCCACACATAAAAAACGCTCTCTGCCACCCTATGGCCGAGAGCGTTTTTTTATGCACGAAAAGGGAGGTCGGAACGAAAAGCGCGCCCCTCCGTCATTGCTGGCTGCTTTTTCGGGATTTCCTTTTCAAAGGAAGCTCACCGTACCGCCATCACGCATATTTTTCTCTTGTTTTTGCCGCAATATTCTGACGTATCGTCAAAGCTATGCAGCCTGTGAATACGCTTCCATTATGAGCAAGCCTATATTTCTTTCTCCTGTTTCCGGCAGACCTTGACAGCAATACCCGCTCAGTATTTTCTCCACACCATCTTATTGACCACATTCACATACTTCTCGTGAATTGCATCATCAATTCACTCATCCGATACTGCATATGGGATTTGCCTGTTTGTCCAAATCAAGCCCAAAAACAAAAAAGCCCTCGCCGGGCCTCTCAATAAACACTGTTATGAGAAGCCCGACGAGGGCGAAGGAAATTATTTCTAATCCACCTTTTCCAGACTTTCACCGAACTTTTCCTCATAAGCGGCCAGCATGGCTTCGTCCAGCAGGTTCTGGATCATTAGAAATTGCCTGCATCCCTTCGGTCCGTAGCAGCCTCAGCCGCCGTTGTGCAGCAGCTTTTCGCCGCAGTAGACCGGGTACAGTGCCCCATGCACCAGCGTCTGTCCGCAGATAGGGCAATGCAGCATTGTGTCATAAGGATAGCTGCTGTTGCTCGTCTTGACCTCCCGCATCCTTGCCACCGCCGCCTGCGCGAACAGACGCCGGTCGATAATGGCAGGATGGGCATTGTGGATGTGGTAAAGCGGTACTTCGCCCTTGTTCTTGACCTCCTTGTGGGTCAGGTGGCTCTCGATGCAGTGTTTTTGCAAGACCACATCCCCGGTGTACTTTTCATTATGGAGCATGTGCTGAAATTGCAGCAGCTTCCACTTGCTCCCGGCCGGCGGCGGCACGTTCCGGGCAATCATGTCCTGCATGATCTCGCTGGGTGTTTCGCCGTGGGCGTAGCGCATGAAGATCTCCCGGACAATGGCGGCTTCCTCCGGGACGATGACGTACATCTCCTCCTTGGTATGCCGGTAGCCGTAGATGGGGATGCGTGGCTCCCTGCCTTCCTCGAACTGCTTGCGCATGCCCCATTTCACATTTTTGCTGATGGAGCGGCTCTCTTCCTACGCGAAGGCAGCCATCACCGTCAGGAGCATCTCGGAGATGGATTCGGCAGTATCAATGCCTTCCTTCTCGAAAAAGAGCTGCACGCCCATGCCTTGCAGCTCCCGCACATAGTTCAGACAGTCCATGGTGTTCCGGGCAAAGCGGCTGATGCTCTTGGTGATGACGTAATCAATTTTTCCCGCTCTGCAATCCTCAATCATCTGCTGAAAGCTCATGTGATGACGGGTGCTGGTGCCGCTGATTCCCTCGTCAGCCAATGTCAAGCACGGACTAATAGAAATTTGTAAACAAATTGTGAACCGTGTCGAAAGCGCCCTCGCGCAGGAAAAAATAACCACCGGATGGCTTTCATTTTTTGGGTCTAAAATCAGGGCTTTTTTATCTGAGTTGTCAGATAGAAAAGCCCTGATCTTTTGTGTATTGCGTTGTCGCTAACGCACCCTGTCAAGAGAAATGCTGCTTTCTTTCATCAGCGCCATCAGTATCTCCGTACTGGTCTGTGGTATCGTGCCATCGGCGCATACCACCTCGACAAACTGATCCTCCAGCCAGCGCAGATAGCCGTCCACGCTGGCCACATCCTGGCCGAAGAGGGAGAGGTTTGCTACCAGCAGAAGGTCAACCTCACCTGCGGCCACCGCGCTGGAAACCTCGGCCAGTCCCTTGCAGGAGAAGTCCATCCCACTGGCCTGCTCAACGGTAGTCCCTACGATCTCGAAACCTTGCTTTTCGGCATACGCTTCCAGGTTTGCCTGTTGCGCCGCCAGCGCATGGGCGTCAGGGTACGCAACCCTGCAATAAATCCAGGCTCTCTTATGCTCCATCCGGCTGTCTTCCCTTCAAATCCAGCATCATTTTCTCGTATTCATTCCGATAATTCCATACGATTTCCAGTCGTCTACCGGGATAAATATGGATTTCTTTCAAAAGGTCCGATAGAATTTCCTGCGTGATCTCTTTAACCTTCGTCTCCAAATGGAACCGAAAACGGACAACAAATTGATTTTGCAGTTCTCCGTCCGTGCCGATATTTTCCAGCTTGGCCTCCAATTCCACAAGATGTTCAGCAGTAGAAGCTCTCTGCTGGATTGTGGCGGCTTTTGCTGCAAGGTATTCCGACTTAGTGATGTTTCCCAGCCCAAAGGAGGTATAGAGGTCTTTGATCTGCCGCTTCAGTTTATCATGGGCCTCCCTCAGCGCGGCGATATTCTTTCGCAGCGTGGTGGTATCTTCTTTCTTGCGCCGGTGACGTTCCTCCCAAATGCGGGCCATTTCCACCGCAGCCATAGCCTGGATATGAAGTCCATCCAGAATGCCTCCAGTATATCCGCTTCGGGTACTCGCTCGGACGGGCAGGCAAAAGCATCACTGATGCGGTTAGTGCGGCAATAGTAAACGGGATGTGCTGTCTTTGAACGGGTCATAGCATAGCCGCACACACCACACCGAACCTTGTGCCGCAGAACCCACTCGCTCAGGTTGATGCCGTTCCGTTCCATGAACTCCCGCATTGCAAGTTGGGCGTTGTCAAATTCCTCCTGGGTCACAATATAGCCCTCCTTTCCGTCCGGAATCAGTTCATCCCGTGCGCCCACGCCATTTTCTACAATGAAGATGGGGAGCTGGTAGCGGTCATAGAGCTGATTGAGGATATAGCGCAGGCCAACGGGGTCGATCTGATAGCCCCAATCGTTCCGAACCAGATAGGGGTTCTTGATTGCGCTGGCGATATTCCCTCTGGTGGTATCGGTGTTTTCCGGGTGGGCGGTAGCGCAGTCACTGGAATAGTAGCTGATGGAGACAAAATCCACCGTGGTTTTCAGCGCGGCCCTGTCCTCGTCCGTCACCTGGAAGGTGATGCCGTTTTCTTCAAAGTAACGCTGCGTGTACTCAGGATACAGATTGACCAGCTTCCAGTCGTCATGCAGCGCGACCTGATGCCGAAATGCTTCCATCTGGTTTTCCAGACTGCAAAGCTGCGCTTCGCTGTCCGTGCTGACGCGGCAGTAGGTCGCCACGCGCTTCCTGGTGATGTGCTTTTTTTGCGTCCCGTCAAAATAGACGCTGACGACCCTGCTGCTCGGAGCCTGGGCGATGGCTTCCGGCGTGTAAAGATTGGCAATGCTTGTGTACATACGTCATGTTCTCCTTTCCCAGCGGCAGCGCTTACGCACCCGGCTTCCAGCTATCATCCTGCATAATCCTTCGCTTATCCTCCGTCATGGGCAGATAGGAGATCAGGAAGCTGCCGTCCAGCATCCGCTGAACACGCTCAAACATCGCCCTCGAAACCAGCGGCTCTAGAATCTGTCCCGATAGCCCCGGTTCACCACCTGATGTCCGGGCGTGAGGCAGACCTTGCCGTGGGAGTAGTAATCGCCCTGGTACGCCACGTTCCGCAGCATGTATTTCACGCGTTTTTGGCGCCAAGCGACGCCGGTTTTTTTCTTGCCGTTCCATATCGTCCAGGGCAGTCAGGATCTCGGGATAAGAGCGGCCCTCCGCTGCCATCTGAAAAGCCGCCCTGACCCGGCGCGCTTCCTTTGCGCAAACGTGCCATGTGCCGTTCCTGGCGCGGGTATAACCGTAGGCCGCGCGACTGCTCGGTCTTCACGCGGAGGCGCATTACTCGTGGCAGCGGATGCTGTTTTGGCTGATGCTGTGGCTCTCCTCCTGCGCCAGGGCTGCGAGGATATCAATTACCAAATCGCTTTTTCCGTCATCCGTGCGCAGGCCTTCCTTCTCGAAAACGATGGTCACCTGCCACGCCCGAAGCCTGCGAATCAGTTCCACGCAGCCCGCCATACTGCGGGCGAAGCGCGAGATGGACTTGGCGAGGATCAGGGCGATCTTTTCCGCCTCGCAGTCCCTCAGCAGCCGCTGAAGCTCCGGGCGGCTATCGGCCTTGAGGCCGCTCTTGCCCTTGTTGCCGTAAATGCCGACCAGTTCCATGTCTGCTGACTGCTCGATTTTTTTCCCGGTAATAACGCATCTGCGTTTCGAAGGAGCCTTCCTGCTTCTCTGGGTCGGTGCTCACGCGGCAATAGGCCGCGGCCCGCAGCTTGCTTGCCCTGTTATGGTCGTTCAGCCTTTGGATGCTGCTTTTCATCGCTTTATCTCCTTGCGTTCCGTGCGGGGGACTGCCAGGCAAAAGAAGGCACAGGACGATTAACTGCCCGTCAAAGCGAAATAGAAACGGGGCGCCTTTGCCGCGTATCGATATTTTCCATATCTATTTACAAACGTGCGATCTCATGTTATAATCGTGCTGTGTCGGTAACGGTATATACCGCCGTTATGCATAGAACGTACTATTATTATATGGAGGAAATCATCATGAAGAACATGGATCAGTCCCGCCGCGACTTCCTGCGCATGGCCGGTAAAGGCATGCTGGGCGCTGCCGCCCTGTCTGTTGTCCCCGCCGCGCTGCAGCCCGCCAAGGCTGAAAACGCGATCGAGGCGCCCGCCTGGCCTCTGCCCTATCACAAGCTGGACAAGGAAGCCGTTCTCAAGCACGGCTACGAGTCCTTTTACACCCATGGCGGCTGCTGCGCCGGCGCTGTGGCCGCGGTGATTGAGCTGCTGGCCGAAGAATATGGCTATCCCTACAACCAGATTCCCGCCAAGGCCTTTGCCAATGGCGCGGGCGGCTATGGCGCTTCCTCCCTGTGCGGCTCCCTGGGCGGCGCGTGCTTTATCTTTGGTCTGTTCTGCGAAGCCAAGGACGCCGGCGCTCTGCGCAATGAGCTGTATGCCTGGTACAAGCAGCATCCCTTCCCGGGCTATCAGCCGGAAATTGCTTCCCCTGTGACCACCGTGGCCGAGTCCATCCAGTGCGCCGACTCCGTTGGCAAGTACATGGCGGCCACCGGCTATGCCATGAGCGATCCCGGCCGCAAAGCGCGCTGCGCGAGCGTGACCGGCGAGACCGCCGCCAAGGCTGTCGAGCTGCTGAACATCCACTTCGGCTTTGAGGCCGCCCCCGTGGCCGAGCCCACCGATGATCCCAGCGTGTGCGCCGAGAACGAATACATCGGCGTGGGCACCAGCGAAATCGGCGGCGAGATCAAGGTCAAGGTGACCATGAACGGCGACAAGATCGAGAAGATCACCATCCTGAGCCAGAACGAGACCCCGGCCATTGCCGAGGCTGCCTTCAAGCAGATCCCCGAAGCAATCATCGCCAACCAGTCCACGGCGGTTGACGCTGTGACCGGCGCGACCAAGACCAGCGAAGCGCTGATCGCGGCCGTGAACGACGCGCTGTCCCAGATCAAGAAGTAATCCTGTTTGGTTCCCGGCCCGCTGCCCGCAAGGACGGCGGGTCTTTTGCGTGGGAACAAGGAAAATACGATCAAATCCAAAAATGAATATGGCTGCCGGATATTATATCCGGCAGCTCAGGGCATCAAAAAAGTCTTTTTGATGCCCTGCGATGAAATTTCGCTAAA
>JAHZHX010000080.1 GCA_019420065.1 Clostridiales bacterium | reverse complement strand
CCGCGAGGGCGGCCGCACCGTGGGTTCCGGCGCCGTTATCTCCATCCTGGAGTAAGCGAATCAAAATCAAGCCACAGCCAAACGGCTGTGGCTTTTTGTGTATCATTTAAAAGGGTCATTGCATCAAATGCGGCAATGGCCCTTTTGGCTTGCTGCGGAAGTGGTTATGATATGGATGCGTCGCTGAAAAATGTTTCAATCGCAGCGAGCGTTTCGCATTCATCTTTGCCTTCGATAGTAAAATGCACGGTCTCTTTATTGGTAATGCCAAAAAACAGTACGCCAAGCAGGGATTTTGCATTGACGGTACGGCAGTAGTCGCAAAGCATTACCGACGAATCATAACGCGATAGAACGCGTGTAAAGGCCGCGGCTTTTTCCTGATCGAATACATAACCTTTTTTTATCTTCAAATTGTATTCCAGCATTCAAATCATCTCCGTTATTCTGAATACAAATTTTTAGCAATAGCAGTAATTCTGCGCAAACGGTTATTAACGCCTGATTTGCTTAAAGGCTCCGGCAGCATTTCGCCTAATTGTTCCAACGATGCATCCGGATTTTGAAGCCGCAGACGTGCGATCTCCAAAAGTGAAGGGGAAAGGAGAGCGGCGCTTGGGGACTTCATGATTTTCCGGATGGCGGCAATCTGCTGCTGAGCGGCGCTTAACTGTCTGAGCATATTATTGTGGTCACAGTTGGTAGCGCGCATTACGTTTTCGTGCAGGCTGCGCTGCGCTAAAATGTTTTCATAATGCATCATGGCGCGCACGGCTCCGATGAGTCCCAGAAAGCTGGAAATCTGACTGCCGCGCTTTAGATAAACAATATACGTGCCCCGCCGTTCAAGCATATGATTTTCAATTTCACAGCGTGTCAGCAGCTGGGAAATGGCTTTGGCCCGGCTTTCGTTTTCGCATACAAATTCCAGGTGATAGCCGCGCTCTGGCTGCGAGATTGAACCGTTTCCCAGAAAAGCGCCGCGCAGAAAAGCCTGCTGGCAGCATTTGCGCGTCATGGCGCGCCGCGGGATGCCGCGGTATACCTCGCCTTGGGCGCTTTCGTGGAACATATGCAGGGCATACATGAGCTTACGAGAGTCGGCGGCCGAAAGACGAATATCACAGATGCGCCGCCCGCCAAAGCGCGCCAGCTTTGAGAAATGCGGAACAGCGTTGATTTCCAAACGTTTTTTAAGAAGAATGAAGATCCGTTTGGCAACGGATACGTTCTCTGTCGTATAAACGATGGAGATCATTCCGCGTCCCTGCAGCGTCATGGAAGCGCATGATTGGGTAAGAGCATTCAGCTCGCTGAGCATGCAACAGCTTTTTTCAGTGCGCCGAGCAGTCAGCTCTTCTTTTACTTCGGAAGAAAAACTCATTTTTCAAATTCGCCAAGCAGGCGTACCTCGGGTTCCAGCATGACCTGGAACTGCTTGAATACGGTTTCCTGAACGTGCTTCATAAGCGCGAACACATCGGCGGCGGTAGCGCTGCCGGTATTGACGATGAAACCGGCATGAAACGGGCTGACCTGTGCCCCGCCGATGGAGAAGCCTTTAAGCCCGGCTTCCTCAATTAAAGCGCCGGCAAAATGGCCTTGAGGACGTTTGAAAAAGGAACCGCAGCTTGGAAACTGAAGCGGCTGTTTTGCGCGGCGGCGCTGCGCGAAATCGCTGATTTTCGCTTCGATTTCGTCAGGATTGCCGGGGGTCAGTTCAAATTCCGCTGACAGCACAATGCCGCCCTGCGCCATGACGCTGCTGTGACGGTAGCCAAAGTCAAGCTCGGCATTGGAAAGCGTAAGAATTTTTCCCTGACAATAAACGCGAGCAGAGGAGATCACCTGCTGCATTTCGCCCCCGTAGGCCCCGGCGTTCATGCAGACGGCGCCGCCTGTGCTTCCCGGAATACCGGCTGCGAATTCTAAGTCCTGAAGCGAATGTTCTTTCGCGACCCGGGCAACGCTGCTCAGCAATGCGCCGGCTTGCGCCATGATGCGATTATCTTTGCAGGCGATAGCGCCCATTTGCCTGCCGATGTGCAGTACCAGGCCGTGAAAGCCCTCATCCGGAAAAAGCACGTTGGAACCGTTGCCAATCATGCAATAAGGGATGCTTGCCTCATGAACGAAATGGAGCAGGCGAAGCAGCTCTTCTTCGTCGGCAGGCTCTGCCAGAACGTCAGCCGGCCCGCCTACGCGCATCGTCGTGTATTGGGAGAGCGGAGCCTGAAAGACCAGTTGCCCGTTGTTCATCAACGATGCCAAATGCTTTTCATAAGACAAAGACATAGAACCTCCGGAAAAATTTATAACAATTATAACAAATAAAAAGAGCGAATGCAAGAGCATTCATGATTATTTTATGAAAACATATTTTTTTTATGCAATATAGAGCGTGTTTAGAAATTGGATTATCCGGTATGTAAAGCGCCGCCTTTATTAAAGGCGGCGCTTCAGAGCACTGATAAAGCCCGCAAACGCAAAAATTTCTTCGAAAAAAGAGAAAATGAAGGAATTTTTGCTTGCTGCGTCAACTTCACTTGCGGATGGCGGTCACTTACGTCTATGTAAGCTCCCTGATCTGCAAGCTCGTTTCCTTGCCTTGCAGACTTTCTCAGCCTCTGCCCGTCTGTTGACTTTGTCAACAGACTGAAGCGCCGCTTTTATTAAAGGCGGCGCTTGGCAAAGCTTGAGCAATTACAGTACGGACTTGGTGGCAATTACATCTACGCCAGTATCGACAACGTTGGAAATCAGAACATCGCCGGCCTGGATCGGCGCTTTCAGCTGAAGCGCGTCGATCTCGCGCATGCAATCCTCGATCTTGGCCTTGGGAATCGGAGTACGGGTTTTAAGGCTGACGGGGATTGCGCGGTTAATGACAGGGGCGACGGCAGTAATCATGCGCAGCGGCTGCGTACATTCCTGATGGGCATAATTCTCGCCGCGTTTGCAGGTGTTGCCCTTTACGGAAGTGACGGTGCCATCCTCCAGGGTAACTTCCATACGGCAGCCCATCGGGCAGTTGATGCAGGTGATGATTTCAGTCTTTTGCAAGGAAGGATACCTCCTACACGAGTTTTTTCAACAATCCTATTTTACGCCCTTCCGGCCAATTTGACAATAGCCGAAGCGAAGATTTTAATATTTTTATATAGATTATCGAGATCGGCGTATTCATTGGCCTGGTGCGCCAGATCCTCGTCTGTCGGGAAAGCGGCGCCAAAGGCCACCCCTTCCTCCAAGGCGCGGGCATAGGTGCCGCCGCCGGTGTAAAGACATTTGCGCTCAAAACCGGTTACTTCGCAATAAGCGTCCAGCAGGCGCTGCACCAGCTCGCTGCTTTCCGGCACATAATGCGGCTCCTTGATGGCATCTACATCTACCGTAAAGCCCTTCAGCGCCGCGCGCGCATTCTTTATGATCATATCCGGATTGGCCATGATCGGATAGCGGATGTCCAGCGTTGCATAAACGCCGTTTTGACCGGCACGGATGATGCCCATATTGCAGGTAAGGGAGCCGCTCATGCCGTCAGATATCTGAATGCCAAGCGCCTTGCCGTCATATTCCAGACCGATTTTTTCCGCCAGCGTTTTCAGCGCGCCCTGCACATTCATTTTTGCCAGTACCAGCAGAAGCTCGCCAATGGCGTTGCGGGCGCTTTCGGGATAGGCGGCATGGCCGTTAACGCCAATGGCCGTCAGACGCACATTTTCGCCCTCTACGACGGCGGAAACAGGCAGCTCCAGTTCGGCGGCAACGCGCTGGGCCTCGGCGGCAACGGCTGCATCGCCGGCAATCAGGGCGCTTGCTTTGCCGGGAACCACGTTGGGGCGTTCGCCCGTATTGAATTCGACGACCCGCAGCCCTTCTTGCGACAGCGGCGCATGCAGAGAAAGGTGGCACATGCCTTTTTCAATGTTAATAATGGGATAAGAAGCATCCGGACTGAAGCCCATGCGCGGCATGGTGGCCGCTTGCTTATAATGCGCAATGTCCATCCAGCCGCTTTCCTCATCGCAGCCCAGGATCAGGCGTACCTTGCGCTTGAGCGGGATGCCGGCCATTTGAACGGCCTTCATGGCATACAGGGCGGCAACGGCAGGCCCTTTGTCATCATTTGTACCGCGGCCATACATGCGCCCGTCAACGATCTGCGCGCCATAGGGCGGATAATTCCAGCCATCTCCTTCGGGCACTACGTCAAGGTGCGCCAGGATACCCAGCGCGTCGCTGTCATCGCCTTCGCCCAGATCGGCGTGGGCGGCGTAACCGTCAAAATCCTGGGTGGAAAAGCCCAGACGCTTGCAGTCTTTCAGCGCTTCATCCAATGCCTGGCGAACGGCAGCGCCGAAGGGCGCGCCGGGCAGCGGAGCGGCCTTTACGCTGGGAATGCGGATCCAGCGCTGCAGCGTGTCAACCATTTCCGGACGCAGGGACGCAATCGCGGCGTCCAGCTTCTGCATATCATTCATAGACAAACCTCCTGACAATGTAATCATTCATTCATGGCGGCAGCCAGCCGGTTCAGACCTTCACGCAGCGTTTCGTGCGGACAGCCGAAATTCAGGCGCATAAAGCCCTGCCCCAGCGCCGCGTCAAACATTTCGCCGCGGTTCAGAATCAGACCATGAGCGCGCAGCCGCGCGTCCAGCTCCTCGCAGGTGGGCGCGTAGGCCCGCAGATCCAGCCAGCACAGGCTGGTGGCTTCAATGGGCGTCAAAACCGCGCGGGGCAGCAGGCGCGCGATCTCAGTGCGAAGAATTTCGCGGCTTTCTTCCAGGTAGGCGAGCAGACCATCCAGCCAAGCGTCGCAAGCGCTGTATGCCTGCTGCGTGGCTACCAATGCAAACGTGTTGCCGCTGGTAACGCCCGCGCATTCGGCCTCGGTGCGGATACGGCCAAGAAGCTCAGGGTTAAAAGAGACCATGGTTGCCTGCTGAATGCCGGGCACATTAAACGTTTTGCTGGCGGAGGCGCAAACAACGGTACAGCGCCCGGCGTCTTTTAAGGACAGCATAGGAACAAAGACGTGGGGCTTGTACACGAAATCTGCGTGGATTTCGTCCGAGACCAGCACGGCGTGATACGAATTGGCGAGGTCAACCAAACGCTGAAGCTCCTCTTTGGCCCATGCGCGGGATACGGGATTGTGCGGATTGCAGAACAGAATGCATTTTGCGCCGTTGCGCAGATGATTTTCGATAGCGTCAAAGTCCATGGAATAGCGGCCCTGGCTGTCTGCAAGCAGGGGCGCGGCAAGCGGTTTGCGGCCGTTCATTTCAATGGAGGCGCAAAACGGCGCATAGACCGGAGGCATGTAAATAACGCCCTCGCCTTTTTCCGCGAAACAGCGCACGGCAAGGCGCAGGCCGGTAATTACGCATGGAAGCATAAAGGTTTGCTCCGGATCGATATGCAGCTGATGACGGCGCAGCCAGAAGCCGCAGAAAGCGCCTGCATCGTTTGCGTCGTCATGGGTATAGCCATAGCAGGGATGAGCGGCGCGGTCCTTGAGGGCCTGTACAATGGGCTCGGCACAGCGGAAATCCCAGTCTGCCACCCACATGGGCAGTGCGTCCGCGCCCGCCTTTGCCGCCGCGTCCCATTTTACGCTGCGCGTTCCCTGACGCTGCAAAGGTTGGTCAAAAAAAGCCTTGTCGTAGATCATGATTTTTCTCCTCCGTTTTGACAGCGGAGGACCCAGTACCCTCCGCTTTTCTCAATCACCGTAACGCCGGTAAATAGGGTTGAAAGATATTTGAGCGCCGAGGGCGCGCCCTGCTGTTTGCGAATGACCAGATAGAGCACGCCGCCCGGGCGCAGGTGCGCAAGGCTGTCCGAAAATATTTGGTAGACGGTCTGCTTTCCTGCGCGGATCGGTGGATTGGTAATTACGCAGTCAAACAGGCCATTGATTGCAGAAAAACCATCGCTGTGGATGAAATTTGCCTGGATGGGATACTTCGACGCGTTCTGACGGCTTAATTCCAGCGCGCGGAGGTTGATATCGGCAAAGGTGACGCGGCAGCCAGGATTCAGCCGACCGACGCAGACGCCAATGGGCCCCCAGCCGCAGCCCAAGTCAAGAATGTCGCCCTCAAGACGCTCCGGCAAGGCGGACAGCAGAATCCGTGTTCCCGCGTCAAGCTCTCCGCGCGAGAATACGCCCGCATCGGTCGTCAGATCAAATGCTTGTCCGCGATAGGAAAAGCGAGCCTGTACCGGCTTGCTTTCGCTGAGCGGATTTTCGGTATAATAATGGTCGTTCATGTAGCCTCGTTTTCTGACGACGCGCAGGCATACAACGCATTGCGCTCGTCTTGCGTCAGTTCGCGATATTCACCCGGGCGCAGTGCCGCGTCCAAGACAAGTGGGCCAAAGGTTTCCCGTTTGAGAGAGGTGACGGTGCGCCCGCGCGCGGCGAACATGCGGCGTACCTGATGAAATTTGCCCTCATGCACCCATACGCGGCCGGCTGCCTGGGCATTGCTGCTGCTGAGAATCTCAAGCCTTGCGGGCAGGGCGGTGAAATCGGAAAGCGCTATGCCGTCCGCAAAGGCGGCAACGTCGTTTGCACCCAGCGGCCCATCCACAACGGCAATATAGCTTTTCCAGACATGACGCTTGGGTGAGAGCAGAAGGTGGGCCAGCGTGCCGTCCGTTGTCAAAAACAGCAGGCCTTCGGTATCCTTATCCAGCCGTCCGGCGGGCATGCAGCCGCAGGCGCGGTATACGGAGGGCAAAAGATCCAGCACGGTAGGCTGCTTGGGATCGCGCGCTGCGGTCAGCACGCCGCAGGGCTTGTAAAGCATGATGTGCCGGGTCAGACGGGCGTCCACGGGCGCATCATCTACCAGAAGGCAATCTCCCGGCATTACATGGGCCTGCGGACTGCGCTGAAGCGCGCCGTTTACGCGCACCCGTCCGGCGCGAACCATTTCGCGTACCTGGCTGCGCGAACCGAGGGCCAACGCAGCCAATAAGCGATCCAGACGCAGCTGCGCGTCAACGTTTTCCGGCATAGCAGTTCACCACCACGGCTGCGTTACGCAGTTTTCTGTAAGGGAGAAGCGGGAGATACAAAAGCAGGAACAGCGCCAGCGCGCAGGCCAGCGTGCCGTCCGAGACCATACCGGCGCTGAGAAAAACATAAATCAACTGCAAATCCTCCATGGCGCGGCCGGCCAGCATGGGACGCAGCTTAAGGTAGGGCAGCAGCAGGGGGACGATCAGCGCGGGCAGACAGAGCAGAAAATGAATGCAGGCGTTTTTCCATAGCGCAGAACGACAGCGCCTTCGAGCCCGGCGCGCATTGCGCAGCGCGGTTTTCAGGCGGATACTGCCTACCATTTGAAAATCAAATGGAACGCCGCGCCACCATCCGTAGAGCAGCAGAAAAAAGGAAAGCGCCAGCAGGCCAAAGAAAACGGCGGAACCCAGGAACATTTTTCCGGTATCCGTTGACGCGGGGGACAGAAAAGCGCCGATTGCGGTAAAATCGCGGCCGAAGCGCGTTCCTTCGAACACAAAGATATACTGATATGTGCGATACAGGAAAAAGGCCAGCGGCAGCCCCCAGAGCGCGCCGGACAACAAGCGGATACAGCCGGCTTTCAAGCGGGTGGGATAGGCGCTTGGACGCAGCGAGCGGCTGTCGGCCTGGCGGGTCATACATGTCATTTGAAAGGCAAGCGAAAAGCGCGCGGGAAATACCAGCAGGATATACAGGACAATACAAATGAGCGCTGCCATCGATAACGGCAGCGGCCAGTGAAACAGACAGACCGCCGCAAGCGGCAGCCATGCGACAAGCCGGAAGAAAAGCTGCTTTGCAAACATAAGGCACAGCGCCCCGGCGTGATGCAGGCAGCAATAGAGGGCGATCGTATGGGCGCGAATCTTCATTGACATCCTCCCAAAGAATTACGATCAATTCTTAACCATTATATAGGATTTTCGGCTAAAAAGCAATCATGCGGCGAAAAACATTCGCGAAAACGACTGCCTGCAAAGCGCTGAAAATATCAAAAATTTTTTTTAAAATACCTGTTGACAAATATATGAAATGGTGGTATCATAATTCTCGCGTTGTGAGACGCAATGACGCGGGGTAGAGCAGTTCGGTAGCTCGTCGGGCTCATAACCCGGAGGTCGCAGGTTCAAGTCCTGTCCCCGC
>JAHZHX010000008.1:3582-49103 GCA_019420065.1 Clostridiales bacterium | reverse complement strand
CTCCGGCTGCGGCAAATCCACCATCCTCAATATGCTGTCCGGTATTATCCCGGTTACGGAAGGCGACATTTTTTTTGATGACGACAACGTGACCAAGCTCCCCCCTGAGGAGCGCGGCATCGGCCTTGTATTCCAGAATTATGCCCTTTATCCGCACATGACAGTGCTGGAAAACATCTGCTTCCCGCTGGAAATCAAGCGCGTTCCCAAGGATGAGCGCGTGCGCCGCGCCACCGAAATGGCCAAGCTGGTTCACGTTGACATGCTGCTCAACCGCAAGCCCAAGGAGCTGTCGGGCGGCCAGCAGCAGCGCGTTGCCATTGCCCGCGCGCTGGTCAAGGAGCCGCGCCTGCTGCTTCTGGACGAGCCGCTGTCCAATCTGGATGCGCGTCTGCGCCTGGAAATGCGTGAGGAGATCCGCCGTATCCAGCTCCAGACGCAGGTAACCACCATCTTTGTGACCCATGACCAGGATGAGGCTATGGCCATCTCTGACAATATTGTGCTGATGCGCGACGGCGTGCTTCAGCAATACGATAAGCCCCAGGTGCTTTACGACAGCCCCGCCAACCAGTTTGTCGCTGACTTTTTGGGTAATCCGCCCATCAACAATATTCCCGGCACGATCAATAACGGCGTATTCACCACGCTGGACGGCAAAGCCAGCGCGCAGCTTTCCATGTTCAAAAATGTGCCGAACGGCGCGAAGGTCAACCTTTCCATCCGCAGCGAAAGCTTCACCGTGCAGCCCGACAACGCTCCTGAAACGCTTCGCTGCACCGTAACAGGCGTATTCAAAACCGGCAAAGAAGAAATGGCTTCTTTCCTGTTTGGCGAACAGGCCTTCCGCGCATACATTGACCTGGAAGAAGGCCTTCAGATTGGTCAGACCGTATGCCTGGGAACGAAAAACCGCGGCGTGTTCGTGTTCGACCGCGATTCGGGGGTACGCTACGTATGACCCAGAAAATCGCTTTCAGCGGGCCGTTTGACAAGCCCCGCCAACGGCGGAGAGGCCGCCGGATCCTGTTCCATTTCATTCTTTTCACCCTGCTGGGAGTTGCGCTGCTGGCGCTGGGCGTCACCGGCGCCGTGCAGCTGCACAAAATCACCGACGAGCGCATTGCCGCTCAGCGCACCGATATGCTCATCAGCCAGACCACGACGCTGGTAAAAACCACGGCGGAATCGCTGGCGTCCAATACGCTGCGCTCACGCATCTCCAACGGTCTGTCCACCAAAACGCGCTCCGTGCGCGCCGAAGCGTCCAGCATGCTCTCCGAAGGAGCCGAGGAACGCGCGGTTGCCGAGCATATCATCAGCATTCTTTCCGAGGCGGCCGTCTCCAAGCTCAGCGACGATAACGAGGATCAGGCTGCGCTCAAGACAGCGGTTTCGCAGACGCTGGCAGAACAGCACGACAGCATGGTCGCCGCCGTGCTTGAAGAAACCGCTTCCCATATCGATAGTCTTTCCACGAATGATGTGCGCAAGGGGCTTACCCGCGGGTCCAAAAACTATTTTACCATGTTTTACAGCCCGCTCATGCTGATAGTTGGCGCATTATGCCTGGTATTTGGCATTTTTATGGGCGTCACGCAATTCTGCAGCGGCGCCGACTTTGCCAAGAAGGTCAATGATATCATCGAGCCATTGGACTATCTGATGCCTTTCTTCTTTGGCGTGATTGTCTTTACCCTCTATCCGATGGTGCGCGTATTCATCATGGCCTTCCAGGAGCGCTATAAGCTAACGGGTGAATTCGCGGGGTGGGGCCTTGGCAACTTCCGGGATGTGCTTTACGGCGTCAATACCAAGCTGCCGCAGGCGGTAGGCAACACGTTCCTCTATGTTTTGCTGACCGTGCCGATCTCCACCGCGATCTCCATCGTGCTGGCTTATCTTCTCAATCAGAAAATCAAGCTGCGCGCACTGTTCCAGACCGCATATTTCCTGCCCATGGTGACCTCCGCCACCGCGGTCGGCCTGGTATGGAAATTCATGTTCCACGAAAACTACGGCATCATCAACTGGTTGCTGTCGCTGGTAGACGTAAGCAAAATTTCCTGGCTCAACGACGCGGCGTACTCCATGGCGGTCATGGTGATCTACGGCATCTGGGATTCGCTTCCTTTTACCATTATCCTGATGCTGTCCGGCCTGCAAAATATTGACGATAGCTATTATACCGTTGCCAAGGTGGACGGTGCGCGCGCCAAACGCATTTTCTTCCGTATCACGGTGCCGTTGCTCTCCCCCACCATCGGCCTGGTGCTGATCATCAACAGCATTTCCGCTTTCAAGGTATTCAACTCTGTCATCATTCTCTTCTCAGGCTACCCTGGTCCGATGTACAACATGTACACCATGACCTATTACATCTATGAGCAGATCAATACCAGCTTGGAATACGGTCGCGCCGCCGCCGCCTCGCTGATTCTGTTTGTGTTCATCTTCCTGTTCACCATGCTGCAACGCTTTGTGCAGCGCAAATGGAAATATGATTGAGAAAGGAGTGCATGCAAATGAAAAATAACAAAAATGCCCTGCGCATGGGCACATTATTGCTTGCTGCAGGCTGCATTCTCTTTCTTGGCTCGCTGTTTGGCATGCTTTACACGCAGAACATGACCGTACAGACTGACGAGACCCGCCAGGCGGCCATTGCTCAGTGCGAACGGGATATTGCCAACGCCTATCGGATGATTGCTTCCCGCTCGGATGAATTGCGCTCCTACTACAACGGCAGGCTGGCACTGGATGGCATTTCTGAAGCGCAGTCAGCGAAATACAGCGAGCGCCTTAGCCTGCTCGCGCGTATTGAAGCCGAAATCGCTGACAGCCAGCCGCTGAGCAGCGACGCCTATAATTCAATCCGCCATCTCGTTTCCATCGATGGTATCGAAAATGAAGTAACAACGCTGAACAACCTGCAGAATCAGCTGGGAAATTTGTACAAACGGCAATCTGAGCTGACTGAATACACGGCCGCGTTAGGCACCGGCACGTCGGGCGTCAATCTTCCCCGCGCGCTCTTTTATGCGCTCATTGTGCTCGGCACCGCCTTGCTGATTTGCGGTCTGATGCTCAATCACAGTTACCGCACCAAACATGTCATCAGCCAGTTCCTGCTGTATCTGCTTTTGATCGTCGGCGCAGTCATCATGGTATTCCCGTTCTATTGGATGATCTCTTCTTCCTTCAAAACCCGCGTGGAAATCAGCCGTTTCCCTCCGGAATTCATTCCTGGCAATTTTCTCAACATTGATAACTACCGCATCGCCTTCAAGCAGGCGCCCTTTGCAACATATTTTCTGAACTCCGTCATTGTGTGCATTTGCAGCGTAGCGGTTGTTACCTTCACCACTATTCTGGCCGCCTTCGCCTTCTCCCGTCTCAAGTTTCCCGGCCGCGAATTCATTTTCTCCGCATTGCTGAGCATGATGATGCTGCCCTTTGAGATGCTGGTTATCACCAACTATTCCACCATCATCCATCTGAACCTGAACGATAGCCTGGCAGCGCTGGTTTTCCCCTTTATTTCCTCGATTTTCTATACCTATATCATGCGAAACTTCTTCGCATCCATTCCGGACAGCCTGTACTGGTCCGCGCGCGTTGACGGCTGCTCCAACTGGCATTACCTGTGGAAGATCATGGTGCCGATCGGCCGTCCGTCGCTGGTCACCGTAGTGCTGCTGAATGCCCTGGCCTCCTGGAACAGCTTCATGTGGCCGCTGCTGGTCATTAAATCCACACCCAAGCGCACCCTGCCCTTCGGACTGTACGCCTTCACAACCGAGGCCGGCTCATACCAGGAATTGATTATGGCCGCGTCCACCGTTGTTGTCCTGCCCATGATTATTCTTTTCCTCTTTGCCCGCAAGCAGATCCTGCGCGGTGTTGCCCGCGGCGGCTTGAAAGGATAATCCACGAAAGCGCAAAAACATGGGGAGAGCGTCTTTTTGCAAGGCTCTCTCCCCCTTTTCAGCGGCAAAAAATCGGTGATACACATAGACGCGTATCACCGATTTTATTACGCTCTCTTATTCCAACTCGCCATGCATGCAGTTTGTAGGAACATAATCGCAGCCCATGGCCAGCATCTTCTTGACGCTTTCCACACTATCGCCTGCGCGCAGGCAAACCTTCAGCCCCGCGTCATGCGCCATAGCGATCATCTCCGGCGGGCACTCATCCGGATCGGCAAACTTCCAGGACAGGCCGGCGTTGCCAAGAGAAGCGAGCGTTTCCACTTCCTCCGGTTTGGCAAAAATCAAATGGATGAACGTCCTTTTCGTATACCGGCGCACATTCTCCAGCTTTTCCAGGCCACCGGCGCTGATAATGACCTCTTCCTCTTCCAAACCGGCATCATGCACCGCCTTCACTACCAGCTCCGCATCATTTGTTTTCATCTCAATGAACGGAATGCTGCCATGGTGCTTGCAAATGGCCAAATACTCTGAAAAAAGCGGCATGCGCTTCTGCCCATCCGTCAGACAATCCAACCGGTTGCCCTGGTTCATACGCAGCTTGCTCAGTTCTGCCCAGCTCATTTCGCGGATTGCTCCCGTTCCATCATAGGTAGCATCCACGGTATCATTGTGGCAGCATACCAGTATGCCGTCGCGTGTCATATGTACGTCCGTTTCAATCGCCCACTGCCGCAAATAACCGGCATACATGAACGAAGGCAATGAATTGGCCGGCGCCAGGGGTTGAAAACCGCGATGGCTGACATAGCGCGGGCATGCAATCGTTTGCACCGTATCAAAAAGTTCCCTCATACTCTCCTCTGCTCCTTACCCTTTCACGGAGCCCACCATGACTCCCTTCACAAAATAGCGCTGCATAAAGGGATAAATCATCAGGATGGGAATGACCGTCAGCACAACAATGCTGGCATTTTTAATATCCGGGGAGACAACGGCCGCCAACTCAACCTCGCCCATGCCCTCTTCCATGTTGGAAAGCTTAATCATTTCATACAGCAGGAGCGCCGCAGGCTTCATTTTCTGCTTGGTGATATACATCAGCGCGTCGAAATAGCGATTCCAGTAGGACACGGCTGTAAAAATAACAATCGTGGCAATGGAAGCCTTTGTCACAGGAATTATAACAGAACAAAGAATTCTTGTAAAGGAGGCGCCGTCAATTCGTGCCGCTTCTTCCAGGCTGTCCGGCACGCTTTCAAAACCGCCCTTGAGCACAAAGGTGTTATAGGGGCTAATCAGCGCCGGCAGGATCAGCGCCCAGCGCGTATTGAGCATGCCGTAGCTTTTGATCTGAAAATAATTAGGCAAAATACCTGCGTTGAAAATCATCATAAACACATACAGGTAAATGAAAAATTTCCGTCCGCGCAGATAAGACCTGGAAAGCGAATACGCGGTCAGCACCGTGATGAACACCGACATCAGCGTACCGGCAAGCGTGTTGATGACCGAGTTGCCCATGGAGCCCAGGAAGCTGGTGCGCTGCAAAATATACTTCCAGCCCTCCGGATTAAACTGCACCGGCCAGAACCATACCTTGCCGCCCGCCACGGCGGGAACAGAGCTGAGCGAACGTGCAAACACATTCAGCACCGGCAAAAGACAAATCAAGCCGCACAGAATCGTCAGCACATTCAGGATGGCCACATAGACTTTTTCACCTTTGGAAAGCTTCATTTCAGCACCCCCTTACCAAACCGTGCGTCCGGTCAGACGCTTGGAGGCAAAGTTGGAAATCATCACGAACACCAAGCCTACGACGGATTCGAACAAGCCAACGGCCGCCGCATAGCTGAAGTTGGCGTTTCCGATGCCCTGGCGGTAAATGTACGTGCCCAGAATATCAGCCGACTTGTAAACCGTAGGGTTATAGAACGCCAGCACCTGGTCAAAGCCGCCGGAAAGCACGCTGCCCAGGCGCACGGTCAGCATCAGTACCAGCGTCGGCAGCAGGCAGGGAATGGTAATATGGCGCGCCTGCTGCAGCTTGCTGGCGCCGTCAATGATCCCTGCCTCATAAATCTCAGAATCAATCGCGGTAATGGCGGAAAGGTACACAATCGTGCCCCAGCCCGCGCCCTTCCATGCGGATGAGATCACCAGCAGGAAGCGGAACCAACCGCCCTTCATAAAGAAAAGAATTTCCTTGCCTCCCAATGAGCGTATGATCGTATTCACCATGCCCGTTGAACCGAAAATGGTAAAAAATACGCTGTATACAACCACCCAGGTAAAGAAATGCGGAATATAAATCAGCGTCTGCACGCCCTTCTTAACCGGCATGCAGGTGACCTCATTGAGCATAATCGCAAGGAACATCGGCAGCGGCACACAGAAGATTACCTGAAGCAGATTGATCTCCAGCGTGTTGCGAATTACCTGCCAAACCTCAGGATCGGCAAACATGCGTTCAAAGTTCGCCCAGCCGACCCAGGGGCTGTTCTCAATGCCCTTCAAAGGCTTGAAGTTCTTAAACGCGATCACGATCTTGCTCATGGGCAGGAGCTTGAACATGACGGCCGCTATCAGCCCGGGAACCAGGAATAAATAAAGCTCCCAGTGACCGCACAGATAACTCCATGCGCGGCGCAAGCGGGAACGGCGGCGGTTGTTTATCACTGTCATCAGGGAAGCCTCCAGCTTATAGAATCGCATTTGGCGGGGGAGGCGTACCTCCCCCGCCAATTTTCTCTTTCAGTTCTTACTTGGCCATGTTCTCGGCATACCAGTTATCGTAGAATTCGATAATCTTGTCGCCGCCGTTCTTGTGCCAGTAATTGGCCAGATTGTCCAGTTCGCTTACCTCAGAGGTGCCGGCAATCACCGCAATCAGCGTGTCGCTGATACGGGTCTCCAGGCTGGACTTGTTGTCCACGACCGTCACGGCCGGAGCCAGCGCCACGGGGCTGCGGGAGCCGCCATCCAGCAAGGAAGCGCGCATCTTGTAGAACACATCCTGCAGGTCGGCATTCTTAGCCAAACGGGCTTCCCCCATCACGGGGTACACGTCCTCGCGATAGAAACCGGAAACGAAGATGTTGGAGTTGTTCTTGTCGTTGTTGAACGCGGGCTGGATGGGCGCGTAGCCGCCGCCTTCCTTCTTGGTATAATGCACGCCTTCAACGCCCAGCACGATCTCGGTGAAATTATCGATCTGGATCATGTTGTTGATGGCCTTGATGGTTTCGGCAGCATGCTTGCTGGTAACGGGGATAGCGCCGTAAGCGGTCACGCCGTACTTCACCTCAGCATGAACCTTACCGTTTTCATCCTCCAGCAGCGGCAGCACAACGTATTCCATATCGGGGGTCAGCTGACGCAGCGCGGCAATGGGGGTTTCGATACCGCTCCAGTTGGAATAAGCGATGACCGCCTTGCTGGCAGACCACTTGGAACGCATGTCGTTGGCGGTGATGGCAGGCATTTCGGCGTCCAGCAGGCCGCGGGCATACAGATCGCGCACGCACTCAATATAGGCCTTCAGGTTGGGATTGTCCACAATGGAGGTTACATGGCCGTCGATCATCTGATACAGGCCGGTAACGTTGAAGGCGCTGGCAATATTGCTGATGATATAGGACTGGGCAGCGGTCAAAGGCACCATGTCAGGATAAGCCTCTTTGCACGCCTCAAGCATTTTGATGAACTCATCCAGCTTGGTAGGCACGGTCTCATAGCCGATCTTATCCAGCAGATCCTTACGGGCTACCATCGAGGTGGACAGACTGTCGGGCTGCGCCGCCGGAGAAGGGATCGCGTAAATGCGGCCGTCTACCGTGGTCGCCGGCCATGCGGTGGGGAAGGCCTCAACGATATTGGGGCCATACTCATTCAGCAGGTCGGTGATGTCCATCAGCGCGCCTTCGCTCATCATCAGGTTGTAATTGTTGCTGTTCAAATAGCAATAATCATATTCCTGACCGGAGGAAATGATCAGCATCAGCTGCTCGGTACCGTTGATCATTTCGTATTCGATCTTGTAGCCGGCAACGCGCTGACACACCTGCATACCGATATCAGAGTCGATATCGTAGGAGCCAGACGCAATCAGGAAATGGAGCGTGACGTCCTCGTCGGCATGGGCGCCGATCATACCGACGCCCAGCATCAGCGATAGGATCAGCAGCAGGGAAACGAACTTTTTCATGTGATAACCCCTTTCTTTTTTACCTAAACCGGGAACTCTCCCGGTATGGTTCCGCTTTGCATCCACACGCAATTTGTGAAAGAACGCTTGTCAACCCGATATGTGTGTGATAATATAAGTATATAGGTCTACATTTCACGATTCATGCTGATTTGTGACCTATATCATTCATTTTGTGACCTTAATCATGTGTCAATGTACCATATTTTCGCCAGATTAACAATGCATTTAATAAGAAAGGAGTCCTTTCTTGAAGCTTTTATCCCATTACCGCGCCGCCACCGCGCACTATGACGCCATCAACAACTGGTGTCTGTACGACGTCAGCCCCTCCATGATCTATTCCCACCGCAGCACGGACTATGACCGCACAACCTATCCCAGCCGCCTGCATTTTCACGATTATTACGAGCTGGTGATTTTCATCGAGGGCGACATCCGCTATATCTGCGAGGGCAACTCCTTTCTGCCCTGCTACGGCGACGTAATCATCATCCCCCCCGGAAAGCTCCACATGTCCATGATCAACGCCGACTCTACCCGCTACACCCGCTATGTTTTTTATCTGTATGAGGATGCGTTTGATTCCATCGGCGGGCAGGCCCTGCTCAATTTCATGATGCAGGATCGCGGCAATGATTATCTGCTTTCTTTCAAACCCATCCATACGGAAGAGCTTCTGACGCTGCTTTCCCAGCTTGACAGCGCCCTTTCCCGCAATACGGAGGAGGATCACGCCCTGGCGCTGGCCTACACGCTGCAAATTTTTTATCTGCTCAACAAGCCTGCCGATCTGAGCATGCGCAGCGAACCGTATTTCCCGCAAAACGTAATCGATATCCAGCATTATCTCGACGAGCATTTTACCGAGATTTCCACGGTAGCAGAGGTGGCCTCGCACTTTTTTTACAGCCGTGAATACACCTCGCGTCTGTTCAAGCGTTATCTGAATACCACCGTGGCCGATTATATCCTCAACCGCCGCGTCAGCTACTGCCAACGGCTGATGACGACCGACTTATCCCTGATCGACATCTGCTTTCGGGCAGGATTTGGCAGCGTATCCGCCTTCATCCGCGCTTTTCAGCGCATCACGGGCTATTCTCCATCCAAGTACCGGCGCATGTATCTTGATAAAGAAGCATAAAATCACAATTTGACTATTTTTTCATCACAAGCTGCAAAGATTGCGCATTTCTCAACTTATTATACTAAAAACAATTATATTCATCATGGAGGAAGCATTGCATGGCGACTCAGGATCGTCCCAATATTCTGCTTATCATGACCGACCAGCAGCGCTATGACGCCATCAGCGGCGTCAGCGGCTCGCAGGTGGATACACCTTATCTGAACGGCCTGCGCACGCAGGGCGTACATTTTTCCCACATGTACAGCGCCTGTCCGGTATGTATCCCGGCGCGCCGCACGTTGATGAGCGGCCAGACCCCGGCGCACCACGGCATTCTGGCCAATGAACATCACGAGCCGTTGAACTGTGTCACGCTGCCTGAAGCGCTGAAAAATGCCGGCTATCAAACGCATCTGTGCGGCAAGCTCCATCTTTTCCCCGGCCGCAAGCTGTACGGCTTTATGAGTGCGGACTGGGCGGACGGTTCCCATGCTTCCGAGCCCGGGCAGCCCGCCAACGACTATGACCGCTGGCTGCAGGAGCAGGGATTGTATATGGACGCGGGCTTTGGCCATGGTGCTCATCAGAACGGCTATGTCGCCCGGCCTTATCATCTGGAAGAACGCTACCATTTTACAACCTGGTGCGTGGAGCGCGCCATGCGTTTTCTGGAGCGGCGCGACCCTACCGTTCCTTTTTTCCTGAACGTTGCCTTTCACCAGCCGCACAGCCCCTGCACGCCGCCCGCCTACTATTTTGACAAGTACATGCGCCGCGAGCAGGCCGCGCCCTATACCGGCGACTGGGACAGCGAGCTGCCCAGCAGTCAGGTAGGGCAGCCCGTGACCTCTAACCGTGTGGATCCGCACGCCAATGCCATCCGCGAGCTGCGCGCTGGCTATTTCGGCTGCGTTGAGCAAATCGACCATCAGGTGGGCCGCCTGCTCGATCATATTCCCGAAAATACGGTGGTTATTTTTACCTCGGATCATGGCGATATGCTGGGCGATCACGGCTGGATCCGCAAGCGCAACCCCTATGAAGGCTCCGCGCATGTACCGCTGCTGATGCGCCTGCCCGCCGCTATGGCCAAAGAGCTGGGCGTAAAGCCCGGCACGGTCTGTGACGATCCGGTCGAGATCATGGACCTGATGCCCACAATTCTGGACCTGGCCGGCGTTGCAATTCCCGAAACGGTGGACGGCCTATCCCTTCTGCCCGCCATGACGGGCAAAAAGCTGCCGCGCGATTACATTCACGGCGAGTGCTGCAACGTTTCCACCCTGGGCAGCGGCATGCAGTACCTGACCAATGGCCATCAGAAATACATCTGGTTCCCCGCGCTGGCCAAGGAGCAGTTCTTCGATCTGGACGCCGACCCACATGAACAGCACGACCTTGCCGCCGACCCGCGGATGCAGAAGACCGTTTTGCTCTGGCGAAACCGTTTGATCGCTGAGCTATCTGGCCGTCCGGAAGGTTTTGTGCAGGACGGACAGCTTGCAAAGCTTGACGGCCCCTCCGCCCGCAACATCAACAAGTAATCAAATAGCAGCATCCACTAAAATCCGGATGCTGTCTTCACGCCTCTTCACTGTATCCTGTCAAATGAGTGAATGTTTTTAACAGACGGAAAGCTGCCGACAAAACCAATTGCCGGCAGCTTTTCATTTTATGCAATGTCCGCAAGCTCCGAAAGCCTTTTTTCATCCAGTACCATAACCCGCTTGCGGCCGATGCTTACGACGCCCATTTCCTTAAGCTGTGTAAAAACCCGGACCGCCTGGATCCGCGAAATGCTGATTGCCTGAGCCAGCGCCTCCTGGGTCATCGGAATGCAAAGAATGTCCCCGGGAAGCCGGGAGTTTTGCAAATACAGCCGCAAAAAGCGCGCCATGCGCCGCATTGCGTCATCCGCTCTGGCATTTTCCAGATTCACGCAGGTATGATGCAGCACATCCGATACATAAAGCGCCAAATCAGTCGCAAACGCCGCATTTTTCCGGCACAAATCCATCAGCAGCGCCGGCGTAAAGCGCAGGATCGTCAGTGTCGTCAAGGCCTCGACCGTGGCGTTCTGCACGGTATTCGTCCGCAGACAATCCGTGGGAAACAGCGAATTGGGAATATGGTAGCCCAGCAAACGCGCCGCGCTTTCGTCTTTGCCAACGCTGACTTTTACCAGACCGCGCACAAGATAGTATATGAAGCCGCATTTTTCCCCGCTGCGGCACAAAACCGTCCCCGCCGGACAATCTATCAATTCGGCGCCGGAGGACAGCAACATATCGCTCCAGACAGATAAATCGTGTTTCGGGGCAAAGTCATTAGAAATACAAGAAATTTCTCGCATGGTACGCTCCCCTTTCGGGGATAATTATATCACAAATTATCGATAATTGCAGCATATATTTGTATTTTTTACATATTATACAAAATAAATGTCCGGATTTGCCGCTTTTTGCCCCCTCCAAGCGAAAACAAATGTAAATTTGCCTCGCTTCTTTTGTTTTATTGGAGAAATATGCCACAAGCGGTTGACAATTCGTAATAAATTTGATATAAAAAAGATGGATTTGTTTATTATTCACGGGATGTCTGTACCTTCACAGACGGAAAGGTGATTGGAATGTCCAATGTGAGAAAACGCAATGCTTACCGCAGCCTGATCGTATGTATGCTGGTTTTACTGGCGCTGACCGTGCTGCTGGGCGCCGGCTATCTGTACACGCAAAGCTATTTGAACAGCCGCGCTCAAAATAACCAAAAGGAAGTTGAGCGCATCAACAGCGAGCGCACGCAGGAATATAATGCCGCCGTTGCCGAGCTCAACCGCCAGAATGCTTCCGTTGGCAGCGCGCAATGGCCCGCAGCTGCTCCTTCCGGCTGGGACGTGATTGATCTGAGTTCCTTTGACGTGAAAAGCGGTATGCAGGCCAACGTCACCCGCAATGAAATGCTGCAAGGCGGCTTGCTGTTAGTCAACCGCTGGCATCCCATGCCGGCCGACCTGACTGACGATATGATGGTTAGCATCAATCAGCACAGCCGTGCCGACGATGACAGCACCAATAATCTGCCTACCGTCAATTCCAGCATCACCATGGCGCCCAATGCCGTGGAAGCACTGATGGCGCTGTACAAGGATGCGCGCGCCGCGGGGTTGGATATGGGCGGCATCATCATTGAGGAAGGCTACCGCACGATGGAAACCCAGTCTACCTACTGGAATTCCGAAACGGAAAAGTATTCTTCCCGTTACAGCGGCGATGCGCTTACCGAGCGCGTTCGCCGTACAACCGCCTATCCGGGCACAAGCGATTATCAGGCCGGTCTGTCTTTCAAGGTATACAACTATAAGCAAGGGGACAACGCCTTCTCCAGCACCCCGCTGCATCAAACCGAGCAAGGCCGGTGGCTGTACGAAAACTGCTGGAAATACGGCTTTGTGTTCCGTTTCCCGGTGCAGGGTTTCCCCTATGAAAACACCGTGGACAAAAGCTATAAGACGGGCATCAACGTTGAGATGAAGGTATACCGTTATGTGGGCGAGGCCAACGCCGCGGTCATGAACACGCTGGGCCTCTGTCTGGAAGAATATATCGAATATCTGATGCAGCATCCGCACATCGCGCTTTATCATGACGGCGAGCTCATGTATGAGATTTATCGTCTGGAAGGCGGCTATACCGACACCACCGTTTCCATCCCTGCCGGCGCCGTTTCTTACAGCGCCTCCACCGATAATATGGGGGGGTTGGTCGTATCCATCAGCTATTAAAAGCATCGAAAAACGCTCCTGCCGCAGGAATGCGGCAGGAGCGTTTTGCTTATATTCTCTTTTCCAGGATATGGCGCAGAACCGTTCCGATACCATCTGCCATACGCATAAAGCCATAATCATTGGGATGGATATGATCCATCGTCGCATCATACAGCGCATCCCCCGCAAAAAAGCTCAGTCCGTCAATGAAGTAGACCTGCTTGTCGCCATTTTCCCGCGCTTTCAGATACGAACGCATCACCACGTCGCGGCGCTGCAGCACACGCTCCTGCGCTTCCCCGGCCGTATAATAGTTGGGACGGGTAATCATCACATACGGCACATCAGGGTTCTTGGCGCGAATTATTTCGTACAAGGGGTAGTGCGTTTGCTCCAAATGCTCCACCGTAGGCGCGTTATGGTCATAATCGCACACAAACACGCTCATGGGCAGCTGCGCCATATATTCACCCAGCGCTGCCTCGCCCATCGCGTTGCCCGAAAAACCCAGGTTCAGATAGTCCACATTCAGCTTGCGGCATATATCATTTTCATAGATCAGGCCCGGACGGCTGGCCGCCGTACCATGAACGATAGACGAGCCGTAATATACAATCTGCGGGATATCGCGATACGGCGCTTCACCACCCACGGCAGCGCCCGGCTGCAAACCAATCTCCAGCGTTTCCACCACCGAATGCACCGGAAAATTGATCGTATACGCACGCATGCCGCCCTCCGTCAAGCGGATAATCTGCTCATAGGAATCCGTCATATCATACGGCATGCGAAACTCACGCACATAGCGGCTGCCAAACGGCCCGTCTTCATACAAATCAAACCCTGCGCCCGATACCAGCGTCAAATGCGACGAACGCCCGACCACGCGGTATTTTGCCCGGATTGCAATAAAAGCGGAATCCGTGGAAAACCGCACGCGGCCGCCCGCGCTTTCGCGCTGCAAACGCGCCACCGCCGCGCTTGTCGCCTCGCCCACCTCCTCGGGAAGGCGATGGAAAAACGGCTCGCTTTCCGGCTTATAAAAACCATGCAATGCAAAAGGCGCTTTGCGTACATCGTACCATTCGATATTCTCTTCTTCAACCGTGCGGTTGACCACCATGTTTTTATCCAGATTGATGTAGGATTCCATGCTCACTTTACCTCGCTTTCGTTTTCACCGGCCAGCTGGCCTTTGGCCCAGTGCTTGCGGCACAGCGCCACATAGCTCTCATTGCCGCCAAGCAGAATCTGCTCGCCGTCTTTTGTTACCCTTCCGTTCAATACGCGCGCATTGCAGGTGGCCTTGCGCCCGCACCAGCAAACCGTCTTCACCTCTTCAACGGTATCCGCCCAGGCCAGCAGCCATTTGCTGCCCTCAAACAGATTGCCCTGAAAATCGCTGCGCAGTCCATAGCAAATCACGGAGATGCCCATATCATCCACAATGCTGACCAGGCGCCACACCTGTGCTTTGCTCAGGAACTGCGCCTCATCGACGATAATGCAGTGATATTCGCTTATATCGATCTGGTCCAGCTCCTCCACATAATTGCAGGGCGCGCGCAGTCCCGCGCGCGAACCGACAATCCTTTCTCCGTCGCGCGTATCGATCCGCGGTTTGAGCATCAAGGCTTTCTGCCCGCGTTCCTGATAATTGTACTGCACCATGATCGCATTTGCCGTCTTGGACGATCCCATCGCGCCATAACGAAAATATAACTTTGCCATCTTGCCTCTCCCGTACCCGCATATACTTGGCCACGCTTTAACGACCCTCAGCAGTATACCACCGGTTGCGCGTCGGCGCAAGACGCTTCAAAAATGCCACTTCGCCAAAAAGCAAGCTATTTCGCCATTATTGCGAGCGAAAAAAATTTTTTGCAGCGGCGCTTCCGGTAGAATTTCGCATTTTCTTGATGCTCAGTTTATATTCTCATGTCATAATGAAGAATCATTTTGTGCAAAGGAGACCCTCCGCATGAAAGAAAAAGCCGCCGCGCTGATTGTCCGTTTCCGCTATTTCATGATGGCGCTGTTTCTTGTCCTCGCCGTGATCGCTGCCACAACCATCAGCAAGGTGCGCGTCAATTACGACCTGACTTCCTACCTGCGCGAAGATACCGACACCATGAAGGGGCTGTCGGTCATGAACGGCGAATTTTCCGCCGTCTCCAGCCTGTCCGTTGTGCTGCTCGACTGCAGCGAGGAAACCGCCCGCGCCTATGCCGCGCAGTTTTCCGGCTTTGACGGAATGATGAGCTGTACGCATGATCCCGCAGCCGGTATGCGCGAGCAGGAGGGGCATGTCTATCGCCTGCTTTCGCTTATCATGACGGAAGAATCCGCCGCAGGTATTCTTGACAGTGTTGAAAGCGCGCTGATTGATATGCCCCACCTCATCAGCGGCGGCGCAAAGGACTCGCGCGATTTGCAGCAAAGCATTGCCAACGAGATTCCCGTCGTTATGGCGGTTGCATGCGCTATCGTTTTCTGCGTTTTGCTGCTGATGACCCGCTCCTATCTGGAGCCGCTGCTTTTTTTCCTGGTGATTGCCGTATCCATTCTGCTCAACATGGGCACCAACTGGATCTTCCCTTCCATTTCATTTATCACCTTTGCCGTAGCCGCCATTTTGCAGTTGGCGCTGGCCATGGATTATTCCATCATCCTGCTCAATGCTTTTGACAGACTGCGCCGCCAGGGGCTGTCTCTCTCGGTCGCCATGACGCAGGCGCTGGCAAGCAGCTTCATGCCCGTGGCTTCCAGCGCGCTGACAACGGTTGCCGGTATGCTGGCCCTGGTTTTTATGAGCTTTACCATCGGCTTTGACATTGGCGTCGTGCTGGCAAAGGGCATTGTACTCAGCATGGTCACGGTATTTCTGTTCATGCCCGGTCTTTTAATGCTGTTTGCTCCCTTGCTTGACAAAACGGCGCACAAACCTTTCCTTCCGCTGCGCGGCGAGGGCATTCTCCATATGACGCAAACCGCCCGCCACGCGCTTCCTCTGCTCCTTATTGTACTGATTCTTGTCGGCGCCTGCCTGCAAGGCAATAATGTGTACACCTATACCGTGCGCGATATGAGCAGCGACGCGCAGACCGTTACCGAATTGTTTGGCCAATCCAACCAGCTGGTTCTGCTTTTTCCCGCCGACGATACCGATGACGGCTATGCCCGCCAGCGCGCCATGCTGGAGGAAATTTCCGGCGTTTCCGCCGGAGGACGTCCCATCGTGCAAAATGTGTTATCCATGGTTACAACCGGCGAAGCAGCAATAACCTATTATGACGCCGCCGGCGCCGCGGCCCTTCTGGGGCGCAATGAAGAAGCGGTCTCGGCGCTTTTCCGTCAGTTGGATATTACCGCGCCCATCCGCGGCGACGCTTTGGTCGCTCGGCTGTCCGCCGCCTTCCGCCGCATTTCCTTCCTGCTGCCGCAGGATACACTGGCGCAGCTGACGCAGGCGCAAACGCTGCTGGAAACGGCAAAAAGCACCTTCAACGGCGCGCATTATTCCCGCGCCCTGCTGACGCTGGATCTGCCCTTTACCAGTCCCTATGCGCACGAGGTCATTTCCCGGTTCAAAGAGATTCTCCGCGCTCATTATGGCGAAGATGGCGCGATGGCGGGAATGCTGCTGGCCATGGATGATATCGCCACTTCTTTCTCCGGCGATATGACCCGGGTAACGCTGATTACCGCCGCGCTGGTCTTTTTGATCGTTTGCCTGTCCTTCCGTTCTCTCCTGGTTCCCGCCCTGTTGGTCTGCATCATCCAGGGAGCCGTATATGTAAACATGAGCCTTTCCTGCATAGTGGACGGCAGTATCTTCTTCATGTGTTATCTCATCTGTATCGCCCTGCAAATGGGTGCGACGATCGATTACGGCATCCTGCTTACCAGCCATTACTGCGCGCAGCGGACGCTGCTGCCGCCCAAAGAAGCATTATCCCAAGCCATCCAGCTTTCACTGCAAACCATTCTGACCTCGGGACTGGCGCTGATTATTGCCGGTTTTACGGTGGGCGCGGTCAGTTCGGTGTTCTACATTTCTTCGATTGGCGTCATGCTGGCGCGCGGCGCGATGATCTCCGTCGTCCTGATCCTCTTCCTGCTGCCGCAGCTGCTTTTATGGCTGGACCGCTGGCTGGTAAAACCCGTTTCGGCGCGTCAGATTGCGGTATAAAAAAATTTTTAAAAACCGGGAACTTTTTCATCCCCACACCGTTTAATAAGTGTACCCGGTTACAATACTAACAAAAAAACGGAGGCTTAAATTTTATGAAAAAGAATGGATTCCGCCTGCTGGCCGCACTGCTCATCATCGCAATCATCGTCGTTGCCGCAATCTTGATTACCCGTAAAAACGCTCCCGTCGCTCCCGTTGATCCTGTCGCAACGGATGTGCCCGGCAGCGATCCCGAGATCAAGCCCATCAATGGCATTATCAGCGAAATCTACGAAGACGGCTCCTTCCTGGTGCGCAATGGGGACGGCTCCGATGTGCTGGTCAAGGTAAGCGAAAATACCGTAACGGAACGCGCGGAAGCGCTTGCCGCCAAACAATTTGTCCTGGTGGATTACAACGGTATCATGACCCGTTCCCTGCCGCCGCAGATCACCGCCGAGCGCATTTATGGCATGACGCTCCAGGGCACAGTCAGCAGCATTGAAGGCCGCGACGTTTCTCTGGATACCGAAACACTGGGGCAGGTCATCGTTCATATTCCTGACGATATGGCACTGCCTGCTCTGAACGAACAAATTCTGGTTCATTACGACGGCGTTATGACGCTCTCTCTGCCTGGACAAATCAGCGCGCTGATGATTGAAAGCGTCCCGGACGAACGGGCACGCTGACATCGTTATAAAAAAAGAAAGCGGCTATGGCGCACTTCTCAAGGGAGTGCGCCATAGCTATATCCGCATACGGCGAATGATATTGGTTTTAGTATGCAAAAAAGCAGAGCATATACGCCCTGCTTCTGTGGGGCGGCAAAACAAAGGATTCGTTTTGTCAGGTTGCAATTTTCTTACGTCCGTGTCCGCACGCCTGACAAGCGCCAAGCGCGCCACCTCATTTACCAAATTGGTTTTTATCGCGTCACAAACCCGCAAAAGGTTTGTTCCTTACGCGCATCGTGGCCAGAAAAAAACGAATGCTCCGGCCTGATATAATGTTTCAGGTTGCCTCTCCATTTTTTGCCATTACTCTTCGCCAATAAAATGCCGCAGGTTTTCACCAAATATCCTGCGCTGCGTATCCTCCTGCGGGAACAGGCGCTTGAACCGTTCAATCGCCACTTTCGTCTTTTCCGCATCGTTATAGGGAAAATCAAGGCCAAAGATCATGTGCGCATCGTCCGTCTGCCAGCAAAGATCCCGGATCTGCTCGTCGCTCAGATACCAGAATTTGTTCTTACCGCGGTCGCACACGCTCGTCATTCCCGCATAGGGCATACATTTATGGGCGTTGTTTACCATTACGGCCACGCCCTCGTTGAAAAAGGAATAGCCGCCCACATGTTCCATGCTGAAACGCAAAGCAGGATAATGATAGGCAATTTCATCATACAAAAGCATATTGTATGCGCTGATGCGATACCAGTGAATGCCCGTATGAAAAGAAATAGGCAGATTCAGGCGCTCTGCTTCAGCATATACGCGCCGCGCCTTTTCCCCCATCAAATCAAAGCGCTGGTAGGCGGGATGCATCTTGATTCCGCGCAGCCCCAGTTCCCAAATATGCCGCACCTGCCCTTCCATATTGTCCCGCTGCATATTGACCGCGCCAAAGCCGATCACGCGGCCATGCGCCGCGGCAATCTCCCGCGCCAGCCAGGCATTGGAATCTTCCAGCGCGGTATGCGGCGGCATGGGCGCAAAGGCTACGCTGCGGGCAATACCGCATTCATCCATATGCTTCAGCAGCACCGAAAGCGTTCCGTTGGGCCGCTCGTCCTGCGGAAAAAGATGCGCATGATGTGCAAAAATTTCATAGCTCATGGCAGTTTCTCCTGTAATGCGGCATTGCCCGCCGGAAGGCGTTTTTCTTCCCGGGCATTTCGCAGCGCGCGCAGACGCTGTGTGCGCATAAACACCCGATGTCCCGTCAGCGCCCGGCCGCGATAGCGGTCAAGCAGCATGCGCGCTCCAACCGCGGCCGGCAATGCCGCAGCGACGCCTGCGCCGGCTGCCGTCACTGCCGCGCCTACGCCCATGGCCGCGCCCGTTTTGATGATGCGGTAGGCAGCATCGCCCGCGCCGGCAACCCCTGTTTTTTTCCCCAGCAGCACATTGCACTGCTCGGTAATGGCAATCACTGCAAACGGCAATACATTGCTTACCGTTTCCAGCGCTTCGGCCGCAATGCCGGTATCCTCCAGCAGCCCCATGTCCGCCGTAACGTTATCAGCCAAGGAAAGCCCGACCGTAACGGAATCCACCACCGCGTCATGGCGGCGCTTTTTATATTTTTCGACCATCTCCCGGAACGCGGGCATTCTCCTCACCCCCCGATCAGTTTCAGCAGCGTAACCACGACCCAGGCGCTGCAAAGCAGCCCCACCATCCAGGTCGCCTGACGCAGAATCTCCATAAGGCCTGCCTTTTTAGGCTTCTTATCCGCCGCCTTGGCCGCCTTTTCCAATGCCTCCAGGCGGCGCTCCAATGCCGCAAGCTGCTTTTGCGCCTGCTCAGCCTCTTCCTGTCTGGCGCGTTCCAAACGCGCGGAACGCTCTTCTTCAAGCGTCATCTGAGCGGACAGCTCTTCGACCTCGCGCCGCAGCGCGGACAGATCCTCGCTCAGCCCTTCCGCCACCAGCGTCATTTCACTGGTGAACTCTTCCACCGCCACGTTCATGTCCTTGCCCTTCAGGGAGGCGAAGGTATTCTCGATAAAATCGCGCGCGCCGCGCATGAGCCCGGTTTTCTTACCGGGTTCCTCAGGCACGGCGGGCGTCATATTCATTTCCTCACGCAGAGCGTTCTTTTTGCTTTCTTCCGTCATTTTCCTCGTTACACCATTGTAATCCCCAGAGCCGCCTGTTCGCTGCGATAGCGTTCCAGCAGCGCTTTAATGCGGTTATAGGGATTGAGCAGCCCATGAAGAGAACGGTCATGGTTCAGCGTGGCAATGATATAAGAAATATATTTGCTCATATCCGCCTGGACAAACCAGGGCTCGTTTTTCACTTCGGGCGGGCAGTAAGTCAGATTGGTGCTTACCACCTTGGTAATAATGCCTTCCTCACAGGCCTGATGGAACGCCTCCACGCCGGAGGTGAAAAAGGCAAAGGTCGTCAGCGCATAAATGCGGTTCGCTTTGCGGGACTTAAGCTCGCGGCAAACGTCAATCATGGAATCGCCCGACGCCAGCATATCGTCCGCCACCAGGATATCCTTGCCTTCCACGTCAGCGCCCAGATACTCGTGCGCGATAATGGGATTGCGGCCGTTCACCACGGTGGTATAATCGCGGCGTTTATAGAACATTCCCATATCAAGCGACAGTACCGAGGAGTAATAAATATTGCGCTGCACAGCGCCCTCGTCCGGGCTGACCACCATCATGTGCGCCTTGTCGATACGCAGCTCCTTTTCCGTGCGGCACAAAGCCTTCAGCATCTGATAGGTGGGCATGATGTTTTCAAAATCGATAAAAGGAATGGCGTTTTGCATGCGCGGATCATGCGCGTCAAAGGTAATGATATTACGGATGCCCATGTTCTGCAATTCCTGCAGCGCCATGGCGCAGTCCAGGCTCTCGCGGCTGGTACGACGGTGCTGACGGCTTTCGTACAGCATCGGCATAATCACCGTCACGCGCTTGGCCTTGCCCGCAATCGCGCCGATTACGCGCTTGAGGTCCTGAAAATGATCGTCTGGCGACATGGGTACATCCTGCCCATACATCTTATAGGTCACATTGTGAGCGCATACATCCACAATAATATAAATGTCCAAGCCGCGAACGCTTTCGCGCAGCACAGCCTTTCCCTCGCCTGTGCCAAAGCGCGGGCAATTTGCCTTGATCAAAAATGTATCGCGATTGATGCCAGGACTGGTGTAATATTCCTGATCCTGAATTTCCTGGAGACTATGCCATTTCAGAAGCCATTGATTGATTTTTTCACCAATTTCTTCGCAGCCTGCCATCGCAATGATGCCAAGCGGCCCAAAGGGAACGCTGGTCGGATCCTTCTCCCATGTGGTCAATAAGCTGGTCACAGTTGTATTCCTCCCCGTCGCGACGATTTATTTCGTCTTTATTATACACAAAAATACGGTGTCTGTGAAGGGATAATATACAACTTTGATTGATTTTTCACTTGTTATTGTTTTTAACGTCCAACTTCGTCAAAAAGCAGCAACGAAACCTTGGGATAGCTCGCCTCGCTGCCGTCCTCGTTGAGCGTCTGATATATGCCGGACATCGTTCCATAAAGCGTTACCTGTCTGTCCGGGGCGGCTTCTACCGCATGATCGCTGAGCACAATAAGATAATTGCTGAATTTATCGCCGGTTTTCTTGGTCGCAAAGGTCAAAATCCATTCTCCCGCGCCCTCCCGCGCATCCACAATGTAGCCGTTATAGCGCAGCGTGCGCCCTTCATAAACCGCGGGCGATTTTAAAACCTTGCTGTAATCCGGACTGGCGGATGCGCTGCGCACCGCCTGCTCCCGCTCCTCCTGCGACATGGTACGCTCAATAACATAATGGAGCACCTTTGTCGCGTAGTCTTTTTTGCTGAAGGTCAGCTGAATATCATACGTTCCTTCTTTTGACGTATCCAGCGTAAACGAGAAAGTGCGGTTATTGCCCGTCTTTTTGGTGGAAAGCTGATCGTTGACTACCAGCTGGACCGTCACCCCGGTCAGCGTCGTGCCGGACAGTTTGAAAGAATCGCCGGTAAAATGCTCCGGAAAGGGCGAAGTAAAGGCCACCGCCAAAAGAGTGGGATCATATTCCACCGAAAAGCTTGCGCTGATGCTTTCTTCGCTTTCCATTCCCTCATTTACCGTTGCCACAACAATCAAATTATAGTAATCCGAGGCAGGCAGCTCCATGGGGATGGAAAATGCGCCCTTTGCGTCCGCCGTAGCGGAAAACACCTTGCTGCGGCTGTTCTTGAGCGACGCGTATGCCGCCGTCACCGCCGCCCCGGGGCGCGTTACGCCCTTGATGGTAAAGGAATTGCTGTTGGTCGTTTCGGGAGGCGGCGCGGTGAAGCCCAGTGTCAGCGGCGCGTCCGGCGCCGACACGATCTGCATAAATGAAATGGTGTTTTGTATTTTGTTCAGCGCACTGATATCCCCGCTGCTCACCTGCCTGCCTTCCACCCGCAAATCCACGGTAATCGTATAACCGTTGCGCACCGTGCGCCGCCAAAGCCCGCGATATTTGACCTTGCCGTCCACCTTCTGCGTGTACTTCAGCATAAGGAAACGCCCCTGATTATCGCCGAAGTTTTTCCATTCGCAGCTTTCAAACTTGTATCCAAGCGCGCCGCAATAGGTGCCGTTCGCATGATTAGAACGGTACCCCGCGCGGGTATCCGCCGTTTGCTCGTTGATATCATACAGCGTTTTTCCCAGTTCGTCCTGCACAGCGCTGATAATCAGCGTGCGTCCCTGCGCGGCATCATAAGCCATAAGCAGGATCCCTTCATCGCTGAAGCGCTGTCTGAGGCTTTCCTCCGTCTCGCCGAACTGCGCGGCCTGGTTGGCGTTGCTTGCCAGATTTTCCGGCGTCAGCTGGATCTGATAGGGATCGGACGGCACCTCCACCGTCATATATATACCGGCAAAATTATACGTATCCGCCCGTGCTGGGAAAACGCACAGCAGCGTGAGCGCAAACAGCGCAACCAAATATATTTTTTTCATCGGCATGTCCTCCTGTGGATTGTCCTATGGCATCATGCATATAGTAGCATAAATTTGCCGTTTCGGCAATCTTTCAATCGTAAATCTTTCATGGAGGAAAATGCCATGCCGCTGCATCTGAATGCCGTAGCCCCCGGCGAAGAAGTGTTTGTCCTGTCCGTTCGAGGCGACAAGCCTCTGGCCGTCCGCCTGCTGGATATGGGGTTTACCCCCGGAACCCGGCTGAAGGTATCGCTTTGTTCGCCCTCGGGCGATCCGATGGTCGTTCAGCTGCGCGGATATACGCTCTCTTTGCGCCGGGAGGAAGCCGCCTGTATTTTCGTATCCCGGGAGGCGCAGCCATGAAGCGCGTTATTGCCTTGTGCGGAAACCAGAATGCCGGTAAAACCACGCTTTTCAATCTTCTGACAGGCGATACCCAGCGCGTTGGCAACTGGCCGGGAGTCACGGTAGAGAGGCGCAGCGGCGATCTGCTTGCACGTTTTTCCGGCGGCGAACAGGTGGAATGCGTCGATCTGCCCGGCATTTATTCCCTCACCCCTTATACGCCTGAAGAAACTGTCGCCTACAATTTCATTTTGCGGGAGAAACCGGATGTAATTATCAACATCGTGGACGCTACCAGTTTGCAGCGCGGCTTATACCTCACCCTGGAGCTGATGTCGCTGGGACGGCCTATGGCGCTGGCCGTCAATATGATGGACGCGCTGCGCAACGGCGGCGGAACGCTTGATCTTGCCCGTCTCTCCGGCGCGCTTGGCGTCCCGGTCTCCGGCATCTGCGCGCGCACGGGTGAAAACGTGCCGCAGTTGATCTCCATAGCGCTCGCGCAAGCCCGTGTACCGCAGCCGCTCTTCCCTTTCCATGCGCAGATTGAAAGCCTTGCGCTGCATGCGCAGCAGGCTGCCGCGCGTTATCAATGGATTGACCGTATTACCGAGAAAGTGCTTAAAATGCCCGCTGCGGCCGCCGCGTCTCCCTTTGACCGGCTGCTCACAGGCAAATTTTCCGCTTATCCGCTGCTGCTTCTTACCCTGCTGCTGGTGCTTCTTTGCGCTTTTGGCGCGCCGGGGCAATCGCTTTCCGCACTGCTTTCCGGCCTGATCGGTCAGGGGATCGCGCAGGTGGACGCACTCCTGCAAAGCGCAGGAACAGCGCCGTTTTTGCGCTCTCTGATCGTTGATGGCGCGCTTGGCGGCATCAGCGCCGTCATGGCCTTTCTGCCGCCCATTCTGCTCATGTTTTTGCTGCTTGGCATTCTGGAAGACAGCGGCTTTATGGCGCGCGCCGCCTTTATTCTGGATACGCCCATGCGCCGTTTAGGTCTTTCCGGACGCAGTTTTCTGCCGCTGGCAACGGGATTCGGCTGTACGGTACCCGCCATTCTTGCCCTGCGCACTCTGAACCGGCCCGACGAACAGCGGCGTGCCGCCCGTCTGATTCCGCTTATTCCCTGCGGCGCCAAAGCGCCCGTCTATCTTTATCTGACCGCCGCCTATTTTCCCGCCGCCGGCTTGCTGCTGCCGCTTGCGCTGTACGCAGCCGGCATTGCCGCTATGCTCCTGTGCGCTTTTCTGCTCCGTCAGGGAAAAGGGCATGAAAGCACCCCGTTCCTTATGGAATTGCCTGCTTGGCGCGCGCCCACCTGGGGCGGCTTGAAGCGCGTGCTGCGCGACAAGATACGCGATTTTCTCACCCGCGCGTTCACCGTGGTTTTTCTTTCTTCTCTGGTTTTGTGGGCGTTCCAATCCTTTACGCCCCGCCTGAGCATAGCCGCTTCCCCCGATCAAAGCCTCCTTTACGCCCTTGGCCGCCTCATCACGCCGCTGTTCGCTCCGCTGGGGTTTGGTTCCGCCCCCGCCGTTGCCGCGCTGGTGGCAGGCATATTCGCCAAAGAAAACATCATCTCAACGCTTTCGCTGACGAACGCATCCTTCACACCCGCAGCCGCCCTTTCCTTTGGGGTATTTGGCGCCTTGTATGCACCCTGTATCGCCGCGCAGGCCGTGATTCATCGGGAATTGAAAAGCCGCGGGCGCATGCTGCTGAGCATGCTTTCGCAGTCAGCCCTGGCATGGCTCGCGGCCCTGATCGTTTACCGGGTTATGCTTCTTCTGTAAAGCTGACGTTCACCGCGCCGTTGCTGGTCACAATGCTGAGCGTTTTTTCGCCGCCCTCACGGCTGACCAAGTTGTTGCCGGCATTGGATGTTGCGCTGTGAATGGTGTATTCCTCCGCGCTGCCCTTGATGGTACCGCTCACGCCGCCGTTGCTCGTTTTTACATAAAGATCATGCGCAAGGATGCTTTCCAGCTCCACGCGGCCGTTGCTGGTCGTCAGGTGGAGCTCCTGATCGGACGCGGCGTCCTTGGCCACGATACGTCCGTTGCTCGACACCGCCTCCAGCCCTTCGCGCGCATAAACGCCGTCCATCTCGATACGGCCGTTGGTCGTTATCGCCTGAATCTGCCGAGCCGCTACCTGTTCCAGAACGATACGCGCATTGGAGGTATTAAAAGCAGCCTTCTCAGCGCAGGTAATATTGCTGGCCGTGATACGCGAATTATGGGTGGTAATCCGCATTTGCGCGCGGAAGGCGCGGGGCACCGTGACCTCCACCTCGCTGGACGCGGACTGCGAATTGAAGATCCCGCTTTCCGCCACCACACGGTCGCCCAGCCCGTCCAGGAATTTGCCCACGCTGTTCAGGAAAGAATTAAGCGAGAAGGCGCCGTTGTTCTTTTCATGCACAAAGCTGCTTACCGGACGCATTTTGTGCTCCAGAGTCAGCACACCGTCATCCTCATGCAGGCGGAAAATATCGTTTTTGCCAATGCAGTAGCGCAGCACAACCTCGCTGCCCTCGCCGCTGACAACCCTGATGCGTTTATTTTCGGCCAGTATGCGCAGCTCGCAGATCTCCTCGGCAGGACGGCGAATCTCCTGCCATTCCTCATTTTCCTTTTCCTTGCCTTTTTCTTCGCCAACGCCTGCCTCGCCCAGCACGCGGGAAGCAATCACATCCACCGGCTCCATGGCGCATACCGCCGCCTCTTCGCTCATGCCCGCCTCGGTGCGGTCGTCAATCATTTCGCCGTAATAGGCCAGCACGCCCTCAATTTCTTCATCCTTCATGCCCTTCAGTGCGGCCTTCAAATCATTCAAAAATTGCTCGCGGCTCATTTTTCTTCCCTCCTGATAAAATCGTAAACCTTCATTACGTCTTCCCATTCATTGAGAAAATCCTGAATTTTCTGTATGCCAAGCTCAGTAATTGCATAATACTTGCGCAGCCGCCCGTTATGCTCCATAGTATACACCGTCAGCGCGCCCGCCGTTTCCAGCCGCCGGAGCACAGGATAGAGCGTTGACTCGGAAATGGCCAGCACCGCCTCCGCTTCGCGCACCAGCTGATACCCGTAAGAATCTCCCCGCTGGAGAAGCTTCAGGATACAGGCTTCAATCAGCCCCCGTTTCATTTGAGCATCCAAACTCTTTTCCTCTCTTTCGCCAAATTTTTGCATGCCGACATTAAGCCGACGTTTGTTTTCCTTTCCTGCGTCAGAAAGCAAAATGCCTCCCAACGCAGTATACTATATCATACGTAGTACACTGCGTCAAGAGGTATTTTGCTAAAAATAATATTATCTGTCGTCCGTATTTTTCCGGCGGCGTATCGGCCCGCGCCGCGCCATTTGCCGCCCGGTGTCGCCCGGCGGAACCAGGCACCCCGCGCCAAAGCCAATCAGATCTTCCCGCCCGCACTGCCGCAGCGCTTCGCGGATCAAGGGATGATTGCGCGGATTCTTCCATTGCAGCAAAGCGCGCTGCATATCCTTTTCATGCTGCGTGCGCGGCACATAAACGCTTTTCATCGTGCGCGGATCCAGCCCGGTGTAATACATGCAGGTGCTCAGCGTCCCAGGCGTTGGATAAAAATCCTGCACCTGCTCGGGCTGCACGCCCTTGCGTTTGAGATACTGCGCCAGTACCACCGCGTCGCGCATGGTGCTGCCTGGATGGCTGCTCATCAGATAGGGCACCAAATACTGCTTCATCCCCAGTTTCCGGTTTACCCGCTCATACTCACCGCAAAAGCCTTCAAAAACCGCATTGCACGGCTTGCCCATCCGGCGCAGTACATCGTCGCTGATATGCTCGGGCGCTACCTTGAGTTGTCCGCTGATATGGTGAGCGCACAGCTCGCGCATGACCTGCTCGCGCTCCGGATCAGCCATAATATAATCAAAACGCAAGCCCGAACGGATAAATACCTTTTTGACGCCGGGAATGGCGCGCATCCTGCGCAGCGTTTGCAGAAACTCCCGATGGCTGACCTCCAGGTTCGGGCACGGCTCCGGGAACAGGCACTGCCGCCCCGGGCAGCATCCCTCCTTCAGCTGCTTCTTGCAGGAGGGCTTTCGGAAGTTGGCCGTAGGCCCGCCCACATCATGAATATACCCCTTGAAATCGGGATGCGCCGCCAGCATGCGCGCCTCTCTCAAAAGCGATTCCTCGCTGCGGGACTGAACGATGCGCCCCTGATGAAAGGTCAGCGCGCAGAAAGAGCATGCGCCAAAGCAGCCGCGCACCGCGCTGATGGAAAACTTGACTTCGCTCAACGCCGGAACGCCGCCCTGCGCCTCATACATGGGATGGTATTCCCGCGCATATGGCAGTTCATACACCGCATCCAGCTCTTTTTGAGACAGCGGCAGCACCGGCGGCGTTTGCACCACGCAGCGCTGCGTATCCTGCACCTGGCACAGCATTTTGCCGCGGATGGGATCCTGCTGGCGGTACTCTTCCAGGAATGCTTTGGCGTATATCCGCTTGTCCGCGGCAACCTCGGCATGCGAAGGCAGCAGCACCGCTTCCTGCGGCGGCGTTTTGCTCATGTAGCAAATGCCGCGGATCTGCCGCAGCCGCTCCGGGGGCATGCCGTCGCGCAGCCATGCCGCGCATTCCAGAATGCTCTTTTCCCCCATGCCATACATCAAAAGCGTTGCCGCGCTGTCCACCAATACGCTGCGGCGCACCTTGTCATCCCAATAGTCGTAATGCGAGAAACGCCGCAGCGACGCTTCCACACCGCCAATGAGCACCGGCACGCCAGGGTAAGCCTCATGCACGCGATTGCAGTATACCGTAACCGCCCGGTCCGGACGCATGCCGCCCTTGCCGCCCGGCGCATACACGTCGTCATGTCGGCGGCGTTTGGCGGCAGTATAGTGGTTGACCATGCTGTCAATCACCCCCGCCGTGACCAGGAACCCCAGCTTTGGTTTGCCAAAACGCTTAAAATCCTCGCAGGTATGCCAGTCCGGCAAGCAAAGCATGGCCACGCGATACCCCGCGTTTTCCAGAACACGCGAAATAATGGCATGACCGAAAGAGGGATGATCGACATACGCCTCTCCCACAACATACACAAAGTCCGGCGCGTCCCAGCCGCGCCGGAGGCAATCTTCCTTTGTCACGGGAAGGAAGCGCTCCCATGGCGCTCCCTTCCCCCCAAAATCCTTTTTCTGCATGTACATCAGTCCTGATTCAGATTCGCAAAGGCCCGTTCCGCCCTGTGCGCAAGATAAGCATACATCACATAGCTGACAATAGCAAGCGCAACTGCCGTTGCCGCCATCATCGCCTGCACGCTCATTACCTTGCGCAGCACAAAGCCATAGAGCAGCACCGGCAGCGCCACCACGCCCATGCCGCCGAACATGGTAATCATCACGCTTGCGCTTTGCTTGATCACAACCGTCTCGTTCACGTAGTCAAAACGCGGCCAGCGCAGATTGACCACAACGCCCAGCAGCGCCATGAAGACCGACATCAGCGCGGGCAGGAGCAGCAGCATCGCGCCCTCATAGACCGTTGCGGGCAAAGCGAAAAGCAGCAAGACGCTGACAGTCAACCCTACGGGGACGCTGACCAGCATATGCGCATAGGCCTTGGCAAGCAGCACGTCGCTGCCGCGCACGGGCGCGCTTTGCATAATCCACAAATTTTTGCCTTCCAGAGAAATCGAGGGGGCGGAAATGATCGTCATGCTTACCAGCATACACACCGCCGCACAGGCCAGGGGAACGAGATATTGCGTCATCGGCCCGGTGATCTCCAGCATGGCCAGCATTTCGTTGATGGAATCGCGCTTGACGACCGCCATCACGCCCAGGATCAGCGCCATCAGCAAACCCACGCAGCCGTTGAGCATATAGGCCGCGCTGCTGGAAAGACGCGTCAGTTCCTTTTTCATCAAAGCCGCGCGCAGCGAGGAAACACGCAGCGGCTTTTCCTGATAGCGCGCCTTCTTCGCGCCGCGCTTCATGGTTGCGATATGCACAAAGGATCGCGCAAGGAAGGCGCATACCAGCGCAAAGGGCAAAAGGCACCACAGGATATAATGAGCAAACTGCCACAAATTGCCTTCATCCAGCGCAAGGCCAAAGGCATAGAAGGGCGGCATGGCCTTTTTCACCGCCGCGCCGATCGCCGCGCCGTTTTCCACCAGCTTCATGATATAGCCCTGCAAATTCATGCAGACCATCATATATCCGCCAAAGAACACCAGCGACAGCGCCAGGGTAAATATCGTTTTGTTGCGCATGCGGGCAATGATCGCCGCAATCAGCCAGCCCACCAAACAGGAGAGCGTCGTGGGGATCAGCGGCAGCAGGATGGCCGCCAGCACAAACATGACAACGCCGCCCACGCTTACCGGCCCGGTCAGGCAGCAAACGATCCCGCAGGGAATCAGCACCAGCAGCGCGTATATGCAGTTGAGCAGATAGAGCACCAGCAGACGGCTGCCCAGAATCGCCGCGGGCGTTACGGGCATGGACAGAAGCATCTCGTTATCCTTTGCCTCAAAGATCAAGGACTGGGTAAAGAACACAGAACCGATGAAGCACAGCATCGTGGCCATGATCGCCGCCATGGAAAAATACAGCCACCCCATGCCCAGCTGGGCAAAAGGCTCCCGCATGCTATAAAACATCATCCCGAACATGCCGCCAAATACCACCGCGCAATAGAGCATCAGCACGGCCATGACAATCTTCATCCCCATGCCGCCGCCCTTGCCGCCGCGACGGCGGTTCACCGTGGCGCTTACCAGCCCCCGCAGGCGAACTTTCAGCAGAGTTTTAAGCATGCTCATCCTCCAGTTCCAGGAACACATCCTCCAGCGACTCGTTGCCGCGCACCGTTTCGGTATCGCCCGCGATGACCAGCTTGCCGCCGCGAATGATGGCCACCTTGTCGCACAGCTTTTCCGCTACCTCCAGCACATGAGTCGAAAAGAAGATCGCCCCGCCCGCATCGCAGAAGGAACGCATGATCGCCTTGAGCGTATGCGCCGCCTTGGGATCAAGGCCGACAAAGGGTTCGTCCATCATCAAAAGCTTGGGTTCATGGATCAAAGCGGAAATGACCGCCAGCTTCTGCTTCATGCCATGCGAATAGGCGCTCACCTTTTGTCCCAGATCGTCCGTCAGCTCCAGCGCCGCGCTGTAATGCGCAATGCGCTCCTGCCGTTCCGCCGCGGGCACGCCGTATATATCGGCCACAAAATTAAGGTACTGAATGCCCGTCAAAAACTCATACAGATCAGGATTATCGGGAATATAGGCCATTTTGCGCTTGCATTCCAGCGGATTTTTGCGGATGGAAACGCCGTCCACCAGGATCTCGCCCTCGTCAAAGCGCAGAATACCCGCGCAGGATTTAAGCGTCGTCGTTTTCCCCGCGCCGTTGTGGCCGATAAAGCCGTAGATCTCGCCCGGCCTGATATGCAGCGACAGGTGGTCCACCGCTTTCTGGGCGCCATAGGTTTTTGTAAGTCCTTCGATTTTCAGCATCTTTTTAACCTCCCCTTATGCTTGCCGCCATCATAGCAGACAGCCAGACGTTTAGCAATATTTCCTGTCTGAATTATACATTTTCGGCGCTTAATTGACACGCTGCATCTCCGCCATGCAGCGCGCAATGATCGCCGCCGTTTCCGCCCGCTTTTCCTCCATCTCGCGCAGCAGCACGAACTGCGTGCGGCAGCGATCCAGATTATGGCCCTCGCGATGAACGGCAAAATAGGTATCGCCCTGCAAATAATCCGTCAGGAAGCGCACGCCGCATTCCAGCGTCATCATTTCCGCGCCGCGCGGCAGTGAAAGCACCTCGTCCCGCGTCATGACCGCTCCGCATTCCTGCAAAAACCCGCGCGCATACGCTTCATACATTCCCGGCGACAAATGCACGCGCGACAGGTCGCGCTCGTCCTCCGCGGCAGTGCTGGCCCCAAAGCGCAGGGAGTCGCCAAAATCATAGGCGGCAGCGCCCGGCATAACGGTATCCAAGTCGATCACGCACAGCGGGCTTCCATCCTTTTCGTCAAGGATCACGTTATTGAGCTTGGTGTCATTGTGCGTGACCCGCAGCGGCAGTCTGCCGTCGCGCAGCCGGGCGGTGAAATAGTCGGCCTCCGCCTCGCGCGTCAGCGCAAAATCGATTTCCGCCGCCACACTCCGCGCCCGGCCGCACACATCGGCCGCAATCGCCGCATGCAGCGCTTCATACCGATGCGGTGTATCATGGAACCTGGGCAGCACTTCCTTCAGCGTGCCGGCCGGGAAATCGATCAGCTGTCTCTGGAAACGCCCAAACGCCACGCCGCTTTGATAAAACGCCGTTTCATCCGCCGCATCCAGGCATTTTCCACCCGTCACAAAGGCGTATACCCGCCAGCATATCCCGTCTCCATCCCGCATATAAAGCGCGCCGCCGCGGGCAGGGATAATGGTCAGTACATGCCGTTCGTCCAGTCCCATATCACGCAGGTACCCGGTAACCCTGACGATATTATCCATCAGCGTATCGGCGTCCCGGAATACCGCCGTATTGATTTTTTGCAGGATATAGCGTTTCCCCGCCGTCGTTTCCACGCAGTAGGTGCTGTTGATATGCCCACTACCGTAAGGGCGGATATTGCATGCCGTTCCCTCAATCATAAACGCTTCAACGATATGCTGCATTTTTTACCGCCTTTCCGGAACGACATAGCGGTCGTCCCCCGTCAGTTCCAGCGCCTCCACGATCGGAGGCAGCACCTCCCGTACCCGGGCATATGCCGCCAGCGTATGCGCATCCGACGAGCAGTAGAACTTGCAGCCCGCCCGTTTGGCCATGCGATAAATGCGCAGATACGCCTCCGGCGCTTCATCGTACTTGGCAAAAGCGGCGCCGTTGAGCTCGATCCCGGCCCCCGCCCGCGCAAGACGTTCAAAGACCGGCATCATGCGCTTTTCCTCAATGGCGCCGAACACATCCAGCACATTCCCTTCACGGAACATCAGAGAGGTGGTAAGATGCGCAAACCCGATCTTTTCAAAAGGCAGATCCATCCCGGCCAGCAATTCCATGCGCGCCATAAAATGTTCGGCAATCTTCGCAGGCGTGTCCATGCTGCGCGGGCGCACAAAATCCAGCATATGCATATGGTTGGGCGGAATCACCACAAAATCAAACAAATCAAAATGATCGCGCCGCAGCGCCAGCACGCCGTCGCGGCTCAGTTCAATCTCGCAGCCCATCAGCGTGCGCATATCTGGATATGTCGGCAGCGGCAAAGCGCTGAGCACATGCTCCACCGTCTGCGGCGCATACCAGGGCCACGCGCCGGGCACATCGGGATCCCACATATGGTTGGTCAGGCACAGCGTATCGTAGCCCCATTGATGGGCCTGCGCAAAAACCGCGTCCGCCGTGCAGGCTTCCTCCTTGCAGCAGGAGGAAAGCGTGGAATGGCAATGCAGATCATGCTTCATGGAAAATGGCAAATGTTCCATTTTTTATCACCCTTTCCCCATGATTGTACTCATAACCCTGCCATTATTCAAGCCTTTTGCAAAAAAAGCGCAGAGAGAATATCCCATGGACTTCTCTCCGCGCAATTCATGCGTTTTCCGCAGCCATCGAGCGCTTTTCCCGCAGCTGCCTGCCGCGCAGCATACCCAGGGAATGAACCGCCACCGCGCCCTCAAACAGACACAGCAGGCGCAGGATCATATGCCACATACGCAGCGTCATCACCTGGGCCGACCGCAGCTCGGAAATTTCGCAGGTATCGCTGACGTTCTGCCAATAGGTTGTCAATATATCGCTGATTTCCACCGGCACGGCCGGAATCCATTCCGGAAAAATATTGACCGGCCACAAAAGCACCTGCGCCCAGCCATAGGAAATCAGCAGCAGGGCAAGCAGCAGCAGCGCCGACAAAAGCGCATACGCCGCCAGCCGGGGCGTCATCTGTACAGCAAAGCAATGCTCCAGCCGCCTCCTGTAATCCGCTGTCAGGCGCAGAACCATTTGCCCGTAGGCACGGTACAGCATCAGAAGCAGCAGCAGCCCTATCGTTGTCAGCAGCAGCCACACGGGGAGCACCGCCCGTGAGCGTTCCTTTGTCAGGCTGAACAGGTTTCCTGCCTGCCACGCCTCCATATCAGCCTTGAACTTTGCCTGCGCACCCGCGCCGGCAACGCCCTTGCCCCACACGGTCAGCGATTGCATGGGAAGATCGGTCAGCGCCAGCAGCGGCACATAGGCGCCGTATTCCTCCATATCCCCCGCAGCGCGACTGTGCCGCGCAATCCCGACCACCGTATATTCGCCGTTTTCCAGCCGCACCGTGCGTCCTATCGGGTCGCCGGTACGAAACAGCGCAATGGCCAGCTGCTCGTCCAGAATAATCACCTTGTCGCCCTGCCGCAGCTCTTCGGGATAGAACGCGCGCCCGGCCGCCATCAGCCGATCCGGCAAGGCCGCACTGCCGCCGTATTCGCCCGTCAGATGCGCCGCAGCCGTCCTTGCGCCAACGCCCTCCATATTGATCCGCGCCGCATCGCTGGTAACGGCGTATGCCGAAATGATCCCGCTCCAGTTCTCAGCCATCTGTTCGATCCGCTGAAGCGTTTTTTCCAGCGCGCTGATTTTTTTGTCCTGCTTCTCCCTTTCAGCCGGTTCCGCGGGCGCTTCGATCTCCGGCGCGGAAACCACATATTGCAGCAAGGGCTTTATCTGATATACCTGCCAAACGCACAGGGCAATCAGCACCGCGCACAGGCTGAGCGCTGCAATGCGCTTAATCGACATAGTCCATCACCGCCTGACCATCCGTCAGCGTCCGATCCTCACGATCCGCGATTTCCCGATAGTTCAAATCCTCGGCCACGGCAACAATCTGATCGCTCTTCTCAAGCACCGTGACCGTCATTTTGCTCACCGTATAGCCGCCGTTATCCAGCAAGCCGCCATAGGAGGAATTGACGATATACACATAATAATTATCGCTGCCGTCCGAGCGCACGGCGCTGGCAGGCAAAAGCGTGGCGCTCTTTTGCGCCTTGTACGTCAGCGTCATGGCAATATCGCCGTCATTGAGCAGGCGCGTCATGCCGCCGGCCGCCTTGAGCGTCTTGCTGTCCAGCTTGATATAGGCATACTTTTTCCCGTCGGCGTCCGTTTCTACCTTATCTACCTCGGTGCTCACGTCATTTTGCGTCAGCGTTACCTTGTGCCCCGCCTGAATGGCTTTGTTCACGCTGCTTATATCCGCCCGCAGCGCAGGCACGCCCTCCTCCGTCGTCATGGCATACGCTTCCTTGCTGCCGTCATAAGCGTCACCCGCCTTGAGCTCAAAAGAAGTAATATAGCCGGCATGAGGCGCCTTGATCTCCGTAAGGGAATCATTAAGCTGCTGCAATTCCAGCAGCTGGCGGTCAAAATCATCGATCGCCGCCCGCAGCTCATCCATCTTCTTGATATGCTCGAAGGTGGTATCGCCCACGCGGTACACGCCGTAAAGCTTGCCTTCATACAGGTCGTACAGCTGCTGGATAGCCGCGTCGCGCGCCGCGGATCGTTCTTTGAGCGCCGCACTCAGCTCGTTGAGCTTATCGGAGCCGTCCGTGATGGACGTTAGCTGCGCTTCATCCGCAGGCAGCGTGTAGCTCTCGGCATTCGCCTGGGCGATGACGGCATAACGGGCGGTATAATAATTGCCGATCGACTCCATCATCTCGTTGTACATTTCATTCTGCGCCGAAGTCTGGCGCAAACGGATGCCGCTGGCGTACTGGGCGGCATACTCCTTTACCTTCTCGTCGCGTTTTTCTTCCAGATCTTTGAGCTTTTGCTCATACTCAGGCGCGTATGCGGTAAACAGCACGTCGCCCTCATTGACATAATAGCCAACGCGCACGTTCACTTTGTCCACCGTAATGCCGAGCTTTTTGGCGTTTTCAACTTTTACGCTCTCGGTTTCAGGAAAGTAGATTTTGCCCGTAAGCGAAATTTTCTGTTCCAGTTTGCCCTTTGTTGCGGAAATGCGCTGAATTTTGGGCGTTGTGATGGTTTGCACCGTGCGGGCAAAAAACATGCACAGCGCAATAACGATTGCCAGCGTCAGCAAACCCTTCATGGCCTTTGATTTACGGTTCATAAACAACAATTCCCCTTTATTTCAATTCGCTCAGCTGAATGCCCAGCAGAATGTCCTCCTGGAAGTAACTGTATATCAGCAATGCCGGCAGGATATAAAGCGCCGCGCCCGCAAAGGCAATCTCACTGTTGCTGGTGCTGATCTGGTTGAACATCACCGACAGCGGCATGGCACTTTGACGCTTGCTCAGATAAATCAGCGGCTGCTCGACCATGTTCCAGCAATCGGCAAAGGACAGCGCCGCCGCCGCGCCCAGAATAGGCTTGCACACCGGCACCACCACATGGATAAAGCAGCGCCAGGTGCCCGCCCCGTCAATCATGCCCGCTTCCAACAGCTCATTGGGCAGTCCGATCATGAACTGACGCAGCAGAAATATATAAAAAGGAGAGAATACCATGGGCAGTATCACCGCCCAGGCCGTATCCATCAGCCCCAGCGTGCGCATGGTAATCACCGAGGGCGCCATCGTTACCTGGAAAGGCAGCAGCATCAGCACCAGCACGCAGAAAAAGAGCAGATCGCGGCCATGGAAGCGGAAACGGCTCAGCGCGTAGGCCGTCATGGGGATCACCAGCGCCTGCCCGGCCAGAATGGCGCAGGTATATTTGGCAGAGTTGACAAAAAGCTGCAAATACATGGGCTTTTCAATCAGCACCGTATAGTACTGCCGCAGCGATACCCGGGCGGGCGAAAGCAGAATCTGCATGAACGCTTCATCCGAGTAATTGTTGCGCGTGCCCAGATACGCCTTGATCTCGCTCTGCGGAAAGAAGGAATACAAAAATGTCAGCACGATGGGCAGCAGCACAAAAAAGCAGACCACGCACAAAAGCAGAATACATATCAGCCTTCCCGGGCGCAGGGGATGACGGCGTCTTTTTTTCATTTTCATTCCCCCCTTACACCTCGTTTGTGCGTACAGACTTGCTCATGTACAGCACGCCAAAGAGCGCCAGAACAATTACCGCAAAGGAATACGCCGCCGTAGTGACGTCCTGATAATCGAGCATGGCAAACTTGTTGTTCATAAAATGCTGCAAAGTATATACCGCGTCATGCGGATACGCGCCGCCGATAAAATAGATTTCCTTAAAAATCTTGAAGGCGTTGACCCATGCCAGCACAAAAACCAGAAAGGCCGTGGGCAAAATCTGCGGCAGCGTGATTTTCAGCTCTTTTTGAATGGGATTGGCCCCTTCCAGAGAAGCAAATTCGTAATAGGCCTCGGGAATAGCCTGCAGGGCGGCGGCAAAAATGACCACCGAAAAACCAACGTTTTTCCAAATATACATCAGCACGATCGGCACGCGCAGCGCGGCGCTCTCCAGCCACAATACGCGTTCCAGGCCGCAGGCGGCTATCAGTCGGTTCACAATGCCGCCATAATCAAACAGTACCAGCCAGACCAGCAGCAGCGCCGAGGTAGGCATCAGGTAGGGCATCACCAGCACATTGCGATAAGGCAAACTTTTTTCTCTGAGCGTTCTGAGCATAGCAGCCAAAGCAAACGATACCACAAAAATCAGCGGCGCGCACAGAAGCGACAGCTCTATGGTGTTTTTCAGGCCCAACAAAAAAACCTCGTTTTTCAGGATCCGCCGGTAATTTTCGATCCCCACAAAGGCATTGTTGATGGTGCCGTCCGTCATCGAATAATAAATGCCGCCGAAAAAGGGAACAACATAAAAAATCATCAGTCCGGCCAGCCCCGGCAGCAAAAACAGGATCAGACTTTTTTTACGGTGGAACATCGGTTCCTCCTTCGTTTGCGCCGCGCTGCGCGGTACAGCCTGCCGCCGTGCCGCGCAGCGCGTGAATTGTTTTATTGATTTTCCATCTGCATCAGGCGCAGCTTGCTGCTGCCCTCGCGGATGAACTGCTCCAGGTTGATCTGACCGTCGGTATAACGGCTGCGCAGGGTATAGAAGCTGTCGTCATTGTTGGAAGAGTACATCACGCTGGGCCGAGAAATGACGATATACTGCGCCAGATCGCGGTACCAGGCAATGCTCTGCTCGCTTACGTTATAGCGGTTCTCCTGCTCGTAGCGGACAACATACTCCTTATAATCGTCAAGCTCTTGCTGAAGCGCCTGCCGGTCAAGCGGCTCAGCCTCCTGGATCAGCTTTTCCTGGCGCTCCAGTTCCTTTTGCATTTCCTTTATAGTGCGCTCATAATAAGGATTTTCGATCGGGTCGTTATATTCCGGCGACCATGCCGTTAAATCAACCTGACTAAAGCTTGCCGTCAGATTTTCAAGATAGCGCACCGCCTCGTCAAGATTCTCCGAGCGGGGGTTCACAAACAGAATCTGTTCGTCCATAAAGATCTGGAAACCCGCATCCTCGCCAATCACCAGCCGCAGCGGCTCATACTCCGCTCTGCCTCTGTTATAAACCGACAGATCGCTCCAGTTGTTGAACAGCGCCGTTTTATTCCACAGCGCCTGCATTTCTTCGCTCGGCTCTCCGTCTTCGTCCCATCCCCCATGCACCTCCACGTTTTCAACGTCCAGGCGTTCAATCGCCTCCATGGCGGAACGGAATTCGGGCGTATCCAGCGACAGCGTTTTGCCCATGGAAAGCATATACTGCTCGTACTGGTTCAGCACCGAGTTCATCAGCATATCCTTGATGCTGCCTTCATCGCTGATCAGGCAATACTCCTCCCACAGCTCCTCATTCTCTGCGCTGGCAAAGGTATTCATCAAATCAACCATTTCCGCATAGCTTGCAGGCACCTGATAGCCCAGCTTCTCAAATGCTTCCACATTATATGACCAGAAATTGCCGGTATACGTTTCCACCGGGATGCCCATAAGCTTGCCGTCATACATGACCGTATCGCGGATGGCGGGATACAGCTTGTTGATATACTCCATCAGCTTGCTGCTGCCGCTCAGGTCATAGCAGTAGCCCTTGTTGACCAGGCGATCAAAATCCATCCAGCTTAGCGATACCGCCAGCAAATCGATCTGGCTTTCGCCGGCCGCCAGCGCCTGTCCCAGCTCCTGCGCGGTGCTGTAATAGCTGCTGTTCTCAAAGAAGATCGGCACATCATCCATCAGCGCCGCCGCCTTGGTGTGCGCTTCGGAATCATAGTAGTTGGAAATCGCCAGCGTATGCTTGGGCAGCTGCGCCGGATCGGGATTGCGCAGATACATCGCGCCCGCGTTATCGTCTCGCACCACAATATAGCCGCCCAGCACCAGCGTCGGAACGTTGGAGCTATACATACTGCTGCTGGGATGGTAGGCTACCAGATCAGCGCCCTGCTGATCGTTCAAAAGATAGATGCGGTTGTCCACGACAATGTAGATCCGGTCGCCCGCTTCATCATAGGCAAAGCCTCTTACATTGTAGTAGTTGAGGCCCTTCACGTCGATGCGGGCAAGCTCTTCGATTTCGTTTGTCGCAGGATCATACACGCTCAGCGGCCAGGGCTTATAGCTTTGCGTTTCTTCATCATACATGTTGTCGTAATCAACATTCATGATAAGCGCCTTGCCATCCTTGTAGCTGGCGATCACTTCCGCCGTGCCGACGTCCTCCACCGGCTCCATCTCGCCGGATTCCATGTCAATTCTGTACAGCTCCTTGTATCCGCTGCCGCTTTCCCAGTTGTAGCCTGTGACAAGCAGCGTATTGCCGGCCAGCACGCTTTGTTCAAACTGAAAATTGCTCAGCTGCCGGCGGCCGTCATACTCTTCAAACAGCTCCTCATCCATGATCAGCTGCTTTACCTCGCCATACACCGGCTTGCCCTCCGCGTCGGGGCTGACCGTAAACAGCGTGCCCTGCCGGTCGTCCAGGCACAGCAGCCCGCCGTCCTTGACAAAGACATGCCCGATGATATGATCCATATCCGGCTCTTCCATATTATAGTAGTTGCGGTTATGCGTAATGCCGCTGATATAGGGCTTCATCGTGGGATCATCCTTCGTGCAGGTCAGCACCTGATCGCCGCTGATGACATACAGCGTGTTGCCGTCGCTGGCCATCGCCCCCAAGCGGCTGTCCATGCGCTCGTTTTCATCCGCAGGCGCGGCAATCAGTACCGCATCGCCTGTGGCCGCCTGCGCGGATATAACGCCGGTCAGCAGCATGAACAGCGTCAGCAGCACGGAAATCGTTTTTTTCATATCGTTTTTCTCCTTCTGAAATTCATTTAAGAAGCCTGCCGGCTCCTTTTGTTTGAATTACATAGTATTAGACGCGCAAATCATTCATTTTTGTTTCACCGCTGCAATTTGTTTACAATTCCGTCACATTTTTCTTTCAAACGTCCATGCGCCGCGGAACATGCTCCATGATATAGCGAATCCATCCCAGCGTCAAGCGTTTTTGAAATACGGCGCGCCGTCAGGCAGGCTGCCGACGGCGCAAATAGAAGCTTATGGATTTTCCATCTGCATCAGGCGCAGCTTGCCCTCGCCCTCGCTGATAAACTGCTCCAGACCAATCTGCCCATCCAGGTATCGGCCGCAGAGGCTGTAAAAGCTCTCGCCCTCGCTCCCCGCGGACAATATGCTGGGATAGGATGCGCGCATGGCAGGCGTCATTTCTCGATAGCGCTCGATCCCCTCCTGCGTCACGCTGTATCGTTCGTTCTCGACGGCATACCGGCGCGCTTCGGCCAGGCTGTCATAGGTTTGCTGCAATTCCGGCCGGTCGATCTCCGCCGCCTGCTCCAGCTGCCTGGCAATGCGCTGCAAATCCTCGTCATATCCGCTGAGAATCATCCGGTAGCTCGGATTCTCCACCGGCCCCGCGTCCACCGTGCAGCTCGCCAGAAACTCGCCGTTAAAGCTTTGCACCAGGTTTTCCAGATACATTATCGCCGCCTCCGGATGCTTTGAGCGCGGGTTGACCGCCAGCACCTCCACTTCAACGGGAAGTATCCGCCCGCCAGCCTCGTCCAGCCGCAGCAGCAGCGGTTCCGCCTGACAGCGCTCCTCATAAAGATCAAACGCCTCGTAAGGCAGCAGCAGCCGTTCTTTTTCCCAAAGCGCCATCAGTTCTTCGCTCTCCGAGCCGTCCGCCAGCCATGCGTTTTCCGGACTGATCTCCACATTTTCCGTCCGAAGGCTGTCAACGGCATTCAGCGCGGCAAGAAGCGCCGGATCCCTGAGCGACAGCGCTTCGCTGCGGCTGCGCGCATACGCCTCATATTGCCCCAGCAAATGCAGCAGCAGGGTTTGCTTGGCTGATCCCTCTTCGCCAAAGAGCGTATATTTTTCCCACGCCGCGTCATTGCCGTCGCGGGCAAAATCGTTCATCATCGCCGCAAGCTCGGCATAGGTTTCGGGCGCCGTATATCCCAGCGCCTCCATTGCCGGTACGTTCGCCCGCAAAATGCTGTTGTTCAGGCGCACCGGAATCGCGTACAATCTGCCATCCTGCGTCACATAATCGCGCAGAAAGGGATACAGTCTTTCGGCATAGCGCGTCAGCGTTTCGCTCCCGCTCAGATCCAGGCAATACCCCTTGCCTATCATGCGTTCCATGTCAATCATACCGCTGCTCAGCCCCAGCAAATCGATTTGCTCCTCGCCGCTGCTGAGAAGCTGACCGACCTGCTGCGCGCTTTCCAGATAGGCGTCGCTGAAGAAAACAGGGATCTCCTCCATCGCGGCAGCCGCCTTTGCATGCGCGCTCGTGCTCACGCCGCTTCCGCCGATGGTCAGCGTTATCTCGGGCAGCAGCGCCGGATCGGGCGTGCGCAGATATACGCCGCCATTCGTCCCGTCCAGCAGCGCAATCTGCTTTCCCGCCAGCGCCATGCGCGCGCTGTACAGCGATTCAATGGGCTGGTAGGCCGCCAGCTCGACCGTTTTTCCGTCCGCAATGCGGTAAATGCGGCCAGGCACGGCAAAATAGATCGTCCCCTGCGCATCGCAAAGCATCTCCCGGACCGTGCTGTAGCCAATAGCGCTCGGAACGCGGCAAAGCTCTGTCAGCGTACCCGTTTGCAGGTCATATACGCTCAAAGGCCAGTCGCATGCCTCCCCTGTCCGCGGATCATAGAAATCCTCATTTTTCCCGGCGATGGCCAGCAGCCGCCCCTCCCGATAGGGGGTGAGAAGATGAAGCGCCTCCATCCGCGCAAGCGAGACCAGCGCACGCGTTTCCATGTCAAAAAGATACGCTTTGTCGCCGCCATCATCACTGATCCAGTCGTAGCCGCCAAACAGCAGCCCGTTTTGCTGGGCAAACATATACTGGAACTGGAAACCCAACTGCCCATCTTCGGTAAACATCTCTTTTTCAAAGGGCAGCGGAATCGTTTCACCGTAGCATGGCGCGCCGTCCGCGCCGGGAGACACGGTAAAAATCGCGCCTTTCCCCTGGTTCAGGCACAAAAGCGTCCCCTGTCGGCAGACCATGGCGTCAATCACATGCGCTTCGTCAGGATCTTCCATTTCATAGCGGCCGCGCGCGCCGGTAACGCCATGAATATATACCTCCGCCGCTTCCATGCCTTCCTGATAACGCAGGATGCTGTCCCCTTTGAGAATGTACACGTTTTCGCCGTCGCCGCACAGCTCCATGGCCTGCTCGCTATAGTTCTCCGCCGCCTCCAGCAGCATCCCTCCTGCCGCCTGCGCCGAAAGGCAGACCAGGGTAAACGCAATCCCCAGGCATAGTCCCCATATTCTCTTCATTCTTTTCCCTCCCTTTTCCGCATGCGTATCCCACATACCGGTTTTACTCTTTAGATGCGCAAGCGAAGGAAAAGGTTCGCCCTGGAAAAATTCCGTTACAAAAACGGCGGCGGAAAATTCCGCCGCCGCGCCTGTTTATTTGGATTCCACAATATGATAATACATCTGCGCCGTCAGCAGGTAGATAACTGCGTATGCCACGGCGAACATCAGCACCGTGCCTCCCGTACACAACGCAAACAGGCCAATATTGTGCAGCTGGAACATCGCCAGCATTTTGCTTATCATGGGGAACGCAAACAGCAAATGCATCACCGCGGCCATCAGCGGCAGGAAGAATACCATCAGGATCTGGCTGCGCACGGTCTGGCGTACCTCCTCGCGCGTCATACCCACTTTCTGCATGATCTCATAACGCTTTTTATCGTCATACCCTTCGCTGATCTGCTTGTAATAGATGATGACCGCCGTAGCCATGACGAACATGACCCCCAGGAAAATGCCGATGAACAAAAGCCCGCCGTACAAGGAATAGAATTCATTCTTTTCCGCATCGCGGCATTCAATAGTCAATCCGTTATATCTGACCACAGATCCGTCCGCTTCAGCGCGCTCCAAACGCGCTCTTTCCCTTATCGTCTCATACAGCGCTTTTGTTTCGCTCTCGCTCAGTCCCAAATCAAAGCCATAACGCCAATGCCGATAAAACTGTCTGTCCTCTACGCCGTTCTGAATCAGCCCTTGGATATCCTCCCAGGTATTCAAAACAAACACCTGCACCTCATTCCCGTCAACGTAAGCTTTCTCCCAGCCAAAGCTGCTCTCAATCCGTTTGGCTACGGCAAACGTTTTTCCGTTGACAACAATTTCTTCCCCAGGCATGCGCTCCTCGGATATTTGGCAGGCAGCTTCATGGGAATCAAGCCGCAGCATTTCCCCGGTAAGCTTATAATAATCTTCTGCGCTCATCAGCACCGTATCATGATATTTAATTTCCGTATCCACGTTCTCCGGCGCCGCCATCACAGAATATTGTCCATCATGTACCCAACCGCCGGTACGCAGGTAGTAATAGGCCACGGCGTTTTGCGCTTCCAATCCCTTTTCAAGCAAAAGGCTGTCTACGATTTCCCTGGCCTCTTCCGCGCTGCGCCTGCCTTCCGCCGTCGTGCCGTCCAAAAATTCTCCGGTCTCGACCGAAATATCATATGGATAGCGTTCCAGCAGCGCATCCTCCATACCGATGTTCAGGCTGACGGTGGTAGAAAAGATCACCAGTACCATCGTACACAGAATGCAGATGCTGGCCAGACCCGCCGCGTTCTGCCGCATGCGGTACATCATGCCCGATACTGCCGTAAAGTGCTTCAGCTGATAATAGAAGCGCTTGTTGCGCCGCAGGATGCGCAGCATCGCAATACTGCCCGAGATAAACAGGCAATAGGTGCCCAAAATGACCAGGATGACCGCAAAGAAGAAGAACGTGATCGCTTCCACAGGATTTTTGACCACAATAGCCATTATATAGCCCGTTCCCAGGGCAATGACTCCCAGCAGCGCTGTAAACCAGTTGGCTTTAGGCTCGCGCTCGCCCACGTTGCTGCCGCGCATCAGTTCAATGGGACTGACGCGGCTGACGTGTATCAGACTGCTGAACAGGTTGACAACGCCAATCACGCCAAAGAGCGCCACGCTTTGCGCAATCGACGAAAGATTGATCTCAAATCCCAGCGGCACCTCAAAGCGCATCACCGCGCACAGCACCAGCAGCACCAGCTTGCTTAAAAGGATACCCACGGCCAAGCCCAGCACAATGCCAAGCCCGGTAACGGCCATGCTTTCCCACAAGAGCACACGAGCAATGTTGCGTTTCTGCATGCCCAGCACGCTGTACAAGCCCAGTTCCCGCTTGCGCTGCTTGATTAGAAGCGAGTTGGTATAGAACAGAAAGATGACCGAAAAAATCGCCAGCACCGCCGTGCCCATCTGCAATATCGTGGAGAGGATCATGCTCGTGGTCGGCCCGCCGATGCGCTCAATCCCGCGGTTGTTCTGCACAAAGCAGATGTTGTAATACATAGCGCAGGAGAGCGCCACCGTCAAAAGATAGGGCGCGCAGAAGCGGCGGTTGAGCTTCAGGTTGCTCAGCGCCATACGCGGATAGAACAGCTTACGCATTGGCGTCCACCCCCGAGGCGATCATCGCCAAAGTATCCGAAATTTTCTGATACATTTCCTCGTTGCTCTGGTTGCCGCGGAATACCTGGTGATAGATCCGTCCATCCTTGATGAACATCACGCGCGAAGCGTTGCTGGCCGCCATGACCGAGTGCGTGACCATCAGGATCGTCTGCCCATAAAGATTGACTTCGCGCAAAAGCCGCAAAAGTTCGCCGGAAGCTTTGGAGTCCAGCGCGCCGGTCGGCTCGTCGGCCAGGATGATTTCCGGCTCGGTAATCAGGGCGCGGGCCACCGCGGCGCGCTGCTTCTGACCGCCCGACACCTCGTAAGGGTACTTGTTCAGCAGCTGCGAAATATTCAGCCGCTTGGCCAGCGGCTCCAGGCGTTTTTGCATGTCGGCATACTTTTTGCCCGCCAGCACCAGCGGCAAAAAGATATTGTCGCGCAGGGAAAAGGTATCCAGCAAATTGAAATCCTGGAATACAAAGCCCAAATGATCGCGGCGGAAAGCCGCCATATTCTTCTCCGGCTGTTCAAATACATTCTCTCCGGACAACAGCACCTGACCGGCCGTAGGTTTGTCAAGCGTCGCGATAATATTGAGCAGCGTCGTTTTGCCGGAACCTGACTCGCCCATGATGGCCACATACTCGCCGCGCTCTACGGTAAAGCTCACATCCTCCAGCGCCTGCACCTGATGCGCGCCAAAGCGGGTGGCATAGATTTTTTTCAGATTTTTTACTTCAAGCATTGGCATGGTTTCAATCACTCCTTTTGCAAACTTGCAGCCCCATTATAGCAAGACGGGAAAATGTGCTGCCATCGATTTGGCTTACATTTTCCCGCCGGTATCTTACATTTTTGAAAGGCTTACTCCACTTGCAGCCGGTCGCGCTGAAAGCCGATGCGCACCCGCGTGCCAGCTCCCTGTACCGACTCAATACGGAGCGTGTGCCCCAGCAGTCCAGCCGCCTTCCGGCACAGGTACAGCCCCATGCCGGTAGCGCGCTGCCCCGCGCGGCCATTATAACCGGTATAACCGCGCTCAAACACGCGCGGCAGTTCCTCGGGAGCAATGCCGATCCCCGTATCGCTGACAATCAGTTCGTTCCCCTCCATGGTGATATCGATGCCGCCCTGCTCGGTATATTTGAGCGCGTTCATCAGCGTCTGTTCCAGAATGAATCCCAGCCATTTTTCATCCGTAACGACCCGCGCATGCAGCGCTTCATAACGCAGATTCA
>JAHZHX010000008.1:0-3572 GCA_019420065.1 Clostridiales bacterium | reverse complement strand
CGGATAAACAGCCGCGAATACTTGCGCACCGTTTTGCGCACAATCGCATCCAGATCATATTCCCTGGGACACAAATCGTTGCTGTCTCCGCTGAGCCGCTGCACCGAAAGCGCCATCTCCACATATTCCTCAATGCGCATCAGCTCCAGCGCCTCTTCCCGCGCCATGTCGTCCTCACGTTGGGATAGCAGCAGACGCAGCGCCGCGATCGGCGTTTTGATCTGATGCGCCCACAGGGTATAATCATCACGCATTTCCCGCAGCGTGTGCTCATGCCTATCCCGCAGAAGGCGGTTTTCCTGCGTCAGCTCGCGCGCCAACGCCTGATATTCCGCCTCCATGACCGATTGCGGCGGCGGAAGCGTCAAATCTCCCGTATTTACATTCTCCCGGCACAGGCGCAGCTTTCCGCGCCGACGATGATTGATCACCGTCCGCACGCCCAGAAAGATAAAGCCGATAAACGCGCAGATCATTGCCGCATACAGAATAGCCTCATACGGCAGCTGGTAAAGCGAAAAAATAATCATGCAGCACAGCAGACATAGCGCCGCATAGAAAACGCCCGCGCCAATTCTGCGGTAAATGGGCACCGCTTCAATCTCCGGCTTTTTCATTCAATAATATACCCCGCGCCCTTTCTTGTGGCAATAAAGCCGCTCAGTCCTGCGCCGTCCAGCTTTTTCCGCAGCCGCGTCACGTTGACCGAAAGCGTATTTTCATCCACAAAGCTGTCGCTTTCCCATAGCTTTTCCATCAGCAGATCGCGGCCGACGATCTGCCCTTTGCGTTCCATCAGCGTCAGCAGAATACGATATTCGTTGCGTGTTAATTCAATTTTTTCATCCCCGATGCTCAGCGTGGCGTCCGCCGTATTCAAATAAGCTCCCCGATGCGTCAGAACCGGCATCCTGACGGCTAAATCATAGGTTCTGCGCATCAGCGCCTGCACCTTTGCGGATAACACATTCAAATCAAAGGGCTTGGCAATAAAATCATCTCCGCCCATATTCATGGCCATAACAATGTTCATGCTGTCGGAGGCAGAAGAAATAAAGATCACCGGCACGCTCGATACTTTGCGGATCTCGCTGCACCAATGATAACCGTTGCGGTATGGCAGAGCGATATCAAGCAATACCAGATGCGGCTCAAACGCGCACATTTCCTCTGTTATATGATGAAAATCCTGCGCGCAGGCCACTTCATATCCCCAGGAGGCAATATGCTTTGCTGCCGCCCCCGCAATAACCGGATCATCCTCCACAATGAAAATTTTTGCCACTTTCTCACCCCCTGTTTAAGTATACCGGTTTTTGACGTTTTATCAAGAGAAATTGATTATTTAAAAACAATACTTTTTTAATTTTAAGTCTATTTATATAAAATTTTGTTTAATAATAATAGAATTTAGTTTGTTATTTCTTTTTTCTTGCCACATCCTGCCGCAACTGCTATAATATTTTCATTGGTTATCAAAAGGAGTGATTGCGACATGCACGTTTCCGGCAGCGAGCGCGGATACTTGAACGAGCATTTTCGCCTGTTCCATACCATCGATCAAAATGAAGTGCGCGTTGACTGGCATTTCCACTCCTTTGACAAGCTGGTTTTTTTTCGCTCCGGTCATACGGAATATACCGTTGAAAGCGAGACCGCGCGGCTCACTCCGGGTGACCTGCTGGTGATTGCCCGCGGCCAGCTGCACAAAATGCACGCATACGCTGATTTGCCCTACGAACGTTATATTCTCTATCTGGACAGCACCTTTTTGGCCTCTCTTTCCTCCGAGGAGGGCGGTTTAAGCGCCTGTTTTACCCGCGCGCGCCAAAGCGGTCGCAGCATTCTGCGGCTAAGCGACGCTGATCGCGGCACGCTTTACAGTTTATGCACCCGTTTGGAAAAGGAGCAATCCGTTCCTTCTCCTTATTCCGACGCACTTTCTCAGGCGCTGTTGATTGAGCTGCTGGTGCTTCTCTGCCGCGTCGATCCAGGTAAAGAAACGCCGTCGTTCGCCGCTCCCTCCGATGAAAAAATCACCCAGGCATTAGTTTATATCCAGTCGCATCTGGGCGAAAACCTCTCCTGTGCTTCGCTCGCCTCGCGATTCTATATGAGCCGTTCTTCCTTTCAGCATCGTTTTAAGGATGTCACCGGCTATTCGCCGCATGCATATATCCGCCTGAAGCGCTTGCTCTACGCCAGCGAACTGCTCGCGGCCGGCGAGCCTGCACTCCAAGCCGGAAAAAAATGCGGCTATACCGACCACAGCGCCTTCTGTCATGCCTTCACCGCACAGTTTGGCATGTCCCCTTCCGCTTTCCGCCCACGCGGTATTCTGGCCGTTGCAGAAGAATAATCGTTCTCAATGAGAAAAGGGGCATCCGCCGAAGCGGATGCCCCAAATTTACTCAATGCTGCAGCTTTGCGCTTCTATTGATATATAGCGTTCATTATCCAGTAAAATAATACATTTTAGCTGTTTTTGATAATCAAACCATATAGATAAGATTTGACCAATACTGATATTTTTGTACGACCCTGGATAATTTGCATTTTCATCAATAATGTTTCCATGAAACGATAGCTTTGATATTCCACAAAATGATAGCAAAAAATCATTATCTGATGAAAGATAAAGATAAGCTATACCTTTTTTCCTTTTTCTGGAAACTACAACTTTTTTTAGCAGTTTATCATGAAAATAACCTGCGTTTAGCAATTCCACAAGTTTCTCAGGCAAATAAGGCTGTGCATGTAAAAAACACGTTTGAAGAATCTCAGTAACATTATGTGAGGCTACTGCATCCCATGCTTCATCCCATTCGCTATACGGCGATATTGCATCGCTATAGTATAAAGATACAAGTTGAGAAAGCATGCATCAAAATTCCTTTCGCATTTATAGAAGAACCAGCGACAATCCGCCCGTGTAGGGTGCCGCTGAAACTTTGATAATAAGCCATATTATACCAATTCCTGCGCCCGCTCCTAATATACCCAAGCCAGCTTCCCCAACATTTTTATTTTTCGAACGCGGTGCAGGAACTACAGCAGGAGCTGGTGCAGGCAAAGGACATGGTGTTGGTTGAGGCCTTGGCGATATTGTCGGCGTAGATGATGGTGCCGGCGATTCAGAAGGCGCTGGCGTTGCGTCCTTCCACTTCCATTTTCGCATATCATTCAATTTTTCACGCAACCACTTAGGGGGATTATTATCCAAGTGCTCATGTATCGTTCCATCATCATTCTGAGCAAATTCTTTATTATCCTTAAAAATATGAATATGCCTTCTTACTCCATTGCCGCTTGGGTCAATTCTGCCGTTCCATCCTCGCCCAATTTCAAACACATTCCCTTTTAAGCCACCATCATCTGTATACATGGTCGGACAACAATTACAATATGCATAGCAATTATCAATACGCTCATCAATACAATCATGTGTAATACTATCTGCATTGATAAACCGATTCCATTCCGGCTTGTAGTATCTCGTTTGGAGATAATACATCTTGGTTTCATCGTCGTAGATGTAGCCGCGGTAACGGAACGGGTTTGCAAGGCCCAGA
>JAHZHX010000079.1 GCA_019420065.1 Clostridiales bacterium | reverse complement strand
ACCTCAAAAACATCCGCGACGGCAAGAACCGCATGCGGCTCAATCTCCACATTGAAAACATCTACAGCTATGATCTTGACAGCACGCCGGAACAGCTGGATGCATACTGCACGGACTGCGACTTCGTGTTCAATCTGGCAGGCGTGAATCGTCCCCAGAACAACGCGGAGTTCATGCGGGGAAACTTTGGTTTTGCCTCCACGCTGCTGGACACGCTCAAGAAGCACGGCAACAAGGCTCCGATCATGCTCTCCAGTTCGATCCAGGCGACGTTGATCGGGCGCTACGGCGAGAGCGATTATGGCAAAAGCAAGCTGGCGGGGGAGGAGCTTTTCTTTCGATATGGCGAGGAGACCGGCGCGAAGGTAGCGGTCTATCGATTCCCAAATCTGATGGGCCACAGTCGCCCGAAGTACAACAGCGCGGTTTCGACCTTCTGCTGGGCGGTGGCCAACGATGAGCAATTCACGGTCAACGACCGCTCGACGGAGCTGGAGCTGCTCTATATTGACGACCTCATTGAGGGCATGTTCGATCTGCTGGAGGGCAAGGAAGCGCGCTGCGAGTATGACGGTCTGAACCCCGTGCCCACAGAAAATGGCCGCTACTGCTATGTCCCCGTCACCCACAAGGTCACGCTGGGCGAGATCGTCGACCTTTTGCAGGAGTTCAAATCCCAGCCCGCCACGCTGCTGATGCCCAGGATGCCGAAAGGTTCTTTTGCCAAAAAGCTGTTTTCGCTGTACCTGACCTACTTGCCGGCGGATAAGTTCAAGTACGCCCTGAAGATGAATGTGGACGGCCGCGGCAGCTTCACGGAGATGGTGCACACGGCGGACTGCGGTCAGGTGTCCATCAACATCTCTAAGCCCGGCATCACCAAGGGGCAGCACTGGCACAACAGCAAGTGGGAACAGTTCATCGTGGTGCATGGCCATGGCCTCATTCAGGAGCGGAACATCAATACCGGCGAGATCGTGTAGTTCGAGGTTTCGGGTGAAAAGATTGAGGCGGTTTACATGATCCCTGGCTGGACGCACAATATCATCAACCTGAGCGATACGGAAGATCTGGTCACGGTGATGACCTGCAATGAGATCTTTGACCCGAGCCGACCCGATACGTTTTTTGAGAAGGTGAAGGGTTGATGCGGCTGGTCATTCTGGGCGCGGGCGGCTACGGGCGCACGGTGGCGGATATAGTGGCGCAGCTAGGCTATGACGTGGCCTTTCTGGACGACAACAGCCATGCGGATGATGTGCTGGGCAAGTGCGAGGACTTTGCACGATATAGGGATGAAAATACATTCTTCTATCCCGCGTTCGGCAACAACGAGACGCGGCTGAACTGGCTGCATCGTCTCATCGCCGCGGGCTGTTCGATTCCGACGCTCATCCATCCCACGGCCTATGTCAGTCCCACGGCAAAAGTAGAACACGGCGCGGTCATCCTGCCGCATGCCATCGTCAACGCAAACTGCGTTGTCAAGGCTGGGTGCATCGTCAACTGCGGCGCCATCGTCGATCACGGCTGCGTGCTGGAAGAAGGCGTCCATGTCTGTCTGGGCGCGATCATCAAGGCCGAGAACCGCATTCCACGCAGCATGAAGGTCGAGGCCGGGGAGATCGTCCAAAACCGAACCTATCCTGTATAAACGGAGGCAACTATGGCTTCTTTCAAGCATAACGGCAAACTGAAACTGCTCATCATCGTGGGCACGCGCCCGGAGATCATCCGCCTGGCAGAGGTCATCAAGAAGTGCCGCCTGTACTTCGACTGCCTGCTGGCCCACACCGGCCAGAACTACGACTACAACCTCAACGGCGTGTTCTTCCGCGATCTGGAGCTGGACGATCCGGACATCTACATGGAGGCCGTGGGGGAGACGCTGGGGCAGACCATGGGCAACATTATCGCCAAGTCGTATGACCTGATGGTGGAGCTTCAGCCGGACGCAGTGCTGGTGCTGGGCGACACAAACAGCTGCCTTTCTGTGATCGGCGCAAAGCGCCTGCACATCCCGATCTTCCACATGGAAGCAGGCAACCGCTGCAAGGACGAGTGCCTGCCGGAGGAGACGAACCGCCGCATCGTGGACATCATTTCGGATGTGAACCTTGCCTATTCCGAGCACGCGCGGCGCTATCTGGCGGACTGCGGCCTGCCCAAGGAGCGCACGTATGTGACGGGCAGTCCCATGGCGGAGGTGCTCCACAAAAACCTCTCTAAAATCGAGGCCAGCGACATCCACGCCCGGCTGGGGCTGGAAAAGGGCAAGTATATCCTGCTCTCCGCGCATCGCGAAGAGAATATCGACACGGAGAAGAACTTTGTAAGCCTGTTCACGGCGATCAACCGCATGGCGGAGAAGTATGACATGCCGATTCTGTACTCCTGCCACCCGCGCAGCCGCAAGCGCCTGGAACAGAGCGGCTTCCAGATGGACAAGCGGGTCATTCAGCATGAACCGCTGGGCTTCCTTGACTACAACTGCCTGCAGATGAACGCCTTCTGCGTGGTGAGCGACTCTGGCACACTACCGGAGGAGAGCAGCTTCTTCACCAGCGTCGGACATCCCTTCCCGGCGGTGTGCATCCGCACATCCACCGAGCGTCCCGAGGCGCTGGACAAGGCATGCTTCATCCTCGCCGGCATCGACGAAAAGTCGCTGCTTCAGGCGGTGGACGCGGCTGTCGAGCTGAACCAAAGCGGCGACCACGGCATCCCCGTGCCGGACTATGTGGAGGAGAACGTCTCCACCAAGGTCGTGAAGATCATCCAGAGCTACACCGGCGTAGTCAATAAGATGGTGTGGCGGAAGTTTTAAGCAAATGCTATCAAGGCTTGGCTTGAGGAGCCATATACAATGACGCGGAAAACCATATGGTTGATGATTATACTATTGTTTCTCTGCATGCCTTCCGGTTTTGCAGAGAACGAGACACGCACGGTACAGCTTGACGAGACGACCAGACGGGTGGAGTATGTGGACGGACAGGGAAACCTGACCGTCGGTTCGGATCGGTATGCGTACAGCATCCAGACACTGGACGAAGCCGGGAATCCGATTCGGGAGTTCTACTTTGATCTGGCTGGCGAGCCGTGCGCCGTCAAGGCCGGATATTACGGCGTGGCCAGAACGTACAACAAAAAAAATCAATGCGTTCAGTATGATTACCTGGATGCGGATGGAAACCTGATGCTGAATACATCGGAATATGCCATCCTCAAGCGAACGTATGACGCCGCTGGTCATGCAGTGCTTGACACCTATTATGATGTGGAAGGCAAGCCGGTGGCGCTCTGGGGCGGACAGTACGGCATGCGCCGGGACGCATTCAACGAACAGGGCCATTGCGTTGAATACACCTATGTGGATATCAACGGGGAACCCATGGAGATCACGTCGGGATATTCGACGGTCAAGTGCATCTGTGATGAAAAAGGCCGGGCGAAGGTCAACATGTACTACGGGCTTGACGGGCAGCTGGTGAAAGTCGATGGCGGATACTATGGCGATCTGCGAGAATACGATGCACAGGGGCAGAACATTTCCATCACCTATCTTGACCAAGAGGGTCAGCCCATGGTCAGCGCATCCGGATATGCGACTGTGCGCAAGGAATACATTGATGGCGACGTATCCGTGGAATGGTACTATGATCTGGCGGGCAATCCTGTTGAAGTGCGCAAGGGCCAGTACGGGGCAAAGTATGTGTATCAGGACGGCAAACTGCAGGAAAAAGTCGCCATTAACTTGGAAGGCCAGGAAGTTTTTCTGCTGGATAAGCAGCTTGCCAAGCATCCAGCGTTGATTGTGCTGGGTGCGGCTGGCGTTATGATACTGTCGGCGCTGCTGCCCAGAAAGCTGCGCTGGGGACTCTTGGCGCTCTATGTTTTGTTCATTGTATACATCACGCTCTATGTGCGCACGAGCAACGAACATTTCGCTGTCAGCTTTGAACTGTTTCGATCCTATCAAGATTTCCTGAGCAATGCGGATACCCGTGCGCAGATCGTCAACAACATCCTGCTGTTCGTGCCATTCGGCTTTATATTATATCAGCTCATCCCGAGCGGGAAAACGATTCTGGCTTCGGTGCTGTTTTCCGTGCTGATCGAAGCTGCGCAGTGGTTTTTCGGCATGGGGTGGTGCGAGGTTGACGACGTACTCAGCAACGGCCTGGGCGGCGGCATAGGCATGCTGCTTGCGGCGGAATCAGAGAGGATCCGCCAAAGCACAATCTGGCAATCCATTGGCAAGAAACGGCGAGCAGGACGATGATCCGTCCTGCTGATGACATCAAACCACAGAGGAGCGAAGCACGTATGACGACCGACAACATGACCATCGAACAGAGCCTGCGGCAGGTCTGCGAGGCCTTCCGCATTCAGGGGGCCTTCCAGTCCTTCGAGGAGATCAAAGTGGGAAATGTGAACCGCACCTACAGGGTGGACTACATCCGCGACGATGGCAAGCCCAAGACCTATGTCGTGCAGCGGGTAAACACGTTCGTGTTCAAAAACCCGGCGCAGGTGATGGACAACATCGATCTGGTGACGGAGCACATTCGCGCCAGAGCGCCGAAAAAGCGGTCGCTGCACTTCCACCATACTGCAGATCGCAAGACATATGTGTTCGATGAGAGCGGCTTTTGGCGGTTGTTCAACTACATACCGTCCAATACCTACAACAGCACGGAGAACCTGCGCATCATCCGCAACGCGGGAGAGGCGTTTGGAGAGTTCCAGATGCTGCTTTCAGACTTTGACGCCGCTCGGCTGTACGAGACAATCCCGGACTTCCACAACACGAAGAAGCGATACGAAAAACTCATCGCCGACGCGCAGGCGGACCCCTTCGGGCGGCTTGCGGAAGCGCAGGCGGAATACGACTGGCTGCTCTCGGTGCGCCGGCAGGCGTGCCGGCTTACGGAGCTGTACGAGGCGGGGGAACTGCCCCTGCGCGTGACGCACAACGACACGAAGATCAACAACGTGCTCTTCGACAAAGATACGGATGAGGCGTTGGTGGTGATCGATCTTGACACGGTGATGCCGGGACTGGTGGGGCACGACTTCGGCGACGCCATCCGCTTCGCGGCTAACTACGTGGAGGAGGACTGCCCGGACGCGGAAAAAGCGGGCCTGAACATGGAGGTCTTTCGGGCGTTTGCGGAAGGGTTTCTCAGGCACACGGCATCCGCCCTTACGGAAAAGGAAATTGAAACGCTGCCGCTGAGCTGTTTCGCACTGGCCTGCGAGCTGGCGACACGGTTTCTGGACGATTATCTATTGGGAAATCCATATTTCAAGACGGATTACCCGAAGCATAATCTGACACGCACTCGCTGTCAGGTGGCGCTGGCGAAGGATATGCTTCAAAAGATGGATGAGATAGAAAAGAGCGTTCGGGAGTGCGCAGTTCCTTAATTGCTCTAATGAACAGGGATAAGGAAAGATCAAAACAGAGAGTCAGGCCATCGGCGCCAATCAGTCGGACGGTTGCATGGATGATATGCCTAAGAAAGTTGCCTGCAAAACCAGTACTCTACTCCAGAAAGACGGAGTAGAGATGAAAATACAAAAAACAGCCCCGGCCGGGACAAAGCGTTCCGGCCGGGGCTGTTTTGTATAACTTCTGTGTGAAGGGCGAGTATGCAAAATCTTTCATATGCCCCATTCATGTTTTATCTGCTATAATTTGGCTCAGGGGGAATGCTAATGCAGGATCATGGGTTTATCGCGTTTTTCTTTCAGACCATGTTGGAAGAACGGTTTCTGACAAAAACAGGGATGGCCAGAGAATTGGATGTGTGCCTGAGGACGCTGCAATATAACTTTGGACGCATCGGGCTTGGAAAGGGCGGATGCATGGCTCTGACCAATCTGTTGCTCTACTGCTATGGCAACGGCATCAGCGTGGATCATCTGTACAGACGGTATCAATGGAGCGTGCGTGAAGGCGCGAAAGGAGAGACGAATATGGATCATTCAGGGATGCTGAGGTGGATATACAATTATACGCTGAAAGAGGTGTTCCGTTCGGACGCCCGCAATATGGCCCTTGAACTTCGGGTCGGCGAAAATACGCTGCAAAGGGCGCTCGAACAGGATGAATGCCCGGAATCCCTGCTGCTGTTCGAGCAGCTCATGCATTATTGTATGACGCATAATATCAGCATGGACGCGTTTCTGGCACAGTATGAGGGAAAGAAATAGTTATCCCTTTCGGGAGGCGGCGCAGGCAAGCGCGGCGTAGATGGCCTGCGCCAGCTCCTGAAGCGGCGCGGCCTGTTCTGATTCATCGGGGTGAAAACCGGCGCCCAATGTGCAGTAGAGCCTCTCGCAAAGCGAGGAGATCCCCTTTTTCAGCGCGTCGGTTTCCGCCATGCATTCATTCAGGAGGGATTCAAACTCCTGAAGCTGCCGGGCGCCGGCGCTTTGCTCCAGCGTTTGCAGACGGCTTTGCAGGTCGGATATCGCTGCGCTGAGATCTGCGTTCTGCGCAAGAAGGCGAATTGACTCGGATTTCTGCCTGTCAAGCTGCCGGGATAATTCGGAGATATGAAGCTGGTCCTGATAGCGGAAAACATCCTCAATGGTCAGGAAGTTCTTCCGTTCCAGCGAGCGCATGGTTGCGCAATAGGCCTGACGAAGGCCGCGCAGAAATTCCTCCCGTCCCATCCGGTGGATATCCTCATAAAGCCAACAGGGGTGATAAGGCTGTTCTCCTCCCACCGGCAAAAAAGCCCGAACGGAATCCCACGGCGTGTAAAGCGCTTCCGGCAGAATGCTGTTGAGATGCATCACGGCGGCCGCATCCGTACACCAGTATACGATCGCGTTGCCGAGCAGCAGCTCGGCGGCTTGAGCCGGAGAGACGGCGTCGGCGCAAGTGATGAGAAGCAGCGGATGCGTGCGCTGCGGATCTCCAAAGCACTCCAGAAAGTCTGAGACCGTGTCACACCGCAATTCCAGGGGCTCGACGGGGAAAACGGTCTTCCCGCACATACATCTCAGATCGGGGCTGAACAGGAGCGGCTCGGGGAGCGGATCGGCCGACAGGGGGAAGGTGCGCGAGGAATAGATCGAGCCTGCGAGGTGGTCATAACAGCATCTGGCATAACAGAGGTAAAGGCTGTCCTGATCGAAGACCCGTATGCCCAGATGATAGGTCCAAAGCCGTTTTGCCAGCGCGGCGTCACGCATTTGGAGCTTGAGCGCCCAAAGGACGCGGCTCTCGGATGTGACCGAAGCGATCTGCGCGTTTATCATGTTGTCCTGCGAACGGAACTTGCCTCCGCGGGTAAAAGTCTGCCACGGGATGCAAATTTCAAAGCCATCGCAGATCTGTTCGTGCAGCAGATGCCTGACCGAGTCCAGGATGGACATATCCCCTTCCGCGGCGCGGCTGATCTGCAGGGAAAGCTTGTTTACAAGCACATTCATCGTATCCAGCATAGAGACCCCCGTTATCATTTGAATCCTCAACCACATCGTACCATGGTTCGGCGCACAGGGGCATGGGGCATATTTTTTCCTGATAAAGAAAAATTCGCCCCATTTCGGGGCCGTGGCCGCTGTGCTATGCTCTGCATGCAAAAAAGCGACACAGGGGAAGGGATATACAAATGACGCTGATGCAGTATCTTCTTGAGTATACGCTGGAGAACGTGTGCCGCGGCAATCGCAGCGAATGCGCCAGAAGAATGGGGATGGAGTATGCCGAGCTGCGAAGGGTGCGCAAGAGGATGAGCGAGGGAAGCGTCAGCAGCCGCGCTACGGAGGCGTTGCTTGAGATGTACTGGCGCGAGGGCTTGAGCGTAGACGAGGTGCTGCGGCAGTACACCCGTTCTCAATTCGGCGCGGACTTGGAAGCGGTAGAGCAGGTATGCAGCGAACTGGTGAAAGAACTGCGCGAGAGCTTGCAGGATCAGGGGCGCAACACGCACAGGTCAGCGCATCTGATGAAGACGGCCTATCAGTTTGTGGGGCAGGTCCAGCGCTGTTTTTGCGACGAGCTTTGCCAGCGGTCGCGGTATCAGGAGACGCCCTGCCCTGCAAAGAGGCTGATGGACTTTTTAAGCTGGCTCGAACAGGAGCGGAAAACGCTGACGGCGGGAGATGAAAGCGCGCGAGAGGAGACCATGGAGGTAGTTGAGGAAGAAACCTGCTCGGGTTGAATGGATGGAAAATGCGCATGCTATCCGACGTGTAGGTTTGTCAAACATATTGGACAGGGAAAGAAGAAAGGATCTCTCTTGGAGCAGCCCAATGGAGAGGACGCATGGGACGGGAGTTGCTGCGACTTTGGTGGGCAGCTAGCTGCCCACCAAAGTCGGCGAGGGAATAGAAGCGACGG
>JAHZHX010000078.1 GCA_019420065.1 Clostridiales bacterium | reverse complement strand
CGTCCCGCCGTCCGCCGCGCCGGATCATTTTCTTTGCCATTTCGTGATGTTTGTTTTCGTTGCGGTCTCCCGCAAGCTCAGGCCGGTTCATGTTCCATTCAAAATGCGCCCGTACCTGGTAGCGGCAGTTTTTCAGATAAGTATAATACGCCAGCTCGTTGCCGCCATTGTATTTGATCGGACGAATCCCCTTTACCTCCGTTTGGATACGGTTGAGAACCCGTACCTCATCCACATACCAGATGATGGTCGGTTTCCAGTAGACTGACGACAGCACGCCCTTTATGGCCTCATAGGTCGGTATCTGATAGCTGCATTTTTCGCCGCCAATGCGCGTTATGGGATCTGAAAACAGTCCGTAGGGGCCGTAAACCTCAAATTCTACAAAATTAGGATGCTGCATTGGTCGCTCTCCTCCTTTACTCCTGTACACAGATCGTAAACGTCGCGATTCAGTACCGCAACGCTGCCATCGCATATCTGATAAATCATTCCCTTGCGCCGCAGCCGTTCTGCCGCCGATGCGGGAAGCGAAACCGCATACGGTGCCGCCTGCCGCAGCAGCGTCTGCGTGTGCTGTATGTCGTATTTGGCATTCGCCGCGTCAAGCTGCTCAATCAGTTCCGCGCCCTGCCCATAAGGAACCAGAACGCTTTCACTGTCATCCTCAAACACCCGGAAGAGTTTTCCTGCCGTATAAAACGCCTGCGCAAGATAATACGCCGTTTCCTGCTCGTCTCTGAATTGCGCGTTAACGGAAAGCAGCTTAAACAGGCTTTGCCCACCCGCAGGACCGTCCATACTGCCACATACCTGCCTCCTGTTTTGAAACAAAACATGATAGTATTTCTCCACCGCCGCGTCAGAGGACAAATCGTCCCTGAAGCTTTCCGGACGCTTTTTATACTCGGCCAGCAGCTCGTTAAGCGCATGCTGCGCATCCGTAATTTCACGAAGCGGCCCCAGCTTCTCCCCCAGCATCCGGCATATGACAACGTCGCCCGGGCGCGTCATCTCGCCGTGCCGGTTGCAGCGCCCCGCAGCCTGTACGATATTATCCAGCCCCGCCGACAGGCGAATCACCGCCGAAAAGCTGATATCCACGCCAGCCTCAATCAACTGTGTGGATACGCAAACCAACTTTTGTCGGCTGTACAGCGCTTTTTCCAGCCGTGACAGCGTACTCTTGCGGTGCGCCATGCACATTCCGGCCGAAAGATGGAAGCGCGCTACCCCTTCCAGACTTTCCAGACGTTCATACAGCTCCGCCGCTTCCTTTTTGGTATTGCATATCACAAGCAGACTATTGACTTCATTCAGGAGATCTGCCGCCCGCAGGAACAGCTGCTGCATAGCGACCGCGCCGCCATCTATAATGCGCGTCCGTTTAAAAAGCGGCGCAAAAGTTTCAAGCAGCCGAGGTTCAATGATCCTTCTGCATGGAAGCATGGGATGATCCATTTTCTCAAGGGTAGGCTGAGTGGCGGAACACAGCACAACGGTTGTTTTGCAGCAGACCGTTAAAAAATTGACCGCGCAGTTAAAAAGCGTAAGCAGCCGGGGAGGCAAAGACTGTACCTCGTCGATAATGATTACGCTGTTTGTCAGGCAATGGAAACGGCGAACGGCCGACATTTTACCGCTGAACATCGTTTCCAGCAGCTGCACAAGCGTTGTAATAATAACAGGCGCTTCCCAGTTTTCCTGCAGCAATTCACTTTGCGCCAGCTCCTCTCCCTTCTGCTCATCCCGCACAATATTGGAGTGATGTTCCAGCACCAGCGCTGCATCTCCCAGCGCTTCCCGGATGACAGCGGCATTCTGCTCAATGATGGACAAAAGCGGGGAAATATAATAAACTCGCTTTTTATGATACAATTCTGCATGCCTGACTGCAAAGCGAAGCGCCGCAAGCGTTTTTCCGCCGCCGGTCGGCAAATCCAGCCGGTACAGCCCTTCTTCGCCCGAAGCAGCCTCGCCGCAAGCATCTGAAAACGCTTTTCGCGCCTTCTGGATGGGTTTGTCCATTGGAAAAGCGGCCAGATATTCATTCAGATTGTTGGCAGCCGCCGCCCATGAAACCGGAAGGGAAAGCTCGGCCTTTTTCCCCGCCATGAACGCCGCCGTGCCCGTTCGATCGGCGGATACGACGGCCGAGGTAATCAGCCGCACAAGCAATCCCCAGGCGAAAAGTCCCTCATCATCTCCCCGCGCATACTGACAGATGCCATTTTCCGCAAACGCTTTTATCTCCTGTTGCGCCGATTGAAAATGCCGCTTTAGTTCCCGCTCGTCCGCACAGTCATGAACAAACCCTTCGATTGCCCGCGCGTCATAGGCCGGCTGTTTGTCCAGCCGGTGCCGAAAACCGCCTTGGCGATCCTCGCCATATAAGTCAAAAAGGCCGTGATGTCCCCCCACGGCAGCTGCAAGCACTTCAGCCGTAAGGTCCTCCCAGCCAATATTTACGCCATCTGTATGATGAAAGTTTTCAAGCAAATACCGCACTCCGGCAAAGGTATGAATCACGGAGCCTTTCCGGACAGGCTCGTTTGCCGCGGCTTTGCAAATATATTCGTTGAATTCAAACGTAAATTTGCCGCAGTCATGCAACAGCCCTGCCGTGTAGCCTGCCTGTCCCAGACCAATCGCCGACAATTCATTTTGCGCAAGTAGCGCCGTATTCCGCGAATGTTCCTCGCAGGACTCATATCGCTTGTCTGCGGAAATATGCGCGATATACATAAAGATACCCTCCGCCATTTTTATCTTATGTTTTATCAATTTATGTATTTATTATATGCCAATGTTTGGTAAAAGTCAAATGAATTATTTTCAAAATGGCATTAGTATTTCCTCAGCAGCAAGCCATGAACGCTGTTTATTATTTCTCCCATCCAGCCCTTTGTGCCAATCCTTTCATCGCCCGGCAAAATGCCTGCCATACATTCCTTGTTATCTGCGACGGGTCGCCCTCGCGAATTCTAAGCGTTCTGCGGATTTCTTTGGGAATCACCACGCGGCCAAGCTCGTCAATCCTGCGTACAATGCCTGTAGCCTTCATATTGGCTGCCACTCCTTTTTGCTTTGCTGATGCCCTCGTATTGTTTGCCGAAATCGCCAAATTATGCGAAAAAGAAACGCGCCTCTCTTTTTTTCCTGTCCATACCGTGTTATAATAGGAACGAATCGCGCACTTTTGATTGATAAAGGAGTATTTACAATGAATTCGCAAAAGTGGGTCGCCGTATGGGGAAGCGCGCCTTCCGTTTCGGAAGCGCGCCCGGCGCAATACGCCAAAAACATCACCCTGCGCTATACGCTGCGCGCCATGCTGGACGGCACAAAAATCCGTCTTCATTTTTCCAACCTGGGCGGCGCCGAAGACGTGCGCATTACGCGCGTGTACGTTTCTTCCGCCCAAAAAAATGCCGTTCCCGTCACCTTTCAAGGGAATACCGGCTGTTTCATCGCTGCCGGCGGAAATACCAGCAGCGATGAGGTGGATTTTGCGCTTACCCGCGGCACGGACTACACTGTCAGCCTGTACCTTGGCGATATTACGCTGCTGACCTCCGGTACCAATATTACCGGCCCCCTTTGCCGCATCGCATATGCCGAAGGCGATTACGCCGCCGCGCCCGTGCTTCCTTCCCGGCACAGCAAGCCCATTGACACCGCCTTCTTTTTGACCGGAGTGGATGCGCTGGCGGATGCGCAGGCGCATGCCCTTGTCTGCTTTGGCGACAGCATTACCGCCCAAGCCTGGCCCGATTACCTGATGCTCCGTGTTTTACGCGAAAAACGGGAAAATCTTTCCGTGATTCGCCGTGGCATCGGCGGCAGCCGCGTGCTGCGCCGTTATACCCATCTGCAGCACCGCCATTACGGCCCTGACGGCGCCGACCGTTTTGAGCGCGAGGTAGCGGCCGCGGGCGCCGACCGAGTGATAATTCTGCACGGCGTAAACGATATCATCCATCCACAGGGCAGCGAATTCCGCCCCTGGAGCGATCTGCCCACAGCCGAGGAGCTGATCGACGGTTTGCGCTGGTATATCAGCAAGGGCCATGCGCTGGGCCTGAAAGTATATCTGGCCACGATTATGACCATCAAGGGCTGGACCAGCTATACGCCTGAGCGCGAAGCCATTCGCCATGACGTGAACGCCTGGATCCGCTCTCAGACCGAGGCTGACGGCGTTGTCGATTTTGACGCGGCAACGCGCTCCGCCGCCGACCCCGACTCCCGCGAAGCGCTGTACGACCGCGGGGATCATCTCCATCCCAGCCTCGAAGGCGCGGAAAAAATGGCCGAAAGCGTTCCGGCCGAATATCTTCTGTAACTTTGTATACTATAAACGTCCGGCAGCCGCATGACTGCCGGACGCTCATTTTTTCTATCAGTCTTCCACGCAAACGTGCCAGTTGCCGTAGGGATCCTTCACCGCGCCGGACTGAATGCCCGTCACCGTATCATACAGCCGCTGGCTGACCGGGCCGATGCCGCCGTCGCCCACGGTCATTACCTCATCCTCATAACGCAGACGGCCAACAGGCGAAATGACCGCCGCCGTGCCCGTGCCAAAGCACTCCTCCAGCGCGCCGGTGCGCTGCGCCTCAAGCAGCTCATCCACAGAAATGCGGCGTTCCTCTACCTCGTAGCCCCAGTCCTTGCACAGCGTCAGCACCGAATCGCGGGTAATACCGGGCAGGATGCTGCCGGACAGCATGGGGGTCACAATTTTGCCATTGATCTTGAAGAAGATGTTCATCGCGCCAACCTCTTCAATATACTTGCGCTCTACGCCGTCCAGCCACAGCACCTGCGAGAAGCCCGCGTCATGTGCCTTCACCTGCGCGATCAGCGACGCGGCGTAGTTGCCGCCCGTTTTGGCAAAGCCAATACCGCCGCGCACCGCGCGCACAAATTCATCCTCGATCCAGATACCGACAGGATTCAGCCCGCTCTCATAGTACGCGCCCGAGGGAGAAAGAATAATCATGAACAGATAGGTCTTGGAAGGCGCCACGCCCAGGAACTCGTCCGTCGCAATGACGAAGGGGCGCACATACAGCGAAGTGCCCGGCTCGTCAGGAATCCAGTCCTGATCGACGGCCACCACGGCCTTGACCGCCTGCACAAAATCCTCTTCGGGGATCCGCGGGATGCACAAACGATCATTGGAGCGGTTGGCGCGCTTGGCGTTCATATCCGGGCGGAAAAGATAGGGGCGGCCGTCCGTGCCCTTGTAGGCCTTGAGGCCCTCGAACATCTCCTGCCCGTAATGGAACACCATGGCCGACGGGTACAGCGAAATCCGCTGATAGGGCACAATGCGCGCGTCATGCCAGCCCTGGCCCTCGGTATAATTCATCACAAACATGTGATCGGTAAAGATCTTGCCAAAGCCCAGCTTTTGCCCTTTTTCCGGTTTCTTTGCCGGATTCTGCGTGCGTTCAATTTTAATATCCAGCATCTTTTACGCCTCCTTATATTCATAGCCCAGCCGAATCGCGGCAAGGTTTTTGTCCAGCAGCGCGGCATGCTTGGCCGAAACCACTTTTTTCAAAGTATCGGGCACCATCTCATAAGGGATCACGCCCGTTTTGGCAATCACATGCCCCATCAGGATCATGTTGGCCAGCGTATCGCATCCATGCTCGGCGGCCATCGCGGTAGCGGGAACGGCATACGCATGCACGTCATCGCGCGCCACTTTGCGCGTTACCAGCGAGCTGTCCACAAAAATGCTCGCGCCCGCCGGAGCCTCGCGCTCATATTTCTCCAGCGAGGGCAGGTTCATGGCAATCAGGATATCCGGGCGGCTGACAATGGGCGAACCGACCTGTTTGTCCGACAATATAACCGAGCAGTTGGCCGTGCCGCCGCGCATCTCCGGTCCGTAGGAGGGAAGCCAGCTGACACAGCGGCCTTGCAAAAGCCCGGCATAGGCCAGGAACTTGCCGGCAAAAAGAATGCCCTGTCCGCCAAATCCGGCGATCAGCACCTGTGTTGTGCTCATTTTTCTCCCTCCTCTGCAAATTTATCCTTGTACACGCCCAGCGGATAATAAGGAATCATGTTCTCCTCGAGCCATTCCAGCGCGCCCTCGGGCGTTTTGCCCCAGTTGGTGGGGCAGGTGGACAGCACCTCGACCAGCGAGAACCCCTTTCCCTCCTTCTGATTGCGGAAAGCCTTGAGAATGGCTTTCTTGGCCGCGCGCACGTTCTTAACGCTGTTCACCGCCACGCGCTCGACATAGCCCGCTCCGTCCAGCGTGGACAGCATCTCGCAGATTTTGACCGGATAGCCCACGGTGTTTACATCGCGGCCATAGGGCGAGGTCTGCGTCACCTGACCGGGCAGCGAGGTCGGCGCCATCTGGCCGCCCGTCATGCCATAAATGGCATTATTGACAAAAATGATGGTGATATTTTCGCCGCGCGCCGCCGAGTGTACCGTTTCCGCCGTGCCAATGGAAGCCAGATCGCCGTCGCCCTGATAGGTAAATACGATCTTGGAGGGATCTGCGCGCTTCACACCCGTGGCCACCGCGGGGGCGCGTCCATGCGCCGCCTGCACCATATCGCAGTTAAAATAGTTATAGGTGAATACCGAGCAGCCGACCGACGCCACGCCGATCGTCTCGCCCGTGATGCCCAGCTCGTCCATGGCCTCAGCCACCAGCCGGTGAATGATGCCATGCGTGCAGCCGGGGCAGTAATGCAGCGGCGCATCCGTCAGCGCCTGCGGTTTATCAAACACGATCATGCCTTTTCTCCTCCCTGCGCAGCGCGCTCGATGGCCGAAAGCACCTCTTCGGGCGTAGGAATCATGCCGCCCGTGCGCCCACACAGGCTGACCGGACGCCTGCATTCGATCGCCAGGCGCACATCCTCAATCATCTGGCCCATATTCAGCTCAACCGATATAAACTGCCTGCACTGCCCGGCTGCCGCGCGGAACGCCTTTTTCGGGAAGGGCCACAGCGTAATGGGACGCAGCATACCTACGCGGATGCCCTTTTCCCGCGCTATATCCACCGCGTTTTTGGATACGCGTGCCGCAATACCGAAGGCCGCCACGCAGATTTCCGCGTCCTCCATACGGTAGCTCTCGCACAGCTGCTCCTTTTCCTGTACCAGCGCGTAGCGGGCAAAACGCTCTTCATTCCATTTTTCCAGTTCCTGCGGCTCCAGCGCCAGGGAATTGATGATGTTCGGCTTGCGTTTACCGTCTGTGCCGGTCAGCGCCCAGGGCTTCTCGCTTGCCTGCGTCGGGATCTCGGGCAGCGTTACCGGCTCCATCATCTGGCCCATGGTACCGTCCGCCAGCAGCATGCAGGGAATGCGGTATTTTTCCGACATTTCAAAACCGCGCAGCACCAGATCCGCCATTTCCTGCACGGAAGAAGGAGCCAGCACCAGCAGATGATAATCGCCATGCCCGCCTCCGCGCGTGGCCTGGAAATAGTCCGACTGAGAGGGCTGGATCCCGCCCAGGCCGGGGCCGCCGCGCTGCACGTTGACGATCAGACCGGGCAGGTCGCAGCCCGCCATATAGGAAATGCCCTCGCTCTTTAAAGAAATGCCCGGGCTGGAAGAGGAGGTCATGGCGCGCTTGCCTGCCGCCGCCGCGCCGATCACCATATTGATTGCGGCAATCTCGCTCTCCGCCTGCAAAAAGGTCCCGCCAATTTTGGGCATGCGGCGCGCCATATAGGCCGCCACCTCGGTCTGCGGGGTAATGGGATAGCCAAAGTAATGCCGACAGCCTGCCAGAATCGCCGCCTCGGCCAGCGCCTCATTCCCCTTCATGAGAATTTTTTCCGCCATGTTCTCCCTCCTTACTTTTCCACCGTGATTACACAGTCCGGACACATCGTGGCGCAGAACGCGCAGCCGATGCATTTTTCCGCTTCGTTGATCTGCGCCGGATGATGCCCCTTGGCATTGATCTCCTCTTTGGCCAGCGACAGCAGCTGCTTGGGGCACGCCTTGATGCACAGCCCGCAGCCTTTGCACAGATCCTTTTTGAACGTCAGCCTTGCCATCGTTTTTCTCCTTTGCTACCAAATCGTTTTTTGCAGTTTGATATAAAAGCGCTCGCCGGGAACCGTAAGCTCCTCGCCGCAAAGCCTTTCGCTCACGGCCGTAAAGGCAACCGGCAAACCGCTCAAACGCGATAATTCATCGACCGCGGGCAGCGCGTCCATGATCGTCTGCGGTCTCGTTTCCCGCCCAAGATTGGTATTGTGGACGATCGCGGTAAAGGGAATGCCGCAGGCCGTCTCAATCTCCCGCATGATGCCCAGCGCGCTTTGCGCGTCGCGCGTCAGCGGACGGGAACGGTTGAAAACAAACAGCATCTGATAATCGTTTTCCGCAAGGATCGCCGGAGCATACCGCCCCAGCGCCAACGCGCCGCGATCATCCCCGCCGATATCAAGCACGGCCAGGCGCGCACGATCCTCCGTCACCGCGTACATTTCCTGCGGCAGGGCGGGCACGTCCACATTGCTGTTGGCGTAAGCCGATGCGATCAGCCGCACACCCGCCGCCGCCAGCGCCGCCTGCGAATCCTTGGCCCGGTAATAGGGATTGACGATATCCAGGTCGGCCAGCGTAACGGGCAGCCCCTGCGCCGCCAAGGCCAAAGCATAGTTCACGGCAATGTTCGTTTTTCCGCTGCCGTAATGCCCGGCAAACAGCGTGATACGCTTATGCTCCATCAGCCCTCCTCCTTACAGCCTGTTGCGGCAGATTTTGCCCGAGGTGGTCTTGGGCAAGCTGTCGCAGAACACCACGATACGCGGATATTTGTAGGGTGCGGTATGCGTCTTGACATAATTCTGGATTTCTTTTTTCAGCTCCT
>JAHZHX010000077.1 GCA_019420065.1 Clostridiales bacterium | reverse complement strand
TACATTATACCACATTCTGGATTCTATTGAGCGATTTAATGAGAAAATAGTATTAGTAATCCATTTTCAGAATTCGAAGGTATTTCCCGGCATGGCCCATTCCACCGACGCGGCAGTTTCCTTACGCGCCATGGCCAGCGCCGCCTCGCGCTTGGGTTCATAGGTATGGGTCAAAAGCAGCCGCTTTGCCTCCGCCTCGCGGCACACCCGCGCCGCCTCGTAGCCGCCGGAATGACCGCTGGAATTGACCGCGTCAGCCGGGCCAGCCCCATACGAGCACTCATGCACCAGCAGGTCAACCGCCCGGAAGAAAGCGGGATACTTATCCTGGTACGCGGTATCGCCGGAAAAGCCCACGCTGCGGCCGGTTTCCACATCCTCCATCACCCAGCACAGGCCCGGGGTCGCATGGCGGCTGTCCGTCACGCGCGCCTTCACGCCCGGCAGCTCCACCGCCTGATCTCCCTCCAGCTCCACGAGGCGGGGCAGCGCGATCAGGTTCTTGTGCATGCGTTCTTCACTTTCAAAAACAAAAATCAGCGTGCGCCGCACGGCCTCGCGCAGCGTCGCCTTGGGGCCATAGATCGTAAGACCGCTCAGGTCGCCCTTGCGGCATACGCGCCAATAGTGCAGCAGCGGCGCCAGACCCATGATATGGTCGGCATGCATATGCGTAAAGCATACGGCGGCAATATCCAGCGGCTCCACGCCGCATTCCAGCAGCTGCGTGACCACGCTGGGACAAGCGTCAATCAGGATGCGGTCGTTCACCGTATAGCAGGAATGGTCGTTATGCGCGGTCTGATGCCAGTCAGCCGTGCCCAGAACACGGATATAGGGCGTATTCATGTACTCTCCTCCGATCATGCAGGATTTCTTCCGTTATTTTACCATATGCGCGCTCAAACGTCAAACGTCAATAAACAAAATCGGAAAAAAGCACTGGAAATTTGCCGCAAAACACAGTACAATAAAGCTGTACCGGAAGGAGTGATTCATTGATGGATAGAAAAGAAATTTTCCGCCGCGTTGACCATACGCTGCTCAAGCCCGAAGCCACCTGGGCAGAAATTCGTCAGATCTGCGATGACGCGATGGCCTACGGAACGGCCTCGGTCTGCATCCCTCCCTGCTATGTTCGCCAGGCGCATGATTATGTACAGGGAAAAATAGCCGTCTGCACGGTGATTGGTTTCCCCAACGGCTATATGACCACCGCCGCCAAGGTGTTTGAAACCAAGGACGCGATCGCCAACGGCGCGGATGAGGTCGATATGGTCATCAACATCGGCGCGCTCAAGGAGGGCCGAACCAACGATGTGCTCAGTGAAATCCGCCAGCTGAAAGAAGCCGCCGGAAATCATATTCTCAAAGTCATTATTGAAACCTGCCTGCTTACCGAGGAAGAAAAGATCACCATGTGCGACCTTGTGACCCGCGCGGGCGCTGATTATATCAAGACCTCCACCGGCTTTTCTACCGGCGGCGCTACCTTTGACGATATTGCGCTGTTCAGCCGCCATATCGGCCCGAATGTAAAAATAAAAGCGGCTGGCGGCATTTCCTCCTTTGCCGACGCGGAGCGCTTTATCGCCCTGGGCGCGGAACGCCTGGGCACCAGCCGCATCGTCAAGCTGGCCAAGGCGGAAAAAGACGCCGCGGCAGCCCCCGCAGGCAATGAATATTGATACTTAGAATCCCAGCCAAAAGCTTTCTGAAAACAATCATAAAATACAAAACAGGAGAAAATGCCTATGCCTTATGGAAAAGCAATTGAATTGTTCCTTGTTGATGGCAATGCAAATGGTCTTGTGACCGCAGAACTATCAAATTGGAATGGCAAAGCTATCAAAATTCCACGTACCGATGTCAAAGATAGCACCAGGCAGGACATCACTGAAGCAGGCATATATTTTCTATTCTGTCAGGAAGACGATGGCTCTGATAGCGTTTATATTGGCGAAGCTGAAAACGTCCAAAAACGTTTGATTCAGCATATGAGCGATTATAATTCTGGTAAGGAAAACTATTACTGGAAAACAGCCGTGATCTTCACAGGCCGTGATTTGAACAAAGCACACATTCGGTATCTTGAAAATAAACTGGTAAAAATGGCTCGGGAATATAAGCATTATCGCGTGCTTACCAAAAACACATATGGAGATACCGTTCTGAAAGAATCCCAAATAGCATCAATGGAAGAATTTATTGACAATATCCGAATTCTCATCAATACGCTGGGATATAAGCTGTTCGTTCCTGCTCCGCAGATAACTAATAACACTCAATATCTTTTCTGCAAGGGAAATAACGGCGAAGCCAAAGGCTTCCTAAGCTCAGAAGGTTTAACCGTAATTAAGGGATCGCGCATATCAGATCACACCGCTCCTTCTTTCGAAATTCGTGGAAAATGTTATTTTTTGCTCCGTAAGCAACTGATAGAAAATGGAATAATCATTGATGATATATTTCAAGCAGATTATGAATTCAGTTCTCCGTCTGCTGCATCTTCAGTCATTCTTGGACATTCATCAAACGGAAACATCGATTGGAAAAGTATGAGTGGCACGCTTCTCAAAGACTTATAATAAACAAAATTAAAGACAAACAATGCTGGAGCAAAACAGTTCGTCTTGCTCCAGCATTTTACGCTTCCGCCAAAAACAACGCTTCTTTACGGCTGCCCATTTCCTCAACGCGCTCAATATACTGGCATATATCACTGACATTATATGCACGGCGAATTTTCCCCTGCTGAGAAAAAATGCGTTTGCTGGCCGCGCCCGCGCCCAACGCCAGGATGTTGGCCGTCTCTTCCATCATGTCCACATTGTACTGGCAGGCATGCCCCGGCAGGGCATAGCCCACATTTTCCTGATTTCCCGCCATATACTTCTGCCGGTACAGATAATAGGGCCGCATGCCCATCGTCTCCGCAGTCTGCGCGCCCGCGCGTACCATGGCGGCAACCATATCGCCGTCCGGCAGGGCGGACTCCCACAAGTGCAGCAGGCTGCTGCGCTTGATGGACAGCGTATGCACCGTTACGCTCTCGGGCGCAAGACCGCGCACCCAGGCAAGCGTCTGCTCAAACATGCTTTGGTCTTCTCCCGGCAGCCCGGCAATCAAATCCATATTGACATGGCTGAACCCCAGTTCCCGCGCCAATGCATAGGCCTTTTCAGTCTGCGCGCAGGTATGACGGCGACCAATGCGCGCCAGCGTTTCGTCATGCATGGTCTGCGGATTCACGCTGATGCGCGTCACCCCGGCCTCGCGCAACACGCACAGCTTTTCCCGGTCAATGGTATCCGGGCGGCCGGCCTCCACCGTGATCTCTCCACAGGCTCGCAGCAGCGGCTCCGCCGCCGTCAAAACCCGCTTCAGCAGCGGCGCGGGCAGCGCGGTGGGCGTACCGCCGCCCATATAAAAAGCGCGCGGGCGCAAACCGGTTTTCTCAAGCAAACGCAGCGCATGGGCGATTTCCCGCTCCAGCGCCGTCACATAGGGTTCAAGCAGCTCGCCCTTGCCCACCTCGCCGGAAAGAAAACTGCAATAAGCGCAGCGCGACACGCAAAAGGGAATACCGATGTAGATATCCGTCTCGTCCGGCTGCGGCAAAGTCAGCTTTTGCTGCACCTTGACGATTTTTTTCAGGATCTCCGCTTTTTCCGCACTCACGTCAAAAGTAGCGCGCAGCTTTTGCACAGCCTCGTCCAGTTCTATCCCCTGCGCAAGATTTGCGTACAAAAGGCGCGTGGGGCGAATGCCTGTCAGGCTCCCCCAGGGCGGCGTATATCCGCAATGGCGCTTCATCACGTCATACACGCACAATTTTGCCTGACGGCGGCGCAGGCGTTTATCCACCACCGCATCGCCCGTCACCGCTTCCAGCAACTGCGCGCGCTCGCCTGTCATCTCCACCGCAACGGCGCGCTGCCCCTGCGCAATATGCTCCTCATGCGTGACCGTAAGCTCGCCGCCCGCGGTGTTTACCAGCAGCGCAACGCCGCCCAGAAACAGCCGCATTACCTCCGCCATATCGTTGGCCAGCTCCGGCGCAGGCGTATAAAGCGATACCGTCTTCATTGTTTCCCCCGCACTTCCGCCAGCGTAACGCTCTCTCCATGCCCGGGATAGAGCCGCAGCGCTCCATCCATGCGCAGCAGCCGACGCAGCGAGCCTGCCATCGACGGCCAGCTTCCGCCCTTCAGATCGGTACGCCCGTAGCCATGGGCAAACAGCGTATCGCCGGTAAATAAAACATTTTCGCATTGATAGCATACGCTGCCCAGCGTATGCCCCGGCGTATGCAGCACGGTAAAGGTCATCCCGGCCAACGTCACCATATCCCCTTCCCGGAGCGCATGGTCAGCCGGTACGCAGGTCTTTCTCCCTTCCGGCGCGCAGTTGTATTCCGGATCCAGCAATGCCGCCGCATCCTGTTCATGCACATATACCGGCGCGCCGGCCAGCGCGGGCAATCCCAGAATATGGTCATAATGCGCGTGGGTAATAAGCACGCCTTCCACGGTCTTGCCTTCCAGCGCCGCCCGCAGCCGCTGCGCGTCATCGCCCGGATCAATCACCACGGCGCGCTTTTCCCCCGGCAAAGAAACAATATAGCAATTATTCTGCAATTCACCCAATACAAGCGTTTCAATTTTCAGCATATTTTTCCCCATCAGAATTGTTTTTCGCTGTCCAGCAGCAGCGTGACCGGTCCGTCATTGACCAGCGACACCTGCATATCCGTGCGAAAAATGCCCGTTTCAACCTGCACGTCCTGTCCGCGCATACGCTCGCAGACACGCTCGTACAGCATATTGGCGCGCTCCGGCGCTTCCGCCTGGGTGAATCCGGGACGGTTCTGCCCGCGCGCGTCCCCCAGCAGCGTGAACTGGCTTACGCACAGGATTCCGCCCTGTACCTCGCGGACTGCGCGGTTCATTTTGCCGTTTTCATCCTCAAAGATACGCAGCTTTATGATCTTGTCCGCCATATAATCGGCGTCCCTTTCGGTATCGCCGCATTTTACGCCCAGCAGCACCATCAATCCCTTTTGGATGCTGCCCACCGTTTTTCCGTCAACCGAAACGCTTGCCTGCGTTACGCGCTGAATCACCGCTCTCATTTTTCTCCTCCTGCATCAGCCGCCGGCGCGGAAGGCTTCGATCACATCGGATCTTTTCTGAATCCGGCGCAATACCTGATCGAGCTGCTCGCGGCTTTCGACCTCCACCACCATATGGATAGCGCAGGTCTTATTTTTGTTCACCTTGACGCTCATGGCCGAGATCGGCGCGCCGCTGTCCTGGACATAGACGGTCAATTCGCCCAAAAGGCTGGGATGGTCGTAAGCAATAATATGAATGGAGGTATTGAACCTACCCGTGCTCTCCTGCGCCCAGGAAACATGCACCGCACGCTCCGGCTCGGTATACTGCGCGTTCACGCAATCGGCTTTATGCACCGTTACGCCGCGGCCGCGGGTAATGTAGCCGACGATATCATCCCCCGGCACCGGATTGCAGCACTTGGCGAAACGCACCAGCATGCCGCTGCCGCCCTCCACGTAGATGCCCTGCGTTGGCTTGCCGCCCGAACGGGCCGGCGCGGCCTCCACCGTGGGCAGCTGGGGCGGGAGCTTGGGCGCTGCCGCCTCCTCCGTCCGACGCTGCTCCTCGTACAGGCGGGTAATCACGTAGGTTGCGGCGATCATGCCATAGCCCACCGCGCCGTACAGGTCATCCATATCGGCAAAGGCATACTTGCGTAAAATCGGCTCCACATTTTCGCTGCGCAGCAAAAGCCCCAGCTGCAAACCGCGGCGCTTGGCCTCGCGTTCCAGCGCTTCCTTACCCTTCTGCACATTCTCGCCGCGCAGCTCACGCTTGAAATACTGCCGTATCTTGGCCTTGGCGCCCTGGGTCTTGACGATTTTAAGCCAGTCCATGCTGGGGCCCTTGGCCGATGAGGAGGTCATGATCTCCACCCGGTCGCCCGTTTCCAGCGGCGTTTCCAACGGCACGATACGCCCGTTGACCTTGGCGCCAATGCAGGAATTGCCCACCGCCGAATGCACGCGGTACGCGAAATCCAGCGGCGTTGCGCCGCGCGGCATATCAATGATATCGCCCTTGGGCGTGAAGATGAACACCTGCTCGCTGAACAGATCGGTCTTCAGCCCGTCCATGAATTCATGGCTGTCGCGCGTTTCGCTTTGCCAGTCCAGAATCTGCCGCAGCCAGTACAGCTTGCGGTCAAAATCCCGATCGCCGCCGCCCTCCTTGTAACGCCAGTGCGCCGCAATGCCGTACTCGGCAATATGATGCATTTCCCAGGTGCGGATCTGAATCTCAAAGGGAAAAGGAATGCGCCGGCCGCCGATGACCGTGGTGTGGAGCGACTGGTACATATTGTTTTTGGGCACTGAAATATAGTCCTTAAAGCGCCCCGGCACCTGCGTCCACAGCGTATGGCAGACGCCCAGCACCGTGTAGCAGTCCGGCACGGTATCCACCAACACGCGAATGGCAATCAGGTCATAGATCTGATCAAAGGGCTTGTTCTGGATGACCATTTTGCGGTAAATGCTGTACAGATGCTTGGGCCGGCCGGCCACCTCAAAGTGCAGCCCCATGGCGCTCAAACGCTGCGTCAGTTCCTCGATCACGATCTGAATATTGGCCTCGCGCTCGGCGCGCTTCATGCCAACCTTGCGCGCCACGTCCTGATAGCCCTGCGGATCAATGTAACGCAGCGACAGATCCTCCAGCTCCGCCTTGATGCGGTATACGCCCAGCCGGTGCGCCAGCGGCGCATAAATATCCAGCGTCTCCCGGGCTATGGCCACCTGGCGCTCGGGCGACTGGAATTTAAGCGTGCGCATATTGTGCAGGCGGTCGGCAAGCTTGATAAGCACCACGCGGATATCGCGCCCCATGGCCAGAATCATTTTGCGCAGCGTTTCCGCCTGCCGTTCCTCACGGTCGGTAAAATCGAGCTTGGACAGCTTGGTCACGCCGTCCACCAGCATGGCAACCTCGGCGCCGAACTGCTCCTCGATGGTTTGCAGCGTCACGCTTTCGCAGTCCTCCACCGTGTCGTGCAAAAGCCCGGCCGCTATGGTCGGCGCGTCGATGCCGATCTCGGTCAGAATGCTGGCAACATACACCGGATGAATAATATACGGCTCGCCGCTTAAACGGCGCTGCCCGCCGTGCACCTTCTCCGCAAAGGCATAGGCGCGTTCAATAAGCCCAGCGTCCGCGCCGGGATGATAATGATGCATGCGCGCGATCATCTGTTCCAGCGACATGCATTCATAAGCGGTTGCCATTACAGTTCACTTCCTTGGATCAGTCTGTAAAGAGGATGCGCGGCGGGATCGCACTTGCGCATGGGCAAAAGCTGCAATTCGGGCGAAATCAGCTCCAGGGCCATGAGCACCTGCGCCATCGCCGCCGTGCGCGCGTCCTGCATATCCGGTTGCCGCCCGGCGCGCAGAGCGCGATAGAGCATGCGCAACTCATCCACCGAGAAACGCAGCCCCTCCCGGCATGCCCGCATGGCCCCGCTCTCCGGCAAAGCCATCAGCTCTGCCTGTGGATACAGTTCATGCAGGATCCCGGCCTCCTGCGGGCACAGCAGCCCGTCGCAAAGCACCACGCGGCGGTACGGGCCGCGAGCCACCAGCTCCCTGCAATACCACAGGGCATTATAGGCGCGCGGATCGGCCTTTGCTCCGGCGAGTACATCCAGGTCCGGGTACGCCGCGGCCACGCGCTGCGCCGTTTCCGCGCTGCGGCAAAGATACAGCGTTCCCTGTGTGCCCGCGGGCGCCGGGATTTTTGCCACGCTGCTCACAGCGTAACCCTTATTATTTCTCCAAAAACGGGAAAACTCCTGCAAAACCGCCTTCATTTCTGCCGTTTTGTCCGAACGGAAGCATGCCTGTGCCGCGCCAATGGCTTCCACGCGGCACTCGGCGCTGGTTTTGCCGCGAAAGGTATTGCTCACCGGCGTAATCGCCAAATCGCATGCTCCTGTCAGCATGCCCGCACGCTGCCCCATGCCAAAAGCGATGGCGTCCATCAGCGTGTCCCCTTGCAACAGCGTTAATTTCAGATGCGCGCCGTCCGCCCCTACCGCGCGGGCCGCAAGCACCTGCGCATCGCGTACCAGGAACACCGGAGCAGGGTTGCCCATACCGCACGGCTCCAGGCGATGCAGTTCGTCAATCATCGCAAGATTGATTTCCTCCAGCGTCAGCTCGCCGTCATAAGCCGTTTCCGGCATCAACGCGCGCCCTTGCAGCTGCGTTTCCACCGCCTGGCTCAACCGTTCGCGCAGCTCATCGGTCAAATCGCTTTTAATCGTCAATCCGGCTGCCTGCTTATGCCCGCCAAAGCGTTCAAAAAGATCGCCGCAGCCGCACAGCGCCTGATACAGATCCACGCCGCAGGCGCTGCGGGCGCTGCCCACGCTCTTTTCTCCCTGTTTTGACAGCGCCACGGCAGGATAACCGTAGCGCTCCGCCAACCGGCCGGCAACCAGCCCTACAACGCCGCTTTCCCAGTTCTCGCCGGATACGACAATGGCGCGCAGGCGGCACAAATCCATGGCGCGCACCTGTTCCTCCGCCTCTTCCAAAATATGCTGTTCAATGTTCCTGCGCCGGGCATTGAGCCGTTCCGCTTCATCAGCCAGCTCGTCAGCGCGCTCCGTATCCCGGCTCGTCAGCAGCTCCAGCGCAATCCTGGCCGAAGCCATCCGCCCGCAGGCATTGATGCGCGGCGCCAGCAAAAAAGCTGCCTGCGTGCCGCTGATTTCTTCCTGCCCGTCAAGTCCGGCTACGCGCAGCAGCGCGCGCAGTCCAGGCCGCGCG
>JAHZHX010000076.1 GCA_019420065.1 Clostridiales bacterium | reverse complement strand
CGGCAGAAGGCACGGCGAATCATTTCCAAAACGCCGTGCTTCGAAAGATCCCGATGGAAAGGCCGGATGACACCTAAGACATGCGGATTCTTGAAAAAAGTTGGCGCGAAAAAGATCCTGACGCTCACATTTTTCTGCCATGCCCTGTCTAATCAGGTGAAGGAGGCGATCGGAAGATGGGAACCGTCAGGAGCCCGGACAGCAGCCGCGAAGAAACGCTGACGCGCATGGTTGAGCAATATCAAGCCACTCTGCTTACGATGTGCTACGCATATCTTCACGAGCGGCAAATGGCGGAGGATGCCGTGCAGGAAACCTTCCTGCGGGCCTATAAAGCGCTGGATACGTTCCGTGGCGAATGCCAGGAAAAAACCTGGCTGACTAGCATTGCGATCAATGTGTGCAGAAACGCGCGAAAGAGCGCCTGGTTGCGTCGGGTAGACCGCCGCGTGACGCCGGAACAGCTGCCTGTCGCGACATGGGATCACTATGATCAGGACGCAGCGGACCTTGCAGCGGCGATTCAGCGGCTTCCGAACAAGCTCAAGGAGGTCGTCCTCCTGTACTACTATCAGGAAATATCGATGCCTGTAATCGCCGGAATGATCGGCATATCGCCGTCGATGGTCTCCAAGAGAATCAAAAAAGCGCATGAACAGCTGTATAGCGTGCTGGGAAAGGAGTTCCGCCATGGATGAATACCGCGAGAATGTGAAGAAAGTCCAAAAGGCCCTTCATCAGGACGCCGCATTCCTCCGGCCTGATCCCTACCTTGCACAGCGCGTGCTGAAAGCGGCAGACAGGAAAAGCGGAGCCGTCTTGAAGAAAAGGGTTGCGCTGGTGATCGTGATTGTCCTGCTGCTGTCAGGCATCGTCGCCGTTGCTGCGACATTGCTGTGGCGGGAATATGTGCCGCAGATCAAGCAAAGCGAGCATACGCTGGGGGATTACGCCCAGTGGCCGGCATCCCGGCGGATTCAGCTGTCAAAGGACATCTTCGCCATGGGCTATCTGGAGGCATCCGACGATACGCGGATTCTGTCCGGCACAGCTTTCAACGAGCAGGATAAGGCAGCGGCAGCGGACCGACTGATGCTGAAGCTGACCGGGCAGGAAGATGTAAAGGAGATTCATTCCACGCTGATTACCTACGCCATCATGGGAAATGAAGATACCTGGACGCCTGAACAGCGCGTGTGGTGGAATGGTATCATGGCCATGTATGCCGATACCGGCGCCCCGGATACGCCGCTTGTTCCTACGGAGGAAAACCTGTCCGAGGCGGCCGCCATCGCCATTGGCAGAGCGGCCATCCAGGATGCCTATGGTTTCGATGATGCGTACATGGCGGACCTGCACCCGGTTGCCAATCTGTACGTGACCGAACAGCGTCCGGATTACAGGCGTTGGGATATTCAATTCAGGAAGTACCGCGAAGGCAGCGACAGCTATCTGGAAAGGGTCTACAGCGTAGTTGTCGATGAAAATGGCGAGGTGATTTCAGACCCGGACGTTGGAATTGAGCATCCGTCAGAAAGGGCGGCGCGCGCAAACGCAAAAACGACGGAAGCGCCGAATGCCGGGGAGACGGCCATTTCAAAGATATATGAGCAATATGGCAGCCAGGTGGAAGGCAGAAGCATCTGGAATCTGTCGCTGGAAGAAAAGGCCTCCGTGCTTGGCGGGGACAATGGCCTTCCCAAGGAGGGAGAGATTGCGGAAAGCGAGGCGGTGCAGATTGCACGCGACCGCCTGAACTCCATAGGATACGAGCTGACCTCTTATGAGGTGAGCGTATGGTACAATGTGAACTCTTCCCGCACGGTGGATCATTCTGGCGATGGACCGTTTTATACGGTTTACTTCCTTGATGACATGGAAGTGCCGGAGAAAGCGTTTTCCGTGACCGTTGACGCAACCACCGGCGATGTGCTTGCCACTTATACGCCCGGATCAATCCCGTTGGAATGACTTTTATAAAAAACAGACTGGAGAATTCAAAAGCTGATCTGCTCCTATTCGATACCATACGTTTTGTGGGGCGTTAACTCTTTCTTGTTTTGCTTCAGCTCAATGATATCAGGCAACTGCCCAGTCACTCTTGCAGATACGACGATTCTTTTGCAAAACGCTGGCCCGGGCATTATTGCCATGGGAATGCTCTATGTCATTATCACCGGCGGCATCGACCTGACGGTTCCCAGCTATGTATGTCTGAGCGTATGCCTGACGGCAGGGTTCATTCAAGATGGAATGGGAATATGGGCCATTCCTGTGGTGATGATGATTATGGTAGCGTTTGGCTTCGCAATCGGCTTCCTGGTGGCTTATTGCAAAATAGCTCCCTTTGTTGTTACGCTGGCTTTTTCTGAAATTCTAAAAGGTATTGCGTACATGTATCAGGTGGGGCAGAATCGCCGTATTGACGGAACTTTTCTACCTGAATTTATTCAAGGCAGCACGCTCGGACTGTCGAACCCGGTATGGATTATGCTGGTCATCTTTGGGCTGGCATGGCTCGTGCTGCTGAAAACCACCTTCGGACGCAGCTTGTTTGCAATCGGAGGAAACATGGAAACGGCGCGCCTGGCAGGCATCAATGTAAAGCGAAATCTGATGATTACCTACGCCTTAAGCGGACTTATGTCAAGCATTGGCGGCATCATCCTTTGCGGCAGACTTGCCATGGGCACAAGCACAGTTGGCGATGGATATGAAATGGACGCAATTGCCGCGGTTGTCGTCAGCGGCGCCTCGCTCTCGGGCGGTGTGGGCAGCGCATGGAAAACGCTGATTGGTGTTTTGCTGATTGCTGTTCTGGGAAATATTATGAACCTGATGGGCGTTGCTACTTATCCCCAGATGATTATCAAGGGCGTAATTATTATCCTTGCAGTGCTGGCCAATATTCGGAATAAATAAAGCGTACGACCTTTCTCCAAAAGGCGACGCGCCCATGCATCAGCTTCTTTGGCAGGCATGGGCGCGTTGCTGCGCTTGGAAACAGTCGGGATGGACGTGAAGATACTCGATAGACACACGGATACCGGATTAACAATGCGCCTGCCGAGACTTCGCCGGGAGTCCCTCACCCTCCTCACCGGCATTCACATTGCGCGGGCGTATCGGATGCCGCCGGGACGGAGAGCGGAGCCATGGCCGCCGGATTGAGCAGCGTGTCCAGCTCGCTTTCCGTCAGCAGCCCGCGGCTGTGCGCCAGCTCCCGCACCGTCTTTTGGGTATGCAGCGCCTCGCGCGCCAGCGAACACGCGGCGTTGTAGCCGATCTTGGGACACAGGGCCGTCGCAAGGCCGGCGGAGCGCGACACCTCCTGCTGGCATACCTCTTCATTGGCACGGATGCCGCGGATGCAATGGGCCGTGAGCGTGTGCAGCCCTCCGCTGAACATCTTGATTCCCTGATACAGGCTGTCAAAGATCACGGGTTCAAAGGCGTTAAGCTCCAGCTGTCCGCCCTCCACCGCCAGAGTGACCGTCATATCATAGCCCACCAAACGGAAGGCAATTTGGTTTACCACTTCCGGTATGACGGGATTGACCTTGCCCGGCATGATGGAGGACCCGTTCTGGCGGGCGGGCAGACTGATCTCTCCCAGACCGTCGCGCGGACCGGAGGACATGAGCCTCAGGTCGTTGCAGATTTTGGACAGGCTTGTGGCGCAGCCCTTCAGCGCGGCAGAAAGGGCCAGATAGCAGTCCGCGTTCTGGGTGGCGTCAACGAGATCGCGGCTCTGGGTAAAGGGAATCCCCGTCAGCTCCGACAGCAGGGGAACCACCCGGCCGATATAGGACGCATTGGCATTGATCCCCGTCCCCACGGCGGTTCCGCCAAGGTTGAGATCCAGCATTTCCTGCCGCCCGCGCGCCAGGCGTTCCCGCTCCCTGCGCATCACCGAGGCGTAGGCCGCAAACTCCTGTCCCAGGCGAATGGGTACTGCGTCCTGCAGCTGTGTGCGTCCCATCTTGACCACGCCGTCAAACGCCTTTGCCCGCTCGGTGAGCGCCCCGATGAGCACGTCCAGCCCATCCAGCAGTCCTTCGCTGGCCTGATAGAGCGTCATCTTCACGCAGGTGGGGTAGATGTCATTGGTGGACTGACCGCAGTTGACGTGGTCATTCGGATGCACGAGGGAATAGTCGCCCTTTTCGCCGCCCAGAAGCTCGATGGCACGATTGGCGATGACCTCGTTGGCGTTCATGTTGGTGGAAGTCCCGGCGCCACCTTGAATGGGATCGACGATAAACTGGTCGTGCAGCTTTCCATCAATCAGATCGTCGCAGGCGCGCTCGATGGCGTCCGCTATGCGTTCCGGCAGTACACCGGCCATGCGGTTGGCCCGCGCGCATGCTTTTTTGATCCATGCCATGCTCACGATCATGTCGCCCGGCAGGCGCTGGTTGGTAATTGGAAAGTTCTCCGCGGCACGCAATGAATGAATCCCGTAGTACGCCTCTCGATCGATCTGCTTCTCGCCCACCAGGTCGTGCTCCGTTCTAAACATAGCGGCACCATAGCTCCTTCCTTGTCCTTTGGCTTGCTTTCAGTATACAGTTTTGGTATACTATTTTCAAATACCAATTCTATGAACTGACTTATAGGTAAAAGCCTATGTAATGAGGAGGGAAATGTCTTGCTGCTTCATGAGATGAGCTACGTATATGAAGTGTATCGCCAGCGCAGTTTTACCAGGGCGGCGCAGGCGCTGTATATATCTCAGCCTTCGCTGAGCCAGATGATCCGCAAGGCTGAAGGACGCATCGGTGCGACCATCTTTGACCGCAGCACGTCGCCCATCGGCCTTACCGAAGCAGGGCGAGCCTACGTCCGCGCGGCAGAGCAGGTGCTGCAAATCGAATCGGATCTGCGCAGGTATCTGGACTACGCGGAGAGGTGCATCACGGGCGTGTTGACGCTGGGCGGTGCGATGCTGTTCACTTCCTATGTGCTGCCGCCGCTGCTCAGCGCCTTTTCCGAGCATTACCCCGGCGTGGAATTGCGCCTGCATGAAGCGCCGACGGCCCGGCTGAAGGAGCAGCTGCAGGAGGGACTGCTGGATTTCGCGGTGGACAACAGCGTTTTTGATGCAGCGGTATATGAAGCCAGGCTTTTCAAACGAGAAGAGGTGATTCTGGCTGTGCCGCGTACCTTTGAAGTCAACGAAGCGGCGTCTTGCTATCGTCTTTCTGCCGCAGGGCTGCTTGCGGCAGAAACACCGCGCGCGCCGCTCTCGCTCTTTCGAGACACGCCCTTTCTGATGCTCAAAGAGGGAAATGACACCCGCGAGCGCGCCGAGCATCTCTGTGCACAGGCCGGATTTTCACCCAAGATTCGCCTCCAGCTGGACCAGCAGCTTGCGGCTTATACCCTGGCGGGCTATGGGTTGGGCGCAGCATTTATCAGCGATACCCTGGCGGTTGGCGCGCCTCCGGATGAACGGCTGGTCTTTTATCGTATCGACAGCCCTGACGTGGAGCGCAGCATCAGCCTGTTTTACAAGCGTACACGTGTGTTCAGCGCGCCCATGCGCGCCTTCCTCAGCCTGCTGCCTGAAGTGGGGCAACCCCATTTCGCGCTTGACAGCGAGAGGTGACAGTTGGTATAATCCGTCTAGTACGAATGTACTAAACGTGAGTGGGAGGTTTTGACAATGGGAAAGAAATGGCTTGGTCTGGTTCTGGCAGTGGCGCTCATCCTGCTGAGTGTTTCCGCATGCGCCGAAGCGGTCACCGGCACGGCGTATGGTGTATATGCCAGCGAGGGTGAAAGCCCCGACAGCCTGATCCGCGTGACGCTGACGCTGGAGGACGGCAAGATTGCCGCTGCAAAGATTGATGAAAAACTCATCCCGGTATCTGTAAGCGGCGCAGAAGGCTGGGCGGAGCTGGACGATGAGACGGCGGCGCTTGTGGGGGATGCGGTGATTGAAGCCAATGAGAAAAAATACCCCGCGCAGTTTGTCTTGGGCGGAATGACCTGGACAGGCGCCGCGGAAGGAGACCTGGGCGTGAGCTACACGGCGCAGGTTGATGGCGCCGATGTAGCCTGATGGACTACATCGTCACTGCAGACGGCGGCGAATGGTACTTTGCGCAGACGGCGGCGACCCTGCTCAACGCGGCGGGAGAAGAGGCGGCCGAGGTGCCCGTTGAGACCAAAGAGGGCATCGGCCGCGGCGAGGACTTCTGGCCCAGCGAGCTGAAGTATTCCGGGAACATCGCCGCGATCGAAAGCTATCTGGTTGCCAGCGGAATGGACTATGATCTCGACGACCTGACCAAAGGCGAGGACGGCGTGTGGACCGTGGCTGACGCGGTCACCGGCGCGACGCTGGCGGGAGCGGTGAACTACCTGCGCATCGCCCTGGACGCCTATCAGAACGCGCAATAAACCCTTCCAACAAAGAGGAGCCGCCCTGCCGCTGTCATGCGGCGGGTGCGGCTCCTTTTATCGAATTTTCATGCGTTCAAGCGCGTCCAGCCCTGCCGGGGTCAGATAGGGCCTGAGGATTGTCCAATGCCCCCTGAGCAGCCGTTCCCTGGCTCCGCGAAGCGCTTCCTCATCCATGGGGGTAGCGCGGACGTGCAGCCACAACCATGTCATGTGCGTCATCAGCAGCATGCCAAGCACCGTTTTACGCGTTTCCGCGTCGAACGAAGGCTGGAACAGCCCCTTTTCCACCAGGTGCTCTAGCCCGGCGAGCAGCTGGGCGCACAGGTAGTCGTGGTGAGCATTCTGCCTTGCTTCCGCAGCGAATTCCACATCCAGAAAGTAGAAGGAGTTGTGTGCCAGCGTATCCAGCATGCGGGAAAACATGTCGTTGATCTGTTCAAGCGTTTCCACCGGGCCGTCCGCGCGCGCCTGCTCAAAGGAGTCCTGCATCAGAGCTTCCACGATCTGGCGCTTGCGCGGAAAGTAATAGGTCAGATTTCCCACTGCCATATGCAATTCGTCGGCAAGCTGACGCATGGACACCCGGTCGTACCCCTGGGTGTTGAACAGGCGGCGGGCGGTTTCCAGCATGGCCTTGCGGTCCGCGTGCGTGAGCATGAGCGTTTCCTCCAATGGATTCATTGGAACCAGTATAGCGGCTTGCCGCGCACTTGGCAAGGGGCACAGGGCAGCCCGTGTGAGAGCCTAACGGCTAAAGTACGGATATTGGGCTGGCGCAGGCACAGGCAAAGAAACGGTTTTCTTCTGAAGGGCTGATGAGCGGCTTCTCCATAGAGGCGATGAGGCCATGCGCCAACCAGGGGCGGAAGCAGGGGAGGAGCGCGGCGCATACCGAGGATGCGGCGGTGATGAAAGCCGGCGCATCCTTGCCTTAAAAACGCCCCGATGCCTCAGGGCACCGGAGCGCACATGCCAGCCGCTGCCGACATCAGAGTGTTTGGGATAGCTTTTGGACATAGGCATTGTACATTTCATGCAACAGCCGCATACTTTCTTCCCGTGAATGACAGCGTTCCTTCAGAACCGTCGTTTTGAAATAATCGGTATACTGGCTTGTAAACTCCGGGTAGGACAGGAACACATAATCATATCCTGCGCTAAGATCGTAGTCGGTGTCATATTCTGTAATACCTACGCCCAACCGGTCGTAGCCTACCGTCAGGTATCTGCTGTAAAACTTCTCATCCTTGAGCACGATGGGCGAAAAATTGCGGTTTTCATCCGCGTATTTCAGCATAGTCGAAAGAATATGCAAGCGTTCCATCGGCAGAAAGGGGCGAATGCCGGCGAAGTGATCCCGGCTTTTTCCGCTTTCCATGAAGCGTTGGCACCCCTCCAGTGTAAACGTCATAACAGACGGTTTCTTTTTGGTATAGAGGTTTTGAAAGCGACGCTCATGCAGGGGGATAAGCCGCTTAAGAAAACTGGCCATTACATCGGGCGGAAACATCGCCTTGTCCTGGAAAGCTTTGACGGCAATGTCTGTGGGAACCTGGACAAAGCTGATGTCCGTTCCATAGACAAAAACGGACCGGTTCAGTTCACGGCTCAGGTATGACATCACCAAAGAGGCATAATCCGTCGACGCCTGCTCGAACATCTTTAACGGGGTGGGCCGAAAAGGCAAGTCGGCGATAATGCGGCTGAAAAAAGCGAAAACGCCTACCGCATCTGCATTGGGCAGCTCATGCGCCGACCGGGAATCGCTGACAACGTAAAGCTGCTCCTCCGTTCGCTTGCCAAAACGGGCGTTTATCACCAGCAGATTTCCATTTATGGAGGGGTATTCGCCGGTATCGCACCAGGAAGCGAGCAGGTAGGGAGAGTAGCGGGTATCAAACAGAATGGGGGAGATGCAGGCCACAAATTCCGCCGTATTCAGGCCGACGATGTCCGGCTGGATATAGTGGTACATGCGCACACTCCGGCCTTTGTCAACGAAAAACGGCTGCAGAGCGAAAATGATCGAGGAATAGATGCAGTTTATGCACAGAATATTGATTTCATCCGCATCAAGCAATGGCGTCAAGCGCCGTTGAATCAGCGGCCCTCCGGAAATGCAGCATGGCTCAGGTGGCTCATCCGTCTGTATGGACATCAGCCGATCAATGGAACGCCGGCTGGCATAACGCTCCAAACCAACGCGGCTCACCTCCAGCGATTCCCGCAATTCTTCGCATTCCTCAGCTGAAAAGGGGCCGCTCATACATATTTTTTCGCACAGGCTGGCGCGCCGCGCACTGCTCAGGTCGTTGGTCAACGCACGTCGGAGATCGGAACGGGCGCCGATCTGCGCCCCAAGTACGCCGATGGTCAACTTATGTTCTTTCAGCAGTTGCTCAATGCATTGTGCAAAATTTCTGTAATGAGCCATTTAGAATCCCCTTGCCATTGCTGTAATTGAAGATTACCATTTTTAGTATATCACGCGAGCTGCAGAAATAGAAAGTTTTTCCTTTGCACTTGTGCGATACTCCCCTGAACGGCTGAAACCCCCCTCACGATTCACCGGCCAGAATTTTGCGTCATTCACGGGGACATGCCAGATTACTGCCGACGGAAGGAGCGCCATTCCCATCCCGGCTAAGTCTCTCTTCCGTCCTTCTGCAGAAAGCGTTCGTAAAAGAGATACCCATTTCAAACGTGAG
>JAHZHX010000075.1:5834-9141 GCA_019420065.1 Clostridiales bacterium | reverse complement strand
CGCTTTAGCGAAATTTCATCGCAGGGCATCAAAAAGACTTTTTTGATGCCCTGAGTCCGGCAATACGCAACCGCATTGCCGGACTTTTTGCTGCTTGGATTCAGCCGTTGGACAGGTTTTCCAGGGTGACCTGATATTTTACGCCGTCAAAGGTAACGGTTTCGGGCAGCCTGGTTTCCTCCTGCTGCGTGGCGGGCAGCAGATCGGCCAGCGAGCCGCCGCCCTCGATGAAGGCGTAATACTCCTCGGAGCTCATGACGTTATACTTCTTGGGATCAAAGACTTCCACCGTACTGTCGCCATAGCTGCCAACGGTCAGGGAGAAGGTCACGTCCAGGGTGTTGCGCGTGCCGGCCGTGTCCACAACGATCAGCCGCACCGAGCCGGAAGCGCCGGAAAGGCGGCCCTGCGCGTCAAATTCGACCGTCACGTCGCTCTGATCCAGCTCCAGGTCGCGCAGATCGTTCAGAATGCGGCGGGTGACGGTCTGGTTCTGGTTGGCGAAGGCCTGATAATAAACGTTTTTATCCTCGATCATGCGGTAATCGCCGCTTTCCGACACGATGATGCAGGAATGGCGGCCATCCTGCGCAAGAACGGCGCGGTACTTGGCGTCCATTTTTTCCAGCATGAGCGAATAGGCGGCCCAAAGCTCGTCGTTGTTGCTGGTAAAGATTGCATCCAGTTCGGCCTGGGTGAGGGGCGTGCCGGTTTCCGATTCGTAGAAGGCGCGGAAGGTGGCGTTCTGATCCTCGTAGTACACGTTCAGATCGCCGACGGCCAGGCAGTATTCGTTATAGGTTTCAAAGAACTGAACGCTTTCGTCGCCGCGGACCAGCGCCACGCCGTGGTCGTACTGATGCCGGAGCTGCTCGAACAGCTCATTGCTGAGATAGCGGCTGACGACGTTATAGCGCTCGTAATAGATGCTGCTGGTTTCGGAATCGTTGTCCCAGAGCAGATCATAGAAGTTTTCCGGCATGCGTTCGCCGTACCAGCGCTGGTACACGGCGGCAAACAGTGACTCGTAATCCTGATAGAGAATTTCGCAGCCTTGATTTTGGGACGTGCTGGTTTCATCATAATTGATGTAGAAATATTTGTTGGCGGCCAGCTGCGCCATCAGCGTGCCCGCGGCGTTGAGCAGCTCGGGCGTGTCGCCGCTTTGCAGGGCGATGCGGTACTGTGTCCCGCCGTTTTCCAGCGTGCTCTGGCTGATCTTGTCCTGGAAGGCGCTCTCGCTGACGCTCATCAGGGCGGAGCCGAAGCGCAGGATGGTGCGGCGCATCACGCTGGAGGAGAGGATGGACTCCGACAGGCCGCAGTTCGAGGTCAGGTAGTAGGGGTCTCCCTGGTTGACGGTATAAGCCGTGCCGCCGTTGCCGACCACGGTGTATCCGCTTTGCTGGATGCTGCCGTCCTTTTTGGGGGTTTTGAGTGACAGCTCCATGAGCGAGTCGCTGCCGTCCTGAACATAGCGGCCGTCCAGGTGCTTGAAATGCACGCCGTTGTAGGCAAAGTCGGCTGCGACAGTCAGGGTGGCGTTGGGGGTGTCGAACAGCAGCGTGGTGGCGGCGCTGTACAGCGTGGTCAGCGGCCCCTCGGCCAGGGCGGCCACGGCGATCAGCGCGGTCAGGCACAGCGCGATGAGAGAGACGATGCGACGGTTTTTCTTCATATCTATTGCGTCCTTTCCGTATTGAGAATCAGTTTTGGATTTCGTCGTAGAGCGGGTAAGTGACGCCGTTCATGACGACGGCGGGAGGAAGGCCACGGCTGCGCGCCAGCAGCTGCGTGATGTTGACGCTGTCCTGGCTGAGATATTCCTGCCGACTGATCACACCGTAATCGGCGGGATCAAAGGTCGGGACGGCGCTCGTGCCGTAATCGCCGGCTGTCAGCGTGAAGGTGATATCCAGGGTGTTGCGCGTATCCCAGCAGTCCGTCACGACCAGCCGTACCGTGCCGGAGGCGGCGGTCAGGCGGCCTTGTGCGTCCAGGGTGGCGTTTACGTCGGTTTCGCCCAGCGCCAGACCGCGCATGGTGGACAGGATCTTGTCGGTCACGGAATTGTTGGTCTCGTTCATGCTTTTGCTAAAGGCGTTGACGTCGTGAATCGGCTCCGTGCTGCCGTCCTTGTGGACAAAGAGCCAGGCGGCTGTGCCGTCCTGGCGCAGCTGGTCGAGATAGGCCTCGTCCATCTGCTGCTTCATGCGCAGATAGGCGCTGTACAGCTCGTCGTTCGCCATCAGGGCAATGGCCTGCGCGGTTTCGGGCGGCAGCGCTTCGCCGGTTTCCTGGGCGTAATATGCGCTGAAGGAGGCGATAGCGTCCTCGTAAATGACGTGCAGGTTGTCGTTGGCGAGCCAGTAAGCATCCAGCGTTTCATAATAGGTGTGGCTGCCGTCGCTGTGGACGACCACGGCGCCGTGGTCATAGCGTGCGTACAGATCGTCGCAGATTTCATGGATCTTTTGCTCCATTTCCACATTCTGCCGGCTGTACTCGGCGCAGAGCGCGTGATTGTAGTTGCGCAGAATATCGTAAAAATTGGAGGGCAGGGGTTTTTTGTACAGACAGGCGTAGACCGTGTCTGCGGGGGAGCGGTCCCAGCTGATGTACAGCGCATAGGGATCGGAGAGCTCGTAGGCGTAGTTGACGCCAAAGAAGCGCTCGGCCAGCACCTGCGCCAGCAGCGTGCCCCCGGCGTTGAGCAGCTCGGGCGTGTCGCCGCTTTGCAGGGCGATGTGATACTGCGTGCCTTGTTCCAGGGGGGTGGTTTCCACCTTATCCTGCATAGCGCTCTCGGCGGTGGAGAGCAGCGCCGATCCCAGGCGCAGGATGGTGCGGCGCAGGCGGGTGGTGGAGAGGATGGCGCTTGACGGGGCGGTGGGGCGCTCGTCATAGACCCAGGGAGTCACGGCGCTGATGGAGTAAGCGCGGCTGCCGTTGGCGACGACGGTGTAGCCGGTGTCATAGCTGGTGCCGTCGGACAGCGGGGCGTGCATCAGCACCTTCATGACCGAATCAAAGCCCGCCTGGGTGTAGGCGCCCTCCAGATGCTTGAAGTTCCTGCCGTTGTAGGCAAAGTCGGCAGTCAGCGTCAGGGTAGCGTTGGAGGTATCAAACAGCAGCGCGGTGGCGGCGTTATACAGCGTGGACAGCGGCCCCTCGGCCAGCGCGGCGACGGCGACAGTCAGCACAAGGGCAAGGGCAGCCGCCGTCAGGACAGAACGGACGCGGTGCGTTTTTTTCATAAGCAGAGTGCTCCTTTGCATGGTTTGAGGATGCTTTGCGGGAAAGCGTC
>JAHZHX010000075.1:988-5824 GCA_019420065.1 Clostridiales bacterium | reverse complement strand
CAGGGAATGAAAATATTCCCGCAGCTTCGCAATAAATTGTAACAAAAATGAAAAGAAATATGTTTATTTACATTTAATAAATCATTGCTATAATACAAGCGTATACCATGGAGAGGAGATAAAGCGATGTTCCAGATTATGGTTGTGGAGGACGACCCCAATACCCGGCGGCTGATGGAAACCGTGCTTTTGCAGCATGGCTACCAGCCTGTTACCGCCTGCGACGGGATTGACGCGCTGGAGAAAATGGAGTCGCATCATGTGGATCTGATCGTGCTGGATGTGATGATGCCGCGCATGGACGGATACGAGTTTACCCGCACGCTGCGCGAGGGCGGCAGCGAGATTCCCATCCTGATGGTTACGGCCAAGGAGACGCAGCAGGACAAGCGCAACGGCTTTCTGCTGGGCACGGATGATTACATGGTCAAGCCTGTGGACGAGGAGGAGATGCTGCTGCGCATTGCCGCGCTTCTGCGCCGTTCGCATATCGCGGCGGACAGGCGGCTGCAGATCGGCCAGACCGAGCTGAACTTCAATTCCATGTCGGTCACGGTGGAGGGCAAAACGGAATCCCTGCCCAAAAAGGAATTTCTGCTGCTGTTCAAGCTTCTTTCCTATCCGAGCCATATCTTTACCCGCCGCCAGCTGATGGACGAAATCTGGGATCTGGATTCGGAATCGGATGAACGCACGGTGGACGTGCATATCAACCGCCTGCGCGACCGTTTCCGCGGCAATATGGATTTTGAGATCCAGACCGTGCGCGGGCTGGGCTACAAGGCGGTGCTGCGCGCATGAAAAAGCGCCTGGGCACGCTGCGGGCGCGGCTGGTCGCCTATGTGTTTTTCATTATGACGATGTCCAGCCTGTTCACGGGCGCGCTCTACATTTTCCTGTGGAGCAGCGGCTTTTTGCGTCCGATGTTTGTAACGCATATGATGACGCCGATCTGGACGGTGTGCGTCAGCTCCATCATCGGCACGGTGATTACCGCCTGGATCGGCCGGTTTTATCTTAATCCGGTGACGCAGGTCATCAAAGCGACCTCGAAGGTGGCCAAAGGAGACTTCACCGTGCGTCTGCCTGAGGACGGGCAGGGGGAAATGAACGAGCTGATCCGCTCCTTTAACCGCATGACATGCGACCTTGGCAGCATTGAAATGTTCCGCAACGATTTTATCAATAATTTTTCCCACGAGTTCAAAATGCCCATCGTGTCTATCCGCGGCTTTGCCCGTCAGCTTCAGCGTGACGACCTGACCGAGGCGCAGCGCCGGGAATATGCCGATATCATTGCCAATGAAGCCGAGCGGCTGGTCAAGCTTTCCACCAACGTTCTGCTGCTCAGCAAGCTGGAGAATCAGCAGATCGTCACCGAAAAAACGGAATTCCGCCTTGACGAGCAGCTGCGCACCTGTATTTTGCTGCTGGAAAAGCAGTGGACGGCCAAAAACTTGCAGATGGACATTGAGTTGGAGGAGATGACCTGCCGCGCCAATGCCGATATGCTGTCGCAGGTATGGGTGAATCTGCTGGGCAACGCCATCAAGTTCACGCCCGAAGGCGGGACGATCGGGGTGACGCTTCAGCATGAAAATGGCGGAGCGACCATTATCATCAGCGATACGGGCGTGGGCATGGATCAGGAAACGCAAAAGCATATTTTTGAAAAATTCTATCAGGGCGAGACTTCGCATCACGCCGAGGGAAACGGCCTGGGCCTGGCGATGGTCAAACGGATCATTTCGCTGTGCAACGGCAAGATCGACGTGCAGAGCGAGCCGGGAAACGGCACGGTATTTACCGTGCGCCTGGGCGGAACGCAGTAAGGCGCCGATCGCTGGGCATGGGACGGCATTTGTCCGAATTTTGGGCAAATGCCGTCCTTTGTATATTTTTTGGGCAGCGGCAAAAGAGTGCATATTCATTTGCGGCGGTGCGGTTTGTATAATAATGGAGAAAAGAACGCGGGGAAATTTCATCCCCCATGCAAATGAGAAAGGAGCTTAGGCTATGCTTAATCCCATGCAGAACTTTGCCGTGAATCAGGCGCTGAAATATTTGGAGAGCGATCCGGAGGAGAACATCCCCAAGCTCATGGCGCTGGTGGACAAGGTGGTGCCCAAGGAATGGTACAAATCCCAGCGCGACGCGATCCGCAATGTCATTGGAACCAGGAACAACTGGTACCAGCTGATTATGCGCCTGTATGCGCTTGACCCCGCGGTGCGCAAGGCCTTTTTCCAGAACTTTATTATCAACGCCAGCCTGTCGGGCAGCAGCGTGCAGGACAGAAAAAAGAAGGAGCTGGACTGCAATATTCCCTGGGCCATTTTGCTGGACCCGACCAGCGCGTGCAACCTGCACTGCACCGGCTGCTGGGCGGCGGAGTACGGCCATCAGCTGAACCTGAGCCTGGAAACGATCGATTCGATCATCCGTCAGGGCAAGGAGCTGGGCATTTATATGTATATCTATACCGGCGGCGAGCCGCTGGCGCGCAAGGCGGATCTGCTGCGCATTTGCGAGATGCACCCGGACTGCGAGTTCCTTTCCTTCACCAACGGCACGCTGATTGACGAGGCGTTTTGCCGCGAGCTGCTGCGGGTGAAAAACTTTGTGCCCGCCATCAGCCTGGAGGGCTTTGAGGAGGCCAACGACAGCCGCCGCGGGCCGGGCGTATATGAAAAGGTGCTTGGCGCCATGGCGCTGCTCAAGGAGCACGGGCTGCCCTTTGGCATTTCCACCTGCTACACCAGCCGCAACTGGGACGATATTTCCAGCGAGGCGTTTTTTGACCTGATGATCGACAGCGGCGCGCTGTTCGTTTGGTTCTTCCATTATATGCCGGTGGGGAACGACGCGGCCACCGCGCTTTTGCCCACGCCCGAACAGCGCGCGCAGGTGTATCGCCGTATCCGCGATTACCGCAAAACGAAAGCCATTTTCAGCATGGATTTCCAGAACGACGCTGAGTATGTGGGCGGCTGTATTGCCGGGGGCCGCAATTATCTGCATATCAACGCCAAAGGCGATGTGGAGCCGTGCGTGTTCATCCATTATTCCAACGCTAACATCCATGAGCAAACGCTGGCGGAGGCGCTCAGAAGCCCGATCTTCCAGGCGTACCGCAGGGGGCAGCCCTTCAACGAGAACATGCTGCGCCCCTGTCCCATGCTGGAAAATCCCGAATGCCTGCGCAGAATGGTCAAGGAGACGGGCGCGGTCAATACCGATTATCTGGATCAGGAGAGCGTGGATCACCTGTGCGACAAGTGCGCGGCCTATGCGGCGGACTGGCAGCCCGCGGCGGACGCGCTGTGGCAGGACTGCGAGCGCTGCGGCGCGCATGAGTAATGCAGAAAAAGGAAAGAGAAAGTCTCCCTTTTTCTGCAAATGATATAAATCAATGGAAGAATCATTGAAATGAGAGAAAGATGTTGACAATATAATATCGATATTATATTATATAAACTGCGATGTATTTCGCAGAAAAAAAGGAGGAGACAGAACATGAAAAAGTTTCTGAGTCTGGTATGCGCGCTTGTGCTTGCCCTGAGCATGATGAGCGTGGCTGCCTTTGCCGCTGATCTGACGGACGGCGTGTTCGAAGGCACGGGCACCGGCTTTGGCGGCGAGCTGAAGGTCAGCGTTACCGTCGAGGGCGGCAAGATCAAATCCGTTGACGTGGTGAGCCATGGCGACACGGCTGGCATCTGCGACAAGGCGCTGGAGACCATTCCCGGCGCGATCGTGGACGCGCAGAGCGCCGATGTGGACGTGGCGGCCGGCGCGACCTTCACTTCCAAGGGCATCATGGCGGCGGTTAAGAACGCCCTGGGCCTGGATGCTGAGGCGGAGCAGGTCTGCACCATCGAGAACCCCGACGTGCTGGTCATCGGCGCGGGCGTGGCCGGTATGCGTACCGCCATCGAGGCTTGCCGCAACGGCGCGAAGGTGGTTATTCTGGAAAAGACCAACACCGTGGGCGGCACCATTGGCGGCGGCACGCTGATTGGCATCAACAGCAAGCTGCAGGCCGAGGCGGGCATCACCGATGATCCCGAGCTGCTGGTGGAGGACGTTCGCCGTCTGAACGCCGGCTATGCCAGCCGTTTCCCGGACAAGGAGTACACCTGGAACGAGGATCTGACCCGTTACTTTGCCGAGCACTGCGGCGAGGAAGTGGACTACGTGGTGGATCTGGGCGTGCAGTTTGCCTCCGAAAAGAACCGCACTCCTTCCCAGCCCACCCTGTATGAGCCGCTGAGCGTGAACCGTATTTCCAGCTGCGTGCGTTCCTCTCTGACCGATGTGATCTATGGCGATCTGAAGCAGTACATTGACAACGGCCAGTGCTGCATCATGTACGAAACGCCCGCTACCGACCTGATCATGGACGGCGCGACCGTGGTTGGCGCCAAGACCGACAAAGGCGACTATTATGCCAAGGCGACCGTGCTGTGCACCGGCGGCTACGGCTATTCCGAAGAGCTGGTAAGCCGTTATAACTTCCAGAACTTCACCACCACCTCCTACTGGTTCACCACCGGCGACGGCATGCTGATGGCCGAGAAGGCCGGCGGCGTGCTGAGCAACATGGACTTCCTGACCGCGTATGCCGGCGGCCTCAAGACGCCCGAGGGCGGCCTGACCCGCACCATGTCCATCCGCGTGAAGGACTTCCCCTACCTGGTGTTTGTAAACAAGGACGGCGAGCGCTTCGTGGACGAGCTGGGCAAGGAAGACGGCTCCAGCTACGACGAAATCACCTCCTGGTGGACCAAGGGCGACAACAAGGTGTACATCATGGTTGATCAGGCCATGGTGGAC
>JAHZHX010000075.1:0-978 GCA_019420065.1 Clostridiales bacterium | reverse complement strand
CCTGAAGGCGCAGGGAAAGCCCATCATCACCGGCGACAAGGATTGGTCCAAGTTTGAAGATCAGCTGGCCAAGGGCAATATCCTCTTTGGCGGTTCCACCATCGAGGAAGTGGCGAACAAGGCTGGCATCAATGCCGAGAACCTGGCCAAGACCATCGAGAAGTACAACGGCTATGCCGAAAAGGGCTACGACGATGAATTCGGCCGTACCCGTCTGATGAAGGCCTTCACCGGCGGCACCTACTACATCTTCGAGACCACCCCCTACATCATGATTACCGAGGGCGGCCCGCTGATGAACGAAAAGGCGCAGGTCATCAACGCGGAAGGCGAAGCGATCCCCGGCCTGTACGAAGCGGGCGAGATCGTGGGTACCGCCAATGCCTTCGGCCGCACCACCATCGGCGGCACGGGCAACACCGGCAACCTGGTCTGGGGTAAGCTGGCTGGCGAGAACGCCGCTAAGTACGCTCTGGGTCTGGAATAATTTCAAAGCAATGTGGCCGTCGGCGTTATGCCGACGGCCACAGCGTGTTGATAAAGCCCGCAAACGCAAAAATTCCTTCAAAGAAAGAGAAAATCGAAGGAATTTTTGCTTGCTGTGTCAACTTCGCTTGCAGATTGCGGTCATTTACGTCCATGTGAACTCCCTTATCTGCAAGTTCGTTTTCTTGCCTTACAGACTTTTTCAGCCGCTGACGATTTCCTGATATTGGCGTTTTTTGCTTGCGCTTTGTGGACGGATTCGATATAATTGTCTTAACATCGCGAAGCAGATTCGCGAAATGAAGGAGCGTGCGCTATGCGTATTCGAAATTTACGAACCAACCATTTGGAGAACCCGCTGGGCTATCATCTGGGTCGCCCTCTGTTCACGTGGACGGCGGAGGATTCCACCGGACTGAAGCAAAAAGCCGCGCGCGTGCAGGTTTCCGCGTCGAGCGACTTTAACGTCTGCCTGTACGACAGCGGTCTGTG
>JAHZHX010000074.1 GCA_019420065.1 Clostridiales bacterium | reverse complement strand
CCAGCTGGATTGGGAAAACATGAAATGCTGGAAGCTGCTTGAGGAGGCAACCGGCATCCATATTAACTGGGTGCTGTACGCCAACTCCGGCGAAATGAAAGAAAAGCTGGGCATCCTGCTGGGAACCGGCGATACCAAGAATTTCCCTGACGCCTTCTTCCGCTGCAGCATCTCTGATACGCAGCTGAAAAAGTACGGCCCCGAAGGCCTGTTCATGGACGTTTACGATCTGGTCAAGGAATATGCCCCCAACGCCTGCGCAGCGATCGAGAACGTCGGCGGCTGGAGCAACATGCTGGACCCTGTGACCGGAGCCATGTATTCCCTGCCCTGCATTACCGACTCCTCCTCCGGGCGTATGCTGCCCAAGCTGTTCATCAACACGAAAATGATGGCGAACCTGGGCGTAACGGAAATGCCCACCACGCTGGATGAGCTATACAACCTGCTGGTGCTCGTGCGCGATAACGACGCCAACGGCAACGGCGACCCGACGGACGAAGTCGGCATCGTGACCAATACCCTGGCCCGCTACATCAATCTGTTCTCCGGCGCCTTTGGCATCCACAACCGCGGCCGCTCCGATATGCTGGTTGACGCCGATCCCGCGGACGAAACCAAGATCCGCTTCGTGTATACCACTGATGAATACCGCGCGCTGCTGAGCTTCGTCCACAAGCTGGTGGATGAAAAGCTCATCGATCAGAATATCCTGACCCCCTCCACCTCCAATATGGTCGCCCTGGGCAGCCAGGATCAGATCTTCGCGCTGGCCTATCACAACATGGCCGCCGCTTCCCTGAACGAGGATGAATACGCCTATCTGACCGAAGCGCTTGAAGGCCCCAACGGCTTCAAGGCCTGGAACACCCTGGGCAGCGCCATCGGCGTTGGCAACTTCGTGCTTTCCAACACCCTTTCCAAGGAAGACGCCATCACCCTGATCAAATGGGTTGACGTGCTCTACACCCAGGAAGGCGCCCGCATGGTCTACTTTGGTGAAGAAGGCGTTGATTTCTTCCTGGATGAAAACGGCCTGCCCACCTACATGCCTGAGCTCCTGAGCCAGGTGAACGCTGATAACCCCTACGACAAGGTCATCTCCTCCATCACCTGCTTTGCCTCCGGTGGTATCCCCGGCTGGAAGGACAACGTATGGAACCCCGGTTCCGAGTGCCGCGGCAAGGCGCTGGACGCTACCGGCTATCTCGAGCCCTTCGCCAATCCGATCTCCTGGTCCTTCAACTTCTCCATTGAGGAAAACGAGGAGCTGTCCGCGCTGAAGGCCGACGTGGTGACCAACTGCCATGATGTATATCGCGCCAAGTTCATCAGCGGCGAGCTGGACGTCAACGACGATGCCGCATGGCAGCAGTATCTGGATGAAATCGACCGCGCCGGTTTGGAAGACCTGATCTATATCTATCAGACCGCGCTGGATCGCATGCTGGCCGCGAAATAATTTCACCACTATTCCTCGGGCACGGCGCATGATAGTGCCGTGCCCGTATCTTTATCCATCGACGATAAGGGGGGTCACCTATGACGACGGTTCCCGGCAGCGACCTGCGCGGCAGCAGGCGCGGCAAAGCCCCGGTCTGGACGCGCATCAAGCGGGAAATGTACAACAACTGGCAGTTGTACCTTTTGATTCTGCCCGGGGTAATTTACCTGCTTCTTTTCTCCTACTGGCCGATGCTCGGCGTGCAGATCGCCTTCAAGGACTATAAATCCACGCTTGGCATCTGGCGCAGTCCCTGGGCAACACAGCGCGGCAATGTCAATGTTCTCAAGCATTTTCAGCGCTTTCTGAACGCCAAATACTCCATGCGCGTGATCGGCAATACCGTTGCGCTGAGCCTTTATACCTTGATTGCCAAATTCCCCTGTTCCATTCTTCTGGCGCTGATGATGAACGAGCTGCGCAGCGTGCGCTATCGCAAATGCGTGCAGTTTGTGACCTATGCCCCGCATTTTGTCTCCACCATTGTTGTCGTCGGCATGATTCAGCAGATTTTTGCCTCCCCCGACGCTTTGATGAAGACCGGCGGCATCGTCAATACCCTTTTGAACGCCATGGGATTGCCAACTTATAAATTTCTGACCAGCGAAGCTGCCTTCCGCCATCTCTATGTATGGTCCAGCGTATGGTCCAGCGCCGGCTGGGGATCGATCATTTACCTGGCGGCGCTCTCCGGCGTTGACCCGCAGCAGTATGAGGCGGCCACGCTGGACGGCGCCAGCAAGCTGCAAAAGGTATGGTACATCACCATTCCCGTGCTGATTCCCACCGCCGTCACGCTGTTTATCCTGGACGTTGGCCATATGATGAGCCTCGGCTTTGAAAAAGCCTACGCCATGCAGAACGACAGCAACCGCACCGCCTCCGAAATTCTTTCGACCTATGTATACGAGCAGGGCATCCGGGACGGCAACTACTCCTTCTCGACTGCCGTGAGCCTGTTCAACAGCGCCATCAACCTGATCCTGATTTGGACCGTAAACAAAATCAGCGGCAAAATCAGCGAAGTCAGTCTGTGGTAAGGAGGCAATGCATCATGAAAAAAGAAAAAGCAACCGGTATCGCCATCCGCAGAACGCGCGGCGACGTTGTATTTGACGTTATCAATGCCTTCCTGCTCCTGATCGTGACCCTCGTCGTCGCCTACCCGCTGGTCTATGCCATCAGCTGCTCCTTCTCCGCTCCGCTGGACGTTGTGCAGAGCAAGGTCGTGCTGCTGCCGCGCAACCTGACCACCATTGCCTATGACCGCGTATTCAAGAACAAGCAAATCATGACCGGCTATGGCAACACCATCTACTACACGCTGCTGGGCACGGCCGTGAACATTCTCCTGACCACCATTACGGCCTATCCCCTTTCGCGCAAGGATTTTAAGGCACGCAAGCCCATCACCTTCCTGTTCACCTTCACCATGCTGTTCTCCGGCGGCCTGATCCCCACCTTCCTGGTGGTGCGCTCGCTGGGGCTGATGAACACCGTCTGGGCGCTGATCCTTCCAGGCGCAATCAGCAGCTGGAACATGTTCATCATGAAAAACTATTTTCAGACCAGTATTCCCGGCGAGCTGTACGAGGCGGCGCGCATTGACGGCGCAGACAATATAAAGATCCTTTTGCAGCTTGTTCTGCCGCTTTCCATGCCGATTCTGGCCGTCATGGTGCTCTATTACGGCGTTGCGCACTGGAATTCCTATTTCAGCGCGCTGGTATACATCCGTGACAGCGACCGCTATCCTTTGCAGCTGGTGATGCGCAATTTCTTCAGCGGTCAGGACTATGTTGAGCAAGGCGGCGGCGGCGATGACGCCACGCAAATGCTGCTCCTCAACGAAACCATGAAATATGCTTTGATCGTGATTGCATCCGTCCCCATGCTGATCCTGTATCCCTTGCTGCAGCGCTTCTTCGTCAAGGGCGTCATGCTGGGCGCAATCAAGGGATAACCTTCGCCTCAAAAGCGCTGCCTTAAAATGGCTGTATGGCCATGAGAGGCCGCGCTTTTTTGCTTTATATTGAAGGATTTACATTTGTTTGATTGTGCGCGGTGCCCAAAAATGCTATAATGGAAAAAACATCTGAGCAACCGATGTACGAATGGAGGCCTGAACATGCGCCGTCACCGCCTGACCGTCTGGGCTGCCCTGCTGCTCTGCCTGCTCATCCCCGCCTCATGCATCCATGGCGAAGAAGCTGCCGTTGTTGACGCGTTCTATACCATCGAAGATTTCTCCCTGTCGGCCGAAGGCGAGGAAGTATTTCTCTGCCGGGATTCCACCTATTATTCCGGCGCGCCGGTATACAAGGGAGCGACAAAGGAGGAATTGCCCGGGGCCTGCGTGCTGCACAGCGCCTCCGTTCTTGTCAGCAACCTCAGGAACGAGCCGCATACGGCGCAGGAAGCAGCGTTGGCCAACAACAAGGGCTTTAACGCACCGCGCAGCTGGACTTCCGTTGTGGTATGGGGCCGGCTTGCCGGCGCTTTCTCCGTGCAATTTGCCTCCGAAAGCATGGCCGAATATCGCGCGCGTCTCAAGTCGCGCGGCATAAAACAGCCTGAACGCAGCGAACTGATGCTGGATAAGCTGCGCCAAGCGCTGGAAATCCACGGCGACGGCGTTGGTTTAATGCTGCATTTCAACAGTTCCGGAAAAGCCAACGGCGGCGGCCGCATGCACACCGTTGTTCTGGTCGGCTATATCAAAAAAGACGGCAAGATCATTGACCTGCTGGTCAACGACTGCAACGTAGCGCCGCCGGGCGGCGCATGCGTGCGTCTGAGCGCGAGCACGCTGCCCCAATCCATGCTGGGCGAGCGCAGGCTTGCCGGCATGAACGATGCCGAAATCGTCACAGCCTTGATGGAAACCGTTGTTACCTGCCGCTGGGTTATGAATCATGACTGACTTCAGGCATTGCCTGCCGTGCGTCACCCTGGGAGACAAATAACGATGATTATTCTGATAACGGGAGCGTCGCATACCGGCAAAACGGCTCTTGCGCAGAGACTGCTTGAAAAATGCCGGTATCCCTCCTTATCAATAGACCATTTGAAGATGGGATTGATCCGAAGCGGCAATACCGCCCTTACCCCAACGAGCACGGACGCCGACCTTACAGCCTACTTATGGCCCATTGTTCGCGAAATCGTCAAAACGGTCATAGAAAACGAACAAAATCTGATTATCGAGGGCTGCTATATTCCTTTTGACTGGAAAAAGGATTTTGAAGAAGAATATCTTAAGCATATCAGATATTACTGTCTCATTATGAGTCAGGAGTATATAAAAAAACACTTTGCCGATATAAAGCGCTGCGCAAACGTTATTGAAAGCCGCCTGAACGACGATCATTGTACGATAGAAAGCATGCTTGCCGACAATGCGCAAATGCTGACGCTGGCCCAAAAGCATGCCGTGGATTATGTGCTGATTCACGATAAATATGAAATTGATCTATAAAAACACGTTCATTTGCGACAAATCGCCCGCAAACCTTTCAATCAATCCAGTATGGCCCGGCTGAACAGATCCGAAATCAGGCTTTCATCCTCGCAGGCCATCCTGAAATGCCAAATAAAGTCTGCCAGCGCTTCCTTATCCTCCGAGCAGGCGCAAAACATGTCTGCTTCTGAGTCAAAGCTGATTTTTTCACGCAGCTCCGGACATTTTTCATCCAAAAACACGCGGGCCAAGCTGCTCCAGTCATAGCCGTTTCCCACGAATCCTTCATCTGCACGGGCGTCGAACATCTCCTGAAGATACTCGCCCGCGCTTAAGCAGACAGCAGCGCCAGAACGCCGCTTCATCCAGAGGAAAGGCGCAATTTCTTTTTTCAGCGTCTCGTCGCTTTCATTTTATTCTCCTCCCGCTCCGCATTGCCGTAAGTTATTACAAAACAGCGCCCGCTGAAAAGCAATCGCTTATCAGCGGGCATTCTGTTATAAGCCACTTTATTTTTCTTTTTCTGCGGCCTGAATCCGTTTGCGGATCTCCTCCATCCGGCGGTCCAGCGCCGCGCTGATTTCCGCGCACTCCAGCAGCTCCTGCGCCAAGTAAGCGTTCTCCTTTTCGGGGATGCTCTTTTTATAGCGCAGCTTATGTTCCAGGCTGGCCCAGAAATCCATGGCAATGGTGCGCAGCTGCACCTCAACCTTCATCCACCGCTTTTCATTCTGCAAAAAAATGGGGATTTCCACGATCAAATGCAGGCTGCGATAGCCGCCCGGTTTGGGATTGCTGATATAATCCTTTTTCGCAATCAAACGCACATCGTCCTGGCGCAGCAGGCAGTCAGCCAGCAGATAAATATCCTCCGGAAAAGAGCAGATCACCCGCACGCCGGCAACATCGTTGATATTTGCTTCAATGGATTCCAGCGTTGGCTTGATGTTTTTGCGGCTGACCTTGCGCACAAGACTGTCCAGGCTTTTTATCCGCGATTGAATGCTCTCAATCGGATTGCGGTCGTAATTCAGCGAAAACTGCTCGTTCAAAACGCGGAATTTGGTTTCGATTTCCATAATCGCGCAGCGGTAATAAGCCATCAGTGTGGCAAACGGCAGCCGCTGCGCCTGCACCATATCCAGAAATTCATCCACGCTGATGCTCGGCCTGGGGATGGCCTCCTGCAGCCGTGCCAAAGCCTGATTCAGTTCCACGTTTTCCCCCGCTTTCCGCGGCCGAACAGCACCAGCGCAAGCACGTCAAGCACCGCAGTAACAATCATGGTAATCCCGGCAAATACCCATAGCGATACCGCCGTCGCAAAAGGATTGGCCAGGATAATCGCGCCAAAGAGGATCGTCATCACCGCGCTCAGGCCTTCCCACAGCGCGTTTCCCAGCTTCAAACGCCATTGATCAACGGCCACCTGCACCTTGAACAAGCCGCTGAAAAGCATCACCACGCCATAAAGCACGGCCAGCACCGGGAACGCGGCAATGAACCAGCCATACCTGGTAATGCAGAAAATGCCGACGACGCCTTGAATCAGGCCGGACGCCAGACTGCGCTCCCGCGCGCCCTGCACCGGTGAAGCCTTAAAATAATGCACGATGCGGATCACACCCGCAATCAGCAACGCCACACCTATGACGATAATCACGCCCGCCGTAAAACTGACCGGACGGCACAGCAGCAGAATACCCACCACCATTTCAAACGCCGTCATCAGCAAATGGCTCATATTCTCCTTGATAAACGCAGCAACCTTTTTCATTTCTCTTCCTCCTCTGTTATATTTCGTTATTTTCCAGTCTGTGCTCAAATTCGCTCCAGGACCGGGAAAATTCATGGTGCGCAAACGCTTCCTTCAGTCCGCTGACCTGCTTGAGCCGTATAACCTCGTCCAGCTCCATGCCCAGATACTTGCAGATCCGCTGATCGTCCCACCCATGCTGGGAAAGCGTGCAAACGATATGCGACATATCAACGACCTGATGCGTGCCGCGGGCGCGGTTATGGCGTATCGTGCTGGCAATCCGCTCCTCAATGGGCTTGTCAATCACCACAACCGGCAGCATCGGCAGATGAAAATACATTTCGTTGCACAGATAGCGATGGAAGCCATCCACCACCTCGTAGCAATCGCGCTCTCCGTCATAATAGGTCACAATCGGCTGGGTATAACCGTCCTCCTCAATGGAAATTTTCAATAGCTTCATCTCCGGCGACGCCATTCGGTTGGGGTTGTAATCGTTGGCGACAATTTTTTCAGCAGGGACCATTTTCACATTCATCACCGGAAAATCAATACTTTTCATAGGTTACCTCGATAAAATTGACCCGCCGCGCCAACGTTAAAAACCCCTGCTCCTGAAACGCGGTCTCCTGTCCCTTGGGCACCACGCCACGCAGCGCGTTATGCTCCTGCTTCATCGCGTCAAGCAGGCAGCCCGCCGCCATTTCATCCGCGGCCCAGAAGTTTTTGATCTGCCCGAACTTGACCGACGCCGCGCCCATCCCCGGGATCACGTACCACTCCTTCTCCGGATCATCGTAAAAACGGTCATGCGTCTCCTGCTCAATTATACGGGAACCAAATACCGGCCCCAGGATCTCGTAAAAGCGCTCGCTTTTACGGTTCATCTTCAGTACCTGCATCCTCCAGTTTCTTCCTTTCAATAAAACGGCGCAAGTCGCAATCTGTCGTATCGGTATCGCGGGTCAAAAAATCGCTCCACGTTCGCACAAAGGTTTCCAGCTTCTGCGCATCCCGTTTGGTCTGGGAAAAGGAAAGACGCTTCATATAAAAGTCGTTTTTTTCCAGTGCTCTGGCAATACGCCGCCAGCTGATCGCCTTTTTCTGCTGTTCCAGCTTTCTATCCGCCTCCCCCGGAATATCTTCCAGCGCAATTCCCTCATGCTTTTCGTACCAGCGCATGAATTTTTTGATTTTTTCGTAATAATGCAGCATCAGCTCCCGGTTATACAGTCCGATGCTCTCCAGCAAAAATACGGTATACTGCTCCCAGGACATCGAATCCGGCTTAAAGGATTTAATGTTGCCCAGCGCCGTGGTACGGCAATAGATATTGCCAAAGTTGACGCCGTTTACGCGGGAAAGCACCTTTTCCCAGGTCAGCGGTTCCAGGGCGCGGAACTGATCCAAACCGTTGCGCTGATCGTCGCCATAAGGTTGACACAGGCGCTGGCGATGGATGCTCAGCCCGTTTTTATACATCATCTCATAGATTTCGTTGCTTTTCAACCCCAACTGACTCACCGCGCCCCAGATATCCTCGGTCCGCCAGTCGTAAATCGGATACGCATTGTATACCTGCGCAGCGATCCTCGTCGTCCAGGGCTGGCCGGCGTATTCTTCCTTGCTGTCGGGAAAGGCAATCGTATGAAACCGGTTCAGGCTCTCATCCGCGCGAATTCCCACGCAGCAGGCCGTCAAACCGCCATGCTGCTGCTGATACCAGCAGGCAAACTGCGGCACAAACTCCTCAAATTCCTCCCCCGGCCGGAACCACTCCCAGGGACACTGGCGCTGCGTAATCGCATCCTTCGGCAAAGGCCGCACCCAGAGCTCCTGCGCCGTTTCGTCCCAGCAGATCCATTTGGGCTGCAAAGTGGAAACGGCATTGCGCAGCGCTATCGGCAGCGCCACATGATAGAAAACGCCGATATGACCCAGCGTTTTCAATTCTTCAATATGGCGGATGGTATGCTCATACTGGGCCTCAAAATCAATGTACAGTACGTCGTAGCTGCAATGCAGCTCCGCCGCCACGCGCTCCGCCAGCTGCACCATCACGCTGGAATCCTTACCGCCGGACACCGAAAAATAAACGTGGTCAAACTCCTGGAAAACAAACCGCAGCCGTTCCAGCGCGGCATCCAGTACGTTCATCTTTTTGTATATCTTGGGCATATCACTCCTCCGACCGCCGTTGCTGCCGTTGTCGGCTCAGCTCCGCGCGCATATGCTTCAGCAAATTCTCCTTTTTCCAGATGCACTTGAGAATTTTCATATCAATGGTATCGGCCGCCGCCAGGCTGACGACAATCAGCTCCCGCCCTTTCAGCGCGCTCTGACACTGCCGTTCCTTCTCCTCGCGCTTTTGCCAGTCCCAGTCACTGCTGTAATAGATGATAACTTCCGCCCGCAGCCGCGCTGTTTCCCGCTCATCCGAGGCGCAGTTCATTACCGTGATACGGCGCAGCGCCTCCGACCGCGCATGAAACGGATATCTGGCCAC
>JAHZHX010000073.1 GCA_019420065.1 Clostridiales bacterium | reverse complement strand
GACCCGGGCGCAGACCATCCGCTATATCACCCTGCCCTGCATTGCCGGCGTGATTGTCATGACGCTGATCCTGCGCTGCGGCAGCGTGCTGGACGCGGGCTTTGATCAGATCTATGTAATGTACAACGAGGGCGTATACTCCACGGTGGATATCATCGATACCTGGGTGTACCGCATGGGCTTTGAAAAGTTCAACATTCCCTTGTCCAGCGCCGTGGGTCTGTTCAAGTCGGTCATCAGCTTTGTAATGGTGGTCACGGTCAATACAATTTCCAAGCGTTGGGGGGAATCGATGTGGTAAGCTATCGCCGCGACCGGGTCTATAACGCCGTTGTGTATCTGCTGCTGGGACTGATTGGCCTGGTATGCTTTTTCCCGATGCTGTATGTGGTCATTGTATCGCTTACGCCCTACAACGAGTATCTGCGCCAGGGCGGCGTGGTACTGATCCCCCGCCAGATCACCCTGGAAGCATACAGCCTTTTCTGGCAGGAGCCGTATGTGGCGCAGTGCTTTGCCAATACGGTGCTCATTACCGTAGCGGGCACGGCCATGAACCTGGCGGCGACCGTGCTGATGGCCTATGCGCTGAGCAAAAAGGATCTGATCGGACGCCGGTTCTGGACGTTTTTCTGCCTGATCCCCATGCTGATCTCGGGCGGGATGGTGCCCACTTACCTGGTGGTCAAGGATACCGGCCTGCTTGACACGCTCTGGTCGCTAATGATCCCGGCGCTGATCTCGCCCTATACGCTTTTGATCACGCGCACATTTTTTTCGGGCATCGACCAAGCGCTGCATGAAAGCGCGCGCATGGACGGCGCAAAGGAATTCCGCATTCTTTTTTCGATCATTCTGCCGGTGTCCATGCCCATTATGGCGACCATCGGCCTGATGTATGGCGTGAGCCACTGGAACGCGTATTTCAACAGCATTCTCTACATTTCCTCATCCAGCCGCCGCACGCTACAGGTGGTGCTGCGCGAGATGCTCAGCCGCGCCAACAAAATGGAGTCGGACGTGGTGGTGCCGACCCGTACCCTGCAGATGGCGGGCGTGGTTGTCTCCGCCATTCCCATCATCGCGGTATATCCCTTTCTGCAAAAGTATTTTACTCAGGGTATCATGCTGGGTTCAATCAAGGGTTGATTCTGTAAGGCAAAGCCTTATAATATGTATGAGGAGGATCCCAACCATGAAAAAACGTTTCGCGGCTCTCATCCTGTGCCTGGCGCTGCTGACGGCATTTCTGCCCGCCGCCATGGCGCAAAACGACCCGGTCGATATCACGATCTTCGGCGTGAGCGTGACCATACCCGAATCCGATCCCGTTGTCCCCGAGCTGGAGAAGCGCTTGGGCGTCAACATCACCATCGAGAGCACGGGCGGCGACGAAAGCAGCCTGGTGGCCCGTATTGCCGGCGGCACGGTGCCTGATGTGTTCCGCATCAGCAACATCAATAACCTCAAGAGCTATTACGAATCCGAGGTGCTGCTCAACCTTACCGGCTATATGGAGCGTATGCCCAGCCTGGCGGCGCTCTTTGACGATCTGGCCTGGGGCCGCGTCAGCTTTGACGGCGATATTTACGCCATTCCCCGCCGCGGCGAGGGCAACTACAACTGCTGGTACATCCGTACCGACTGGCTGGAGAAACTGAACCTCAAGGCGCCCGAAACCTTTGAGGAACTGCTGGAGGTTGCTGTGGCCTTCAACAATGCCGACCTGGACGGCAACGGAAAGAACGATACCTATGCACTGTCGGGCACTTATGATTCCAAGTACAACCGTTCGGCCTTTGACGGCTTCTATACTGCCTTTGGCGTAGCCGGCCCCGCGGACATGCTCATCCGCGACGGCAAGGCGGTGCTGGGCTGCACGCTGCCCGAATTCAGACTGGCGCTGGAAACCATCCGCACCTTTGTGGAGGCGGGTGTGGTCGATCCCGAAATCATTTCCAACACCAACAGCAACCTGCTGGAGAAGATGGCCACCGGCAAGGTCGGTATTTGCTATGGCGGCTGGGCGAACTACAACAAGCCCGCGCAGGTGGATTCCCTCAAGGCCGTGTTCCCCGACGCCGAGTGGAAGCCCATGGAAAAGTGCATTGCGACCGAATACGGCGTGTCCGGCGCGGCGCAGTCCGCCTCCGGTTATGACGCGGTGTACGCCCTCAGCGCCGATCTGGCGGACGAGCCTGAAAAGCTGGACGCGGTGCTGCGGCTGTTTGAGTACATCAGCACCACCGAGGGCGACCGCCTGCTGTCCTACGGCCTGGAAGGCGTGCATTATGAAATGGATGGCGACACCGTGGTGAAGCTGCCCAAGATGGACGAATTGACCTACGGCTACGCCCTGCAATTCGTCGGCCGCGACGATATGACTTACTGCATGACCAAGTTCGCCAACTGCGCCGATATTATCGAGTACTGCGACAAGGAAGTCAACATGATTTACCACTACGGCGCCATGGTGGAGCAGCCCGACGGCGTGAACGTGGCCGACATCAGGGCGTATGTGCTGGAGCAGACCGCGCAGTTCATCTACGGCTCCCGCAGCATGGCCGAGTATGATGATTTTATCAATTCGCTTTACAAGTCCTATAAGCTGCAGGCGTACCTGGACGACGCGACCGTGCAGCTGACGAACATTGGCTATATCAAGTAAGAAACGGTGAAATACGGCTGCCGTAGTGTCTGCGGCAGCCTGTTTCTACACCGCAGGGGAGGAAAAATGATGAAGGTGCTGGTGCTTGGCGCGTCTTTGGACGGCGTGCGCGCGGCGATTGCGGCGGCGCGGACGGGGCATGAAACGCTTTTGTGTACGCCGCAGCATTACCCGGGCGAGGATGTGCTGTGCTCCTGGGCGTACCGGCCACAGGCGCGGCAGGAAGCGCTGAAAACGCTTCTCAGCGGCATATATGCGGCGGAGGATCTGCGGCCGCTTGCCGTCAAGCGCGGGCTGGACGCGGCATTGTGCCGCGCCGGGGTACAGACGCTGTATGTAACGCGCCCGGCGGCGATAACGCAATACGGCGGCCAGGCGACCGGCGCGCTGCTGGAAGACGGGCAGGGACTGCGGTATGTACGCGCCGATCTGGTGCTGGACGGAAGCTGCTATGGCGAGTATACCGCCATGACGGAAAAGGATGGCCTGATCGTGCCGCGCGGCGCGGTGATGACGGTGCGCTGCGAGTATATCGGCGCGCAGACGGCAAAGGGGCTGGGAGATATTGCCTTTGCGCCCTGTACCATGGAGGCGGGGCATGTACAGGCCAGCCGCGGTGTTGTGCTGGAGCGGGAGACGACGCTTGGCGGCCTGCGCGCGCGGTGGATGGAGGAAACGGCGCGCCTGTGCGACGAGATCGCGCAAAGCGGCGTGCTCGGGGCGGCTGCCGCGCTGTATCCCGCCTTTCCGCAGCTGCCCGAGGTAAGCGGCATGGCCAGGCCGCAAAGCCCGCTGCGGGGCTTGATGTACGCGGCGGAATACCTGCGCGCGCCGGTCGCGCTGCATGCGCCGCAGATCCCGGGCGCGGCAATGAGCCGCGGTATGACGCTGCCATTTAGTGAAAAGGAAGGCCGCGTACAAGTGGATTTTTCCGCTATGACGGCATTGAAAACGCCGCTGGCCGTGGTGGGCGGCGGTACGGCGGGCGTGTGCGCGGCGCTGGGCGCGGCGGAGCATCGGACGCGGCCGCTGGTGCTGGAGCGCGGCGCGTATGCCGGCGGCACGCGCACGCTGGGCGGCATGCGCGGCTTGTATTACGGCAACCGGAGCGCTCTGTTTGCCCGTCTGTTCGGGCGGCTGAATGCCGACGCGGCGCGGTTGCGCCAGGTACGCAACAGCGCGACCGAAACGCTCAGCGTGGCGGCGCAGCTGGCGGAGGCGGGCGCGGAAATGCGCTGCTGCGCTTCGCTGTGCGCGGCGCAGGTCGAGGCGCGGCGGGTGAAGCGCATGCTTTTGGCCACCGAGGAGGGGCTTTTGTGCGTGCAGGCCGACGCGGTGATCGACGCGACCGGCGCGGCGCAGGCTGCCCTGCTGTGCGGCTGCGAAACGGCGTATGGCGACGGAACGCATGGACGGACGCAGAATTACAGCCAATGGCGCATTTGTCCGCATGACAAGGCGGAGTACGCGCATTGCGACCAGGGCATGTTGGACGACCCCTCCGCCGAAGGACTGACCGCGCAGCTGCGCCATTGCATGCAGGACGATATGGCTTACGATCTGCACGATATGCTGACCGTGCGCGAGTCGCGCCGTCTCAAAGGACGCGCGTATCTCACGCTGCGCGATGTGATGCGCGGGGAAACGCCCAGGGATACCATCTATCACGCGTATTCCACCCACGATCCGCATGGGCGCTGCCTGTCGCTGCCCGGACGGCTGGGGATCATGCCCGCGCTGGGCAAAGCCCGGTACGTTCCCGTGCCCTATGGCACGCTGCTTCCACGGGAGGTGGACAACCTGCTGGTATGCGGCAAGGCGCTGTCCATGGATCAGGAGAGCTTCAATTATATCCGCATGGCGCCCGATATCATGTGCGTGGGGTATCTGGCCGGCTGGATCGCGGCGCAATGCCTGCAAAGTGGCCGCGCGCTGCCGGACGCGGAGCTGAGCCGGGTGAGGAGAGAAATGCGCCGGGCGGGCGGCATACAGCGGGTCGCGAAATACGATTGCCAGGAGATCGCCCAGCGTATTGCCTGCGGCGAGGAGGACGCTTTTGCCGACGCGGTGCTGACCGATGACCGGCACGTGTATCGGGCGCTTTTGCGGCTGAAGGAGGCAGGCTGTGTCAGCAAGCCGGTCCTGTGCGAAAAAACGCTTTTGTGGTTTGGCGACCGGCGGGGAGAGGCGCGTTTGCTTCAGGAAGCGCTGCGGCAGGCGGAGACGCTGCAAAAGCATCCTTATTGCGACCGGCAGGGCAAAACGGGCGTAATCAAGGCGGGAATCGTTGGCGAAACGGAGCCTTTCTGGCTGCTGATGCAGCTGTGCGTGCTGCTGGCGCGCGCGGGAAGCCCGCTGGCGCATACGGCGATCATGGCGGCGCTGGAAGGCGCGCGGGTGGAGGACGAGTGGCGCAACGACTCCTCGGCCTATGCGTCGATCCGGCTGGACTGTCAAACGCCTGCGGGATATGACCGGGCGCTGTCTCTGGCCTGCGCTTGCGCGCTGCTGCCGCGGCGGGAATATGCCGCCGAGCTGGAACGGCTGTCCGTCATGACGCGCGCGGCACTCACGGCGAAGGCGCAGCCCTGGCAGGAATATCTGCTGCTGGAGCTGGAGCGCGCCCGCGCTCTCTGCCTCAAGGCTTGACGGCGGGGAAAAACGCGTATATGATGAAGAAAAGGAGGGGAAGCGCGTGTACCGTGTGCTGATCGTGGATGACGAAAAGCCCTTGCTTGACAGCCTGCGGCGGTTTGAGTGGGAAAAACACAACTGCCGCTGCGTGGGCGCGGCGGACAACGGCGAAACGGCGCTTCTTCTCTGCCGGCGGCTGATGCCGCATATCGTGATTACCGATATTAACATGCCCGTGATGAACGGGCTGACGCTGCTGCACCATTTGCAGCGGGAATTGCCCAATATCCGGGTGATTCTGCTGACGGTGTACCGCGATTTTGCTTACGCGCAGGAGGCGCTGCGCTATGGCGCGGTGGATTATCTGGTCAAGGATATGAACCTGCGGCAGCGCTTGCCCGAGGCACTGACCCGCGCCTGCGCAGTTTTTGAAAACCGGGAGTCCGGGGACGCAGGGCGGATTTTCTGCGCTGCGGCGGGCGGCTGCTGATGGCGGAGGAGGCGGACGCGGATGAGCGCGCGGCGTTTTTCGCCCGCTACCAGGGCACACTGGCAACGGCGCGCCCGGCCCGGCCGCGTGAGGAGCGCTTCGCCCTGCTGGATGCGCTGTCCGGCGCGGAGGAGGGCATGGGGCTTTTGTGCTTTGACGGCGGCTTTGAGCTGCTGCTGAGCCGTCCTCTCAGCCAGGCGGCCGGCCGGGTGGAAACGCTTTTGCGCCAGCATGCGTCCGAAGGGAGTATGGCGCTTGCGCTTTCCGGCCCGGTGCGGGACGAGGAAAGCTACATGGCATGCCATGCGCGCAACATGATGGCGCTGGAGGCGGGGTTTTACGCGCCGCTGCCGCTGTGCATGCGCGCGGGGGATGTTTGCTTTGCGCCGCTGCCAAACGCATTGTGCGAGCAGTGGATGCGCGCCCTGACGCAGCTGGGGCTGGACAAAGAGGCGGTCTGCGACTATATTGAGTCGGAAATCGTGCCGGATATCCGTGCAAACCGCTATGCGCCCGAAGCGGATTATGCTCGCGGAGCGGACATGCGGGCGCACGCCGGACTGCGGGACTGCGCCACGCTTTCACAGGCACAGGGGATCATCTGCGGCGCCCTGCGGCAGGTGGCGCAGGAACAGCCGGGGTATGGATACCTGGTGGACGAGGCGATCGCCTATATGGCCGCGCATCTGCATGACGGTTCGCTGGCGCTGCCTGAGGTGGCGCAGAACGTGCACATCAGCCCGGGGTATTTGTCCAAAAAGCTCAAGGACGCCACGGGCATGACCTTTCAGGAGCAGCTGATCCGCATGCGTATGGAGCGCGCCGCGGCGCTTTTGCGGCGCGGTGATTTGAAGGTGTATGAGGTGGCGGAACAGCTGGGCTATCAGAATTACCGTTCCTTTTCCTCCGCGTTTGAACGGCAGTATCATGTCAGCCCGAAGAAATACAGGGGGTAAACAGCGGTGCGGCGGCGGGATTCCATTCTCATCAAAGCGCTGGCGCTGGTGCTGACCGTCAGCACGGTGCTGTTCAGCAGCTTGTTCGGCGTGATGTATCACCGGGCCATGCGCCTGCACGAGCAGCAGGCGCTGCAGGGCATGGAGACCCGGCTGGAGATGCTGTGCGCGTATCTGGACGTGACGCTGACGGCGGCGCGCAATACAAATTATCAGTTTATGCAAAGCGGGCTGATGAACAGCGAGGACGAGGCGGCCATTGCCGCCTATTTTCGTTCGTATTCCGAGATCGGCGGCGTGACGACGGTTAAGTTTTTGCTGGAGGGGGATCGGGTGCTGGGCATTGACCGCCCCGTGCTGCTCAGCAGCCTGCATGTGGACGCCGCCTTTTTTTACCGCTGCGCCCAGCGCAACCGTTTGGCGCTGACCGGGCCGTATTATTCGCCGCTGGCGGCGGGGCGCGTGGTGGCGCTGGTACGTTCGATCATTGACGCGTCCACCGGGCGGGAGCGGCTGCTGGTGCTGGAGATCCGCACGCCGAACCTGATTGAACAGATGCTGGAGAAGCTTTCCCGGCAGGAGGCGGTGGTGATCCTCACGCCTGACGGCGACACGGTATATATGAACTTTTACTCGACGATCCTGGGCACGCTGGCCGCCAATAACAGCCAGCTGGATATTGGCGATGAGATCCGCAGCCGTTTGAGCGGGCTGGAGAGCGGCGTGCATGAGATCATGGTGGGTGAGGAGCGTTTGCTGGTACAGCGCACGCGATACAGCCAGCAATGGAGCGTGTATTACCTGGCGGGGGCGGAATGGTTCTATGACGGCGTGCGGGCGGCGGCAAAGCAGTATTTGCTGATTGGCGCGGCAGGCGTTATGGCGCTGCTGACGCTGGGGGCGTTTATCAGCTTTGGCTTGACGCGGCCGGTGAAAAAACTGGCGCGGCAGGTAGACGCCCTGCCGGCGGACAATCCGGACGCGCAGCTGCCGGTAACGCGGCATGACGAAATCGGCAGCCTGGCGCAGAGCTTTAACCATTTGCTGATGCGTCTGCGCAAGGCGAGCGAGGAGAAGGCGGAGAGCGAGCGAAGCCGGTATCAGCTGGAATACAAGGTGCTGCAAAGCCAGATCCAGCCGCATTTCCTGTTCAATACCCATATGTGCGTGTTTTCGCTTTTGGAACAGGGGAAAAATGAGGAGGCGCGGGCCTTGCTGACCGACCTGGACGCGCTTTTGCGGGCCAGCACGGACAAGTATTGCGAAATGCTGACCCTGCGGGAAGAAATAGAGCTGCTGCTGCGCTATGTCAGCATCCAGCATGCCCGCCGCGGCGATACCTTTGACGTGATCGTCGCTCCGTATGAGCCCTGGGGCGAGATGCTGCTGCCCAAGCTGCTTTTGCAGCCGATCGTTGAAAATGCCATTTATCATGGCCTGGCCGACCTGCCGCGCCGGGGCGAGATCCGTATTGATTTTGACGAAATAGACAGTCTATTGCATATAACGGTGGAGGACAACGGCTGCGGCATGAGCCGGGAACGGCTGGCGCAGGTCGCCGCGGGCCAGGGAGGCAGCAAGCAGCGGGGTATGGTATCCATCGGGTTGGACAACGTGCGTCAGCGCATCCTCAGCTTTTACGGGCGGGACTGCGGGCTGTACGTTAATTCCCGCGAGGGGATCGGCACGGCAGTGGAAATCGTGATCCGCAAGGTATAAAAAATGAACGCCGCAAGACAAAGGCTTGCGGCGCTCATCTCAGAGTGCTGACAAAGCCTGCAAACACAAAAATTCCTTCGAAGAAAGAGAAAATCGAAGGAATTTTTGCTTGCTGCGTCAACTTCACTTGCAGATGGCGGTCACTTACGTCTGTGTAAGCTCCCTGATCTGCAAGTTCGTTTCCTTGCCTTGCAGACTTTCTCAGCCTCTGCCAGTCTGTTGGCTTTGTCAACAGACTGAAATGAACGCCGCAAAACAAAGACTTGCGGCGCTCATCTATGGAGGGAAACGGTAAAACGAACGAGCCGATCGTCAGGGCGCGGGTTCAATGAAGAAAGGATACAGCTTCTGGTAGGCGGTGTAGGTATAATCTTTTCCGTCCAGATTCAGTTGATACATTCTGAATGTGACCCAAATGTTTTTCGGCTGCCATAATTCGCGATAGGAATAGCGGTAGGTCATGCCCAGCTTTTTCATGACAGCGCCGCTGGCGGGATTGTTGACGTCGTGCGTGGCGGTGATAAAAGGCAGGCCGGCTTTGCGCAGACGGTCAAACACGGCGGCGCAGGCTTCGGTGATAATGCCTTGGTTCCAGAAGGCGCGCGCAAGGGCATAACCAATACCGTTGTCTTCCCCAATATCGTTCAGATGTACGTAGCCGATGACGCGGTTGCTTTCCCTGAGCGCTACCGCGTAGCTGTAAGCAAGCGGCTTTTCATAGAACGGAAAAATGGCATGATGAAGGTAATACGCCATTTCATCCCTGCTTTGGATGGGCAGCCAGGGCAGAAAACGGTTAACCTTGGCGTCCCGGTAGAGGGGCAGCATATCGTCAATATCGCCGTCGGTGAATTTGCGCAGGATCAGCCGCCGGGTTTCAAGCGTGGGAGTGTTTTCCTGGAGCATGGGGGAAGGCCTCTTTCGGAAAAATGTAAAATAAAAACTGACTGAAATTACTTTCAGTCAGTTTTGGTGCGCCATCAGGGACTCGAACCCGGGACACCCTGATTAAGAGTCAGGTGCTCTACCAACTGAGCTAATGGCGCATGCGAGGCGGTGGAGCGCCTCAAACTGGAGCGGGTGATGGGAATCGAACCCACGTGACCAGCTTGGAAGGCTGGAGCTC
>JAHZHX010000072.1:6526-9723 GCA_019420065.1 Clostridiales bacterium | reverse complement strand
CTTTGGGGTAAGGGGCGGCGTTTCCTCTTTTTCCTCCACAATCACGCCGCTGTCGTTGGTCGCGTCCCCGGCGTTCGGCTCTGTGGCTGCGCCCTGTGCATACGAAACAGCGTCCCCACCGATGATCTACTCGCTCTCATCGAGAGCGGCGTTGCAGGTAAGGTATTAGCCTGTATCGGAAACTCAAACCGCCTTGCGATGCTGTTGGAAATCCTTCGCGGACCTAAGACAGTGGCGTCACTCGTTGAGAAATGCGGTTTCGGGTCTACAGGACAAGTTTATCATCATATGAAGCCACTGCTTGCCGCCGATATAGTCGTGGAAGATGAGCAGCAGAAAGGCGTTTACGTTATTCAGCCCCACAAAGTACAAGGTATCATTATGCTGCTGACAGGGATTAGTGATATGGTGGACGAAACCTATACGCAGGGAGCGTGGGATACGGACGATGAAAATGAGAGTTTGAAAAGAGGGCTGTCATAAAATAGTTCTTTTACCTTATCACAGCACAGTTAAAAGCAGAAAACGCCTTAGAATGGGTAGGGCGACTCAATAACATACGGGCGTGTGCGATGGAGCGTGTAAATGAGGAAATCATTTACGCATGGTTGTAACGTATAAGAAGTTAAAAGCGGAGGGCAAGGCTGAAATGCTTTGCCCTCCTAATTTCTGTCCTGAAAAGCAGCGTAAACATAGAGAACAAAAAACTGTTGCATTCGTTTCCGTGCGAGTATCGTTAGAAAAACCATTATCTCACTTTTTTATGAAATCCTATTGACAAACAGAAATGACAAAAGTATAATGCAATTTGACAATGATAATTGTCAATAAGACAAAGGAGATTGTCATATGGAGGTGCTGTATGATATTGCGAAACCGTTTGAAAGAACGCAGAGCCGCGCTGAATGTCAATCAACAGGAAATGGGGCGCTTATGCGGCGTATCCCGGCAGACAATCAGCCTGATTGAACGAGGCGATTATTCGCCGTCTGTCACCCTTGCCCTAACGATTGCCAAGGTATGCGGCGTTACGGTAGAAGAGGTTTTTTATTTACGGGAGGAAGAAGAAAATGGATAACAACAATGAAATCAAGAAAGCAAACCGTAAGGCGATGCCGAAATTTTTGCTCATTATGGTCATCAGCCTGCTTGTCGGCGGCTTGATAGGCTTTTGCGCCGCAAAATATGGGCTGAACACGCTGGCGGGCGGTATGAAAAGCGCAGGCACATTTTTCGGTGCTTATATTGCCCCTTGGCTGATGTTGGCGGCGGCGGTTATCGTACCGGCGGTCTGCGTTCCGATTTATAAAAGCGCAAAGAAGCTGCTCTCCTCTTGGGATGGCGAAAACGAGGAAATTTCAGACGCGATTGATAAAAAGCTTTCCATTATCATCTGGATTACAAGCGCAGCCCTGATTCTCTCGTACTTCCTCATTGCCGCTTCGTATTCCGGTGGTTTTGAAGCTTTTGAAAATGAGAATAGTATGGCGTCGTTTGGCGTAGGTATTATCGGCTTCTTCGCCATTTTGATGGAAACTGTTATGATCCAGCAGAAGTGCGTTGACGCCGCCAAGAAAACGAATCCCGAAAAAACAGCATCCATTTATGACATAAAATTCCAAAAGAAATGGATGGATCGTTGTGATGAAGCAGAGAAGATTATGATTGGGAAGTGTGCTTTTAAGGCGTACAGTGCTACAAATAATGTCTGTTGTGTACTTGCCATAGTGCTTGCCATTTGTGCCCTTATTTTCGGCATAGGGTTTTTGCCCTCTCTTGCAGTATGCCTTATTTGGATTGTCAATCAATCGGTATATTGCAAGGAAGCGTTAAGGTACGCAAAAGCCGGGAATAAAATCTCCTGAAAGACCGACAGGAGGGGAAGCAATGGCAAATTATTGGTGGCTTGTCGTTATTCTGATGATCCTTTGGCGGATTAGGAAAAGGCGGAGAACAGCGGCGGCTGTGTGGCAAATACAAAACCGAAGAAAACAAAACAAGGAGATATTGGTTATGAAAGAACTTGCCAGGCAATTTATTGGTGAAGAATGCATCATTTATACGATTACTTCAAATGACGGCAGCGTACAGGGAGTTATAAAGGAAATTGATGACGGCGGTATGGTAATCGAGAGAAATTCCGGCGAACGGGAAATCATCAATCTCGATTTTGTCACTCGTATCAGGGAGTATCCGAGAAAGAAAAACGGCAAGAAAAAAGGTGTTGTATTGGACTAAGTATTAGACCTGACAGCCTAAATGCAATTTGTAGTTTGCATTTAGGACCGTCCGGAGGCCTTTTGACGTCAAACTGCGCGTATTGGGCAGTTTACAAGGGAGGCGAAGTGTACTTCCGCAAGGCTGCTGGATAAGGTAGTCGGCGGAAACGAAAAAAACTTTCCCTTGTTTCGGCTCGTAAGGGCAAAAACAAGGGAAAATACATAATTGCGGCGCTCAGAAACAGGAAGGGGCGGATGGCGCGCATAAGCGCTCGAGCGCCTTGCTCACATCACAGTTGATAGGCGATCTTGGTTTTGGCGTCCTTCAGATCCTCAGGCGTGTAATGCGAGGTCAGGATCAGCGCATATCCCTTTTCGATATGCCGCCGAAGTCATAGAGGTTGATTTCGCCTTTGGCGAGCGTGATGGCAGTGTAGGTGTTCTTGTTCATGAGGATGTCCTCCCGGAGAATTTTTGCGGCTTTTCCTGCCGACGGGTACAGGATAGCACAGCGCAAAAAGCCCCGCAAGTACGCACTTTTTTGTGGCATAGTTACCTGCCGGTAACGATTGGCCGGTTACCCAAAGGAAACTTTTTTGTCCCGCAAGGCTTTTTGGGACTTTTGGTGCGCAAAAAATTTTTGAGAAAAATTTTGACGCGGCCGCGCAGGCTTGTTATAATAAAGCTGCTTTTCCGAAAAAATGCCGGCATACATCGAAAAGGAGAAAAATAGATGGAAAACAAAGAATTGCCGCTCTGCCCGGTGGAGACAACGCTGACGCTGATCTCCGACCGCTGGAAGGTGCTGATCCTGCGCGACCTGTTTACCGGCACCAAGCGCTTTGGCGAATTGAAAAAATCGCTGACAGGCATTTCTCAAAAGGTGCTGACCGCAAATCTCAGGGATATGGAGCAAAGCGGTTTGCTGACGCGCAAAGCCTATCCCGAGGTGCCGCCGCGCGTTGAGTATACGCTGAC
>JAHZHX010000072.1:0-6516 GCA_019420065.1 Clostridiales bacterium | reverse complement strand
ACGGGCGAAAGCCTGCGGCCCGTGCTGAGCGCAATGTTTGACTGGGGCATGGACTATAAAAGAAAAAACAATTCGCCGTCCAACGCGCTGGTGGAGGCGCTGGGCGAGGCGCTGCACTGAGGGGCGCGGTAAAAAAACAGAGCGGAAAAACCGCCCTGTTTTTTTTATATTCCTTTATGCGATTCAGGAAAGCGAAACGTCCACGTTCTCCCCGCGCAGGGCGACAAAGGCTCCCTGCGCCGCGGCGGCGCTTTCCCGGTGGGCCAACAGATAGGTGTTGCGCGCCCACAGCGTGCGGTCGATCATATTGGCCTCGTCCGTGGTGCGGTAGGCGCTGCCCGTGGCATAGGGCTGCAAGGTCAGCACGCGAAAGCCCTCGCCGCCGGCTTGGCAGGGCAGGGCGTGCAGCACCCCCGCGTACAGCTCCACCGCTTCCCCTGCCGGAACGCGGAATGCGCGCACGCGCCGAGTATCCAGCACGCCGTTTTCGATCTCGCCCGGCAGCGCCAGCAGCAAAATAAAATCGCTTGCGCCGCACAAAAGCTCGCTGCTGCGGTGAAAGGCCATCGCGTCCAGGCGCGTGTTATGGCCGGTGCAGTAGCCCAGCTGGAACGGCATGCCGCCCAGGAACATGTCGCCGCATTTTTCGGCCCCGGGGACAGCGTGCAGCCGCTCCTCGCGGCCCAGGCGGGCGGTTTGCCCGCCGACGGGAAGGGAAGCAATAACGTCCATTAGGCCCTTCAAGGGGTATCCGGCGAGAATGCGGCCGTAGGGAGCGAAGGCGGCGTCGTGAACGGATAATATTTGCATGGCTGCTCCTTTTAGTCGGCCGCCAGCAGCGGGCGCGCGTCAAACGCCTGCGTCCAGGCCTTGTTGCCGCAGGGATCGTGTACCTCGATGCGGAAGAACATGTCGTCCTGCTTCAGATCAAATTCGGCCTCCCGCAGCCATTCGCCTTCCCGGGCGATGTACTGACGGCCGGGCGTGCGTCCGCCCGTGACCATATGGATCCGGCGCGCGTCGCTGCAGGTGATGAATATTTTGCCGTCCTGGGCATACAGCTCGGTGATTTCCGGCCCCTGGGAGGCATAGAAGTGTCCCTGCTCCAGGGCGGCGATGATCGCGCCGTAGGTCAGCTCGTTTGCTTTAATCATGTTGAAGCCGCCAAAGGAATCGCTTCGCGGGCTGGTCAGGGGATATTTGTTGTGGTTATCGTCGTTGGCCAGGCAGTACAGCCTTTTCCCCTGGCGCAGCAGCTGGTCATAGACGCGCGCGTCATCCCCGGGGAAGCCCTCCAGCGTGGTGCCGGTGTTGTGGACCTCCATGGCGTACATGCCGTCGCACTGGCTCAGCTCCTGAATGGACTCAAACGACCAGGACGGGTGGTTGTAGGCCACCAGGTAGCCGTTTTCGTTGGCGGTCTTGATCATGCAGTTGACGCAGCGCGGCCCGTAGCGGCGATGGCACATGTCGCCCACGCGGGGCAGCTCCTCGGCCGTCAGGCCGTTCTTTTCCCCGTAGCGGATGTAGGCAGGGTCAACGCAAATCATTTTGTTCTGCCGGGGATCCTTGGCGATCAGGTTCAAGTGACAGTTTTTGGCAAAACGGGGATCGTCCAGCCGTTCCTTCACATACACTTCATAGCCGTTGAGCAGCAGAAAATCGGGCGTGGACAGGGCGGTATGGTCGGCCATGAGCTCATGGTCGGTGATGGCAAGCACGCTGTAGCCGCGGGCCTTGTAGGCGTCGCGCAGCTGCTCAGGGGTAAGCCAGCCGTCGGATATGGTGCTGTGGCAGTGCAGGTTGGCTTTGTAGAATTGTCCGTCGCGCGGCAGTAGATATTGCTTCATGTAAAAATAGCGCCTCCTTGCGGTAAATTTTAAACGGTCAGAGCAGGAAATGACGGATAAAGCGCGAAGGTAATTGCGAATATTCCCACCGGCGGGAGAAGGGAGAGAACGGAATGGAACGGCTGCTGTATCTGCGGGAGAATCCGCAATGGCAGGAGCGGGCCGCCGCCTGGTTCCACCAGAAATGGCATATTCCCCTAACGGCTTATCTGGAGAGCATGGCGGCCTGCGCGCGGGGCGGCGAAGCGATTCCTCAGTGGTATCTGCTTCTCAACGAACGGGAGGAGATCATGGCGGGCATGGGCGCGATCGCCAACGATTTTCATCTGCGCCCCGAGCTTACGCCCAATCTGTGCGCCGTGTATGTGGAAGCGCGTTACCGGCGGCAGGGCGCTGCCCGCCGCATGCTGGACGCCGTCTGCGCGGATCTGAAAGGCCTGGGGCTTGAGCGGGTATACCTGCTTACCGATCATGTCGGCTTTTACGAGCGCTGCGGCTTTTCCTTCCTCTGCATGGCACAGGAGGAGGGCGGCGGCATGGCGCGCATGTATACCCGCATGCTGTGAAGCTTATTCTTTCTCTATCAGGGCCAGCCGCAGCGCGTCCATGCTGTCAAAGCGGTAGGGCGTGGGCGCGTCCGCGCCGCAGAAGCCCTCCGGGTCAAACAGCGCGCCGTGCATGCCCGCGTTCAGCCCGGCCTCCACATCCAGCGCCCGGTCGCCGATCATCACCGAGCGGGCGGGATCCAGGCCGTGCTTTTCCTTCAGGTACAATAGCGCGTCCGGCGCGGGCTTGCGGGGAAAATGGTCGTCCTTGGTGATAAAGCCGGAAAAATAATCCTTCAGGCCGTAATGGGCAAGCGCCTCGATGCTCACATGGTCGCGGTGAGAGTAAAGAAAGTTCCGTCCGCCATGCGCGCACACGGCCGCAAGCGCCTCGCGCACGCCGTCATAGGGCTGCATGGCCAGCATGGTTTCCTCCTTCGGCGCATAGGCGCTGTACGCGGCAATGATTTCGGCCTGCGGCACATGGAAGCGCGCTTCCAGCTGCTGCGCCGCCCAGCCCAGGGAATGCTTGCACAGCCAGCGCAGCTCGGCAAAGGAAATATCAATGCCAAGCTGCTGCGCGCCGCGCAGGTACGCGCGCGTGACGGCGTCATAGGTGTCAAACAGCGTGCCGTCATAATCCCAGATAAAATTGTCGAATTTCATGGGAAACCTCCCCTCTTGTACGATCTGTCTGTGCGCAGTGTAACACAGGAAGGGAAGGGTGTCAATACAAATCAGGAGCGAAATTGCGATGCTTGAGCAGGACGCGAAGAAAATTTACATGTCGGCGCTTGCCGCCTCGCTGCCCGACGCGGCCGTGCGGGAAGCGCTGCGCGCGCATCCGCCGCAGGGCGACGTAACGGTGTTTGCCATCGGCAAGGCGGCCGCGCGCATGGCGCATAGCGCGCTGGAGGCGCTGGGCGGGCAGGTCCGCGGCGGCGTGGCGATCACCAAATACGCGCACCTGGGGGCGGGGGTCAAGGGCCTTGCCTGCTTTGAGGCCGCGCACCCCATCCCTGACGAAAACGGCCTGCGCGCGGCGCGGCACGCCCTGGCGCTGGCCCGGGAGCTGGGGGAAAAGGATACGGCGCTGGTGCTGCTTTCGGGCGGCGGCAGCGCGCTGCTGACGCATCCGGCCGCGGGCGTGACCCTGCGGGAAGCGGCGGAGATCACCGCCCGGCTTTTGCGCTGCGGCGCGGATATAACGGAGATCAACTGCGTGCGCAAGCATCTTTCCGCCGTCAAGGGCGGGCGCTTGGCCCAGGCGATCGCGCCGGCGCGCGTGCTGACCGTGGCGCTGTCCGACGTGCTTTCGGATGCGGCGGACGTGATTGCTTCCGGCCCCACCTGCCCGGACGGCAGTACCTGCGCGGAAGCGTCGAAAATCGTCGAAAAATATCGTTTGCCGCTGTCCGAGGCCGCGCGCGCGGCCCTGGCGCGTGAAACGCCCAAGGCATTGCCGGGCACGGAAATGGTGGTGTGCGGCAGCGTGCGCATGCTGTGCGAGGCGGCGCGTCAGCAGGCGCAAAGGCTGGGCTACGCGGCGCGGGTCGTGGATACCGCCCTGACCGGCGAGGCGCGCGCGGAAGGGGCGCGCATCGGCGCCATGGCCAAAACGCTGCCGCCGGGCAGCGCGCTGATCTTTGGCGGCGAAACGGTGGTGCGCGTGCGCGGGCAGGGGCAGGGCGGACGCTGCCAGGAAATGGCGCTGGGCGCGGCGCAGGCGCTGCGCGGGCTGGAAAACGTTTGCTTTTTGGCGGCGGGATCGGACGGCACCGACGGTCCCACCGACGCGGCGGGCGCGGTGGTGGATGGAAATTTTGCCGCCTCGGAGGCGGAGATCGCCGCGGCGCTTCGGGAAAACGACGCTTATCCGCTGCTCAAGGGCCGCGGCGCGCTGCTCTTTACCGGCGCGACCGGCACGAATGTGAACGATTTGTATTTGCTTTTGAAACGGTAACGAAGAGGCGGGGCTTTTGTTTTAAAAGCCGCCGCCCCTTTCCGTATTCAGTTGGCCTTGTTCTTGAACAAATGCACGTACTGATCCTCGCGCAGCACGGTGTCAAAGGGCATGTATACGCCCTCCTTGAACATGGCCTTGATGATCTCGTAGCGCTCGTTGACGCGCCAGCCGTACTCCGTGGGGTATTTGGTGAAGAAATTGTAGCCCTCCAGCGTTTCCTGCTGCCAGGACAGGAACTCGTTGATCTCCGCCTGCGTCAGCTCGTCGATGTCGCCCATCCATACGCGCTTGAGGTTGGGCAGCCTGTACAGCGGGCTGAGATCGCTTACATGGGTGTTGCACAGGTTCAGGTCAATCAGCGTGTCGCAGTCCGCCAGAAAGGAGATATCACGCACGCGGTTGTTGAACATTTCCAGATATTCCAGGGGTTTTCCGTCCAGACAGGAAATATCGGTGATGCGGTTATCCGAGAGGATGACCACTCGCAGCTCGGTCAGGGGCTCGAGAAAGTCCACGTTGAAGATCCAGTTGTGCCCCAGATCGACGGCGCGCAGCTCGGTGGCGTATTGAAGGCACTGAAAGGTCTCGTCGCCGTAGCGCTTGGTTTTGGAGTCGTTGAGGGTGGAAAAGGCCGTCGCGTCGGTGCGCAGCGTCCAGCGGCCGAACCGCATCGTCCAGACCAGCGTAACATTGCGCGCGGCCAGGCGCTCGCGCAGCGCGGCGAGCGTTTCGTTGCTCAGCCCGCAGTAGCTCATATCGATCCAGGTCAGCTGCTCCATCTGCATGAGCGCCTGCTCCAGCCGCGCCGGGTCGCTGATTTTGATCCCGCTCAGATCCAGCTCCTGCGCGGAGGCGGGGTATAGGCTCCCTTCGATTTCGACCATGTTTTCGGCATGGACAGGTATAACGCCCGATAAGAGCAGGCAGGCAAGCAGAATAAGCAGCGCTTTTTTCATGGCAAATTCCCCTTTGCTGATGGTTGTCCATATTATACCATAACCGCGGGGGAAGAAGAAGCGTCTCCAATCATTTTACAAATGGGGGAAAGACGTTTCTTTCTTTAGGAAAAGAAAGAAACAAAGAAACCACGTTTGGCATTGGAAGGTGGGTGCATAGGTGGCGGCGGCGGGGGGATATGCCGGTCGCGCGCCGGTTCAGGCGATGCAAGCATCTCCATGAACCGTCTTGCTTCCCGGCTGCGGCTTCGCCGCCCTGCGCAGCAAGGCTGCGCATCCCCCGCACGCCTCGATTGTATGAAAACGACTGTCGGAAATTTATCTGACAGCCGTTTTTTGTAGTGAGAAAAACAGGGACGCGTGGCTTTTAACGTCTGCACCGTTTCCTTTATGACGACCGTGGGGGAACGCCGGTCGCGCGCCGGTTCAGGCGATGCAAGCATCTCCGTGAACCGTTTTGCTTCCCGGCTGCGGCTTTGCCGCTCTGCCCAGCAAGGCTGCGCATCCCCCGCGCCTCGATTGTACGAAAACGGCTGTCGGTAAAATCACTCTCCGGCAGCCGTTTTTCATTGCAGCATGGTATTCAACGAGGCTGCCGGTGCAGCGGACGAACCGGAGGATGCTTGCATGCTCCGGGGTGACCGTAAATCGGCTTTTCCCCTGCCGCCAAGAACACACCCAACTTCCAAAACCGATTGGTTTTCGGGTGGGGTCTGGGGCGGGGCTTTTGCCTCAAAAGCCGCCGCACCAGCGTCTCCTCTTCAATGGATCTCAGAGCAGGATCTCGTCAATCGCCGTACCGTCCGCGTCGGGCAGTTCCACGTTCAGAAGCTTGGCGTAGGTGGGCGCCTCGTCCACGATGGGGCGGCGCGCCACGCGCGCGCCGGCGCGGATGTCCGGGCCAAAGGCCAGAAGCGTGGGCTGCGGGCCGCGATCCGGGTTGTGTCCATGGGTGGCGCGGCCGAACTTGTAATCGCTGATATCGATATTGCGCACCAGCGGGCGGGTGAAGGCGTTGGAGAAGGAGGTAAAGCCGTCGGTCTCCAGCACGAAGGAGAAGTCGCCGTACAGCCCTTCCTCGGCCTTGACCTCCTCGGCGGTGTACACGCGCGAGAAGCCGTACAGCCCGTCCTCGCACATCTTGGCCAGGATCTTGTGTACGCGGTCAAAGTCCTGTTCGGGGTTTTTCAGGTAGATCT
>JAHZHX010000071.1 GCA_019420065.1 Clostridiales bacterium | reverse complement strand
TGTCCTGCTGAAGTTTTTTTCGGAAAAGTGTTGCGCTTGACTTGACAATTCACAACACAAAGAAAGAAACGTAACCTCCCCCCGTCCTTCGTCCCTCTTACCTGCCCTCAATCTCCTCGCCCAGGCGCAGCATGCCTTCCTTGCCGCCGGAGAGATACAGCACGTCGCCCTCGCGCAGCACATCATCCGGGCGCACGCTCTCGTTCACGCGTCCCTTGCTTTCCACCGCGATGATGTTCAGCCCGTAGCGGCCGCGCAGGTCCAGCTGCACCACCGTTTTGCCCACGAACGAAGCAGGGATCATCAGCTTGGTGATGTTGATGCGCTCGCTGAGCTGCACAAAATCCAGTACCCGCGAGGTTTCCAGCCGGTGCGCCAGGCGAACGGCCATGTCGCGCTCGGGATAGATCACCTCCGCGCCCAGCTTTTCCAGGATCTCGCCGTGTTCGTGGCTGGACGCCTTGGCAATCACGCGCTTGACCCCCAGGTTCACCAAATGCAGCACGGTCAGGATCGAGGTGTCCATGGCCTCGCCGATGCACACCGCCGCCACGTCGCAGTTCTGGATGCCCGTCTCCAGGAGCGAGGCCTTGTCCAGACTTTTGACCACCAGGGCGTTCTCGGTCAGCTCGCGCATGGCGCGCACGCGCTCCTCGTCCCGGTCGATGACCAGGATCTCCGCGCCCGACTGGTGCAGCTCCTCCGCCAGCGCCGTGCCGAAGCGCCCCAGGCCCACGATCCCGTAGGAAATATGGTCCGCCTTATGCCTTTTCATCGTTTCACCTCATCCAACATTCAGATTGCCCTCGGGATAGCGCACGCGCTCCCCGCGGCCAAAGTACCACGCCGCCGCCAGCGTCATGGGGCCCAGGCGGCCGGTATACATCATCACAATGGTCAAAACCCGCGCCGGCGCGCCGAGCTTTGTGGTCACGCCCGTGCTCAGCCCCGTGGTGCTCATGGCGCTGAACATCTCAAACAGCGCGTCGCGCATGGGCAGCCACGGCTCCAGCGCCATCAAAAGCACCGTGGCGGCAAACACCAGAAACAGCGACAAAAGCGTAATCAGCGCCGCCTTGCGGAACGCGTCGCGCGGCGCGGAGTAGTGAAAGGCCTCCTCGCCCCGGTTGCTCGCCGCCGCGCCCACGCCCAGCAGCAGCATGAAAAACGTGCCTGTCTTAATCCCGCCGCCCGTGGAGCCGTTCGACGCGCCAATGAACATGAGAAAGCACATCAGCAGGATCCCCGCGTTGGACAGCGTTCCCATGTCCACCGTGGCAAAGCCCGCCGTGCGCGCCGTCACGCTCTGAAACAGCGCGTCAAGCGGCGAGAACCGCTCGGTCAAAAGCAGCAGCGCCGCGCCGCCGAAGGTGAGAAAAAAGCTCGTCAGCAGCACCGCCCGGGCGTGCATGCTCAGCTTTTTCCAGCGAAAGCGCTTGCGAGCTACCTCGATCATCAGCAAAAAGCCGACGCCGCCCAGCGTAATGAGCACGCCCGTGACGATGAGAAAATAGGCGCTGTGCCGGTAGGCGGCCAGGCTGGAAAAATCGCCCATCAGGTCGAACCCCGCGTTATTGAAGGCCGCCACGCTGTGGAACAGGCTCGCAAACGCCGCCCGCGCGGGCGGAAACGTTTGCCGGAACACCGGATAGCACAGCGCCGCGCCCACGCCCTCGCACAGCGCCGTCATGATAAAAATGACCTTCAGCAGCTGCACGATGCCGTGCGAGGAGCCGGTGTTCATGGCCTCGCGCACCAGCGAGCGCGTTTTCAGGCTGACCCGCCGCCCGGCCGCCAGCATCAGCCCGGCGCCAAAGCAGGCCACGCCCAGTCCGCCCAGCTGGATCAGCGCCATGATGACGATCTGCCCCGGCGTGGAAAAGACGCGCGCCGTGTCCACCACCGTCAGCCCCGTCACGCACACAGCGCTGCACGCGGTATACAGCGCGTCCAGGAAGGAAAGCGCCTGTCCCGCCTGGCGGCACGGCGGCAGCAAAAGCACCAGCGCCCCGGTAAATATCAGCGCCGCGAACCCCAGCGCCAGCAATCGCGCGGGCGAAAGACGGCTCAGCTTTGTTTTCATGGCATTTCCTCGCAAAGCAGCGCGGCGTACAGCGCGGGCGTATGCGCGCAGGCCATGGCCGCCAGCTCGCCGTCCAGCGCCATTTCCAGCACGATGTTGAGCAGGGGATCAAAGTCGGTATAATTGGCCTTCATCCGGGCCAGATCAAAGAGAAGCGGCAGCGCGCTGCCCGCCGTCATGCTGCACAGCCGCAGCATCACCTCGCCCGCCGTCATGCCCTCCTCGTCCGCCGCGGCCAGCCCCGGGCCGTTCAGGCTGTGGCGCTGGACATACCCCGCCTCCGCCGTAGGAGCCAGCGCGGCCATGGCGGAAATCAGGCGCAGCGTGGTTTGCGCGCCCTCTTTGAACAGCGTAAAGGGCAGGCCGAAGGTATCGCCGCGCCGGCCGTAGATCGCCTCCAGCGCCGCCGCATCCCGCGCTTCAAGCGTCACGTCCACGCCATAGCGCTCAAACCCCCACTGCGGCAGGGGCATATAGGTCACATAGTCGCTTGGATTAACGAGATTGAAGATGTTGGGATAGCTCTTTTTCTCCCCGCGCACGGTGCGCGGCGTGGCCACGGTGTAGGCGTACACGTTTTCGCCGCCGTAGCGGTCGCTGAGCATGGCGGCCAGCATGTTTCCCACCGCCGCGCCGCGGCTGTGCCCGGTCACGAGAAACAGCGGCTGCGCCAGGGACGCAAACAGCGCCGTCTGCGCCTGAAAAATGTCCTGCGCCGCAAGGAAGAAATTTTCGGCATAGTCCAGGCCGTAATCGCCCGAGGGCGCCAGCTCGATATTGAGCGGCCACTCGCCCTCGCCCGTGCCGCGCACCGAGACGAGCACGGCGTCGCGCCCGTCGATTACGCCGGTATACACGCCGTAGGCCGCGACATGGCGGTCGGCATGCGCGTCATAATTGCCAAGAAAAACACAGTCAAAGCCCAGCTTCTTCATATAATCCGCCTGCTCATGCGTTTCAAAGGCCAGCGAGGAGATATCAAGCAGCGCGAGCGCCAGCGCGGAATCGAACTGCGCGGAGTCCGCGGGCACTTGCAGCCCCTCGGCGGACGCGGCGGAAAGCATCAAAAAACAGCAAAAAACGGCCAGAAAGCGTTTCACTCTTTCACCTCCCGGATTGCGAAAAAGACCCGCGATACCGCAGGGTCCTAGAATGAAAGTAAAGCGGCGACATACTTGCCGGGATGCAATGAAGGGGCGCAGAGTCCGCATCCTCAATAGTCGCCTTGTACGTCCTGCGCTGCTCTGCGCGCAGGAGCGCAGAGTTCGGGCGGCAATTCAAGAATTGCCCGCCCTCAGCCGCCAAAGACGGCGCTACTCCCTGCCGGTCGCAATGCTCCTTTTCGGATGATGACTCCGCCTCGCTTCATCTGCCACTGGCAGCGCTTCGGCTTCGTCACCTTCGTCCCTTGTCCGCACGCCCGCCTTTCAGGCGCGCGCGCCATTTCATCCTTCAAGTTGGCTCTTTTCCGCAGAACCGGCGCAGGCTTCGCCTGTTTTGCGCGGCATTGCTCAAATTTCTTTGGCGAAGCCGGTCGAAAGCGGCAATGCCGCCGCCGCGAGGAGCGGGGAGACCTCCGCTTCCTTACAGATTTTCTGACCACGCATCGCAGATGCGTAAGAAAATCTGCAACCCGACAAAACGAATTTTCTTCGTTTTGTCGGAAACAACGTTAGTCCAGCACGCGCACCGGCAGCACCAGATACAGATACTGGTTGCCGTCCAAGGGCGCGATGGTGCAGGGGGAAATGCTGCTGTTGAAGCGCATGTTCATTTCGTCGGTATACACATTGCGGATCACATCGTACAGATAGCGGGCGTTGAAGGCGATCTTGAACGCCTCCTGGGTATACTTGACGGGGATCTTCTCCAGCGCCGCGCCGCGCTCGGCATTGGCGGTGATGGTCATTTCATTCTCGGTCAGCGACAGGCGCAAAAGATTGTTCTTGCCCTCGCGCGCCATCAGCGAGGCGCGCTCAATGGCGGAAATGAAATCGTCCCGGCGCAGCGTGACCGTGCTTTGATAGCTGGCGGGCAGAATCTGCTGGTAATTGATATACTCGCCCGCCAGAAGCGTGGTAAAGCATTCGGTGTCGCCAAAGGTCATCTTGAAGCGGCTGCCGCTGCACTGGATCACCGCCGCCTCCTCGCTCTCGTCCAGCATGCGGGCAAACTCGCCCATGATGCGGCCGGGAATGATGGCGGACAGGTGGGTCTTGCCCTCGGGAATCTCGTTTTGCATCTCTATCCGCTGCAGCGCCAGGCGGAAGCCGTCCAGGCCCACGAAACGGGTCTCGTTCGGGAACAGCTCCATCAGGCAGCCGGTCAGGATGCGGCGCGTCTCGTCGGTCGAAACAGCAAACATGATGCGGCTCACCGCGTCGCGCAGGGTACGCTGCGGCAGCGTTACGCTCAAATCGCCGCGCACCTCGGGCACGTCGGGAAAATCGCCCGCGTCGGTGCCGGCCATGGAGGTATTGCTGCCCTGGGCGCGGATCTCGGCATGGAAGCGCTTGTCAACCTCAATGTCGATCTCGCCCGAAAGCTTGCGCAGCAGGTCGCCAAAAAGCTTGGCGGGCATCATGGCCAGGCCCGGCTCGACAACCATGGCGTTTACGCGGGTGCGGATGGTCATTTCGCCGTCGGTGCAGGTCAGGTACACGCCTTCGTCCGCCGTCTCGATCAGAACCCCTTCATAAACCGGACGAAGCGGGCGGGCGCTGAGGGCATGGGAGACCAGGCTCATGCCGGCGTTGACGTCGGAAGCGCTTACGGAAAAACGCATGGGATCACATCCTTTTTCTATGTTGCTGCTGAATTATAATATATCGTAGTAGTAGTAGGGGCGGTGGATTGTGTGGATAACGCCAAAAGCCGTTGAAGCGCCTCGGTTTTTGGCGTTTTGGCGATGTGGATAACCGGGGGATGGCGCAGGGGACTTTCTGTGGAAAAACGGTTTTGGCCCCCGGTTTTTGGGGTTTTCCTTTGGCGCTACCCAACCATGACGACGCAAGGAAGCGCGGCGGCGGATTTTCTTTGGGGCTTTTATTCCCCAAAAGACGCCAAAATGCGCGGCCCAAAAGGCTTATCCACATTATCCCCATTTGCGCAATCCACCAAAAGTGAATGAAAAAACGCTTGTGTTTTGGGATGTTTTGGTTTTTGCCCCCAAAATATCCCCAGGGTTTTCCACCGTTTTGGGGGCGAAAGCCCCAAAAGCAAAAGGGACGTTAGGGAGGCGGCTTTTGAGGCAAAAGCCCCTCCCTAAGACCCGCCCGAAAACCAATCGGTTGTGGGACAGGCTTACGTTCTTGACGGCAGGGGGAACAGGGTTTACGGTCGAACCGGTCGCGGCTATCGCCGCTTTCGCATTCGCTGTGCGAATGCGCCCCTGCCTTGAAAATCAACGAGCGAGGCTGCGGGGGTGCGCAGCTTTGCTGCGCAATGCGGCGAAGCCGCAGCCGGGAAGCAAGCAGGTTCATGGCGATGCTTGCATCGCCTGAAGCAGCGCGCGAACGGCGTACCCCCCCGCGACCGCCACTTCCCACGTCTGCTTCCAATGCCAACGCGGTTTCTTTGGTCCTTTCTTTGACTCAAAGAAAGGACCGTTTCCCTGCTCCGCGGTGCTTCTCTTCATTCCCCATCCTATTATATCATAGAATACCGCGGATGTAAATTATCACAATTATACGAACGTTCGTATAAAAATATGCTTGCATTGTTCGGTGTTTGGTGGTATAATACATCCTTGAGCATGAAATAAGGAGGAATCCTCTTTGGCTGATAAAATCAAGCGCAATGAACGATTGGCGGTGATGACGCACGTGCTGACCGGCGCGCCCAACCGCATTTTCACCCTGTCGCATTTTTGCGAGATGTTTGGCGCGGCCAAGAGCACGGTCAGCGAGGACGCGGCCATCCTGGCCGAAACGATGAAGCAGTTTGGCCTGGGCACACTGGAAACCGTGACGGGCGCAGCGGGCGGCATGCGTTACCGTCCGATGAAAAAGTCGGGCGACGGGCGCGCGTTTGTCGAGGAGATCTGCCGGATGCTGCGCGCCCCCGGACGGGTGCTGCCGGGCGGGTTTCTGTATTTTTCGGATATCCTGGCCGACCCGCAGCTGGTATCGGGCATGGGAAAGCTCTTTGCCGCCGAGTATTATGAGGCGGGCGTGGATTTTGTGCTGACGATGGAAACCAAGGGCATCCCCGTGGCGCTGATGACGGCCGAGGCGCTGCATGTGCCGCTGATTATCGCGCGCCGTTCCTCCAAGGTATACGAGGGCAGCGCGGTCAATATCAATTATGTTTCCGGCAAGGGGCGGATCGAAACGATGTCCCTGTCCCGCCGCGCGGTGCGCGAGGGCGGCACGGCGCTGGTGGTGGACGACTTTATGCGCGGCGGCGGCACGGCCCGCGGCATGCTGGCGCTGCTCAACGAATTCAACGTCAAGTGCGCGGGCATGTGCTTTGTGCTTTCCCTGGAGGGCGCGGCGGTGCAGCCGGGGGTGGATCAGCGCTCGCTGATGGTGCTTTCGGATCTGAAGGACGGCGAGGAAACACAGGTGCGCGTGGCGGACTGGGTGAAATGAAATGAAGGTATTGATCGGTCTTGGCAATCCCGGCGCGCAGTATGCGCTCACGCGCCATAACGCCGGGTTTGCGGTCATTGAGCGGCTGGAAAAGAAGCTGGGCGTCGCCGTTTCGCGCGCGCGCTGCCATGCGCTGGTCGGCGAGGGACTGTGCGGCGGCGAGCGCGTGGCGCTGCTCAAGCCCCAGACGTTCATGAATCTGTCGGGCGACTGCGTGGCCGACGCGCTGCGCTGGTACAAGGTATCGCCCGCCGACGTGATGATCTTTTCGGACGATATCGACCTGGATACCGGCGTGATCCGCGTGCGCCCCTTCGGCGGCGCGGGCACGCATAACGGCTGGCGCGATATCCTGCTCAAAACGGGGAGCGACCGCTTCCCCCGCGTGCGCGTGGGCGTGGGTCATAAGCCGCCGCAGTGGGACCTGGCCGACTGGGTGCTGGCGCGCTTCCAAACGGAGGAGGAGCGCAGGCTGATGGACGAGGCGTTCGAGCGCGCGGCCGAGGCGGCCGTGTGCTTTGTGCGCGAGGGGATTGACACGGCGATGAACCGCTACAATAAAAAATGAGAAGCGCCCTGCATTCACCCTGCGATAAAATTTCGCTAAAGCGAACTTTCATCGGAAGCGTCATTTTCTTGTAATGCTGCGCATTACGGTCGTAGCGCCGCCTTTGGCGGCTGAGGGCGGGCAATTCTTGAATTGCCGCCCGAAACCTGCGCTTCTGCGCAGCAGAGCAGCGCAGGGCGTACAAGGCGACTATTGAGGATGCGGGCTCTGCGCCCCTTCATTGCATCCCGGCGAGTTTGTATGAACTTTTTTGACAGTATGCGCCCTGCATCATCATGCAGGGCGTTTAAACTGCTATGCGCGGGGCGTTCGTTTCAGATCCCGGTCGATGATCGCGTCGATCTCCGCCCCGATCTGCCGGGGCGGCTTTTTTTCGGTCAGGAAGGCGTGCTTCCCGCCCGCAAGCGCCTGCCAGGTCGTTTTGCCGCGCGCGTCCACGCTGATTTTTCCGTATGGGTGCAGCCCCCAGTACCCGGCGTCGGGGCGAATGCCGTAAAGCATGGTCGCCGCGTCCCAGCTTTCCCGCCCCAGTCCCGGCTCCCGGCATTTTTCATGCCACAGCGCGTAGGCAAGGCGTACCGGGTGAAGGGCGGGCGCGTTTGCCTGCATCTCGCCGCAGGTGATGATGGGCAGGCCGATCTCGTAGCTGCAAAAAATCAGCTCGGACGGCCATTTTTCGCATGCGGTCTGCGCCGCGGCGATATCGCCCCGGATGTTCCATTCGCATTCCACGACATAGCCGTTTGCCAGCGTGACCGGCTCGCGGGCGGCGGCCAGCGTTTGGCGCAGCACCGAAACGGTATCCGGATACGCTTCGCCCCGGGCAAAGCGCGTGTCGCGCGCGCGCCGCCTCGGCGGCGTAAACGTCCTCGCATACGGTGGTTCGGCCGCCGTCACGGGGCGGGTGCAGGTATCCGATTGCCGGCGCGGGAACGCCGTAATGCAGGAAAAAGGCCTCGATGCAGCCGGCGGAGGAAGCGTTCTCGGTACAGCTTGTCACGGCGGCCAGACTGCATTCGCCCGCAAGCGCCAGCTCCAGCGCCAGGGCCAGCGCGCCCGCGTCGTCGCAGTCGCCGCCGATATCGGTATCAAAAATGATCTGCCGTTTTGTTATGGCTGCCTCCCAGCGAATATTCTTTTATCACGCGGTATTCCCCCGCCCTGCCCGTTTGCGAGCAGCCGGCGAGCAGGCTCGTCACAAGGATTGTCTTGGGATACGGCGCGCCGCGCAGGGCGGCGTAGGCCGCGTCGAGCTTGGCCGCGTCCTCGTCCATGAACAGCGAGGCATGGTAGACAAAGGCGCGGTCGAAGGCGTGCGGGGCAACGCCGAATTCGGCCTCATGGAGGGCGACAAGCCGCTGATGCAGGGCGCGCAGCGTTGCGTTTTCCGCCATTTTGAGCCAGACGACGCTGCCGTTTTTTTCAATGCCCGCGGTTCTGATCTCAAAGGGCGCAAGGGAGGCAAAGCATGCTTCCGTGCGCGAGACCGCCCGGGCAAATACGCCGTCCGCCACCGGGAAGGAAATGCGCAGCGAAACGTGCAGCGGCAGCGTCAGCACGGGGTTTGCGGAACGCAGCGCAAGGGTCGCCTGCCGCGCGCGGGCGCGCAGGGCGGACAAAGGCCCGTCCGCGTTGGCGGCATACCAAAGATACATGGGCGAGTCCTCCTTGTTTTTGCTGATTATATCCCGACGCGCTTCAAAATGCAATGCTTTCATGTTATAATGCCTCGGGAGGGAGAATCCATGGAACAGAAAAACGCGCGGGGCGTTGCCCTGGCGATCCTGGCGGCGGCGCTGTACGCGCTCAGCGCGCCCTTTTCCAAGCTGCTGCTGCGGCAGATACCGCCCACGCTGACGGCGGGTTTTTTGTATTTGGGGGCGGGCGCGGGCATGGCGGCGCTGACGCTGGCGCGAAAAATGCGTCGCCGCGAGGGCGGGGAGCTGCGCCTGACGCGCGCCGAGCTGCCCTTTGTCATCGCCATGATCGCGCTGGATATCGCCGCGCCCATCTGTCTGCTCAAGGGGCTTGCGGATACGACGGCGGCCAACGCCGCGCTGCTCAACAATTTTGAGATCGTGGCCACGGCGGTCATTGCCCTGGCCGTGTTTCACGAGCGCGTCAGCCCCCGGCTGTGGCTGGGCATCGCGCTGGTCACGGTGGCCTGCGCCATGCTGTCCTTTGAGGGCGGGGCCAGTCTGCGCTTCTCCCGCGGCTCGGCGCTGGTGCTGCTGGCGGCGGCGTGCTGGGGCTTTGAAAACAACTGCACCCGCAGGCTGTCGGGGAAGGATCCGCGGCAGATCGTGCTGCTCAAGGGGATTTTTTCGGGGCTGGGGTCGCTTGCCATCGGTCTGTGCCTGGGCGAGCGCGTAAGCGAATGGACAAGCGTTCCCGCGGCGCTCCTATTGGGCTTTGTGGCCTACGGATTGAGCATCTATTTTTATGTCTACGCCCAGCGGCTGCTGGGCGCGGCGCGCACCAGCGCCTATTACGCGGTATCCCCCTTCATCGCGGCGGCGCTGTCGCTCGTCATGTTCCGGCAAAGGCCCGCGCGCGCCTACTGCGCCGCGCTTTTGCTGATGGCGGCGGGGGCATGGCTGTGCGCCCAGGACAAAC
>JAHZHX010000070.1 GCA_019420065.1 Clostridiales bacterium | reverse complement strand
CGCCCCTTCATTGCATCCCGGCAATGATGTACCCACTTTGTTGATGGTCTGAACGGCTGTCGGAAAATATCCGGCAGCCGTTTTTTATGCAAGCTTTTCCATGCGTATTCCGAAAATTTGCGATTGACAAGCAAAAAATATATGATATTATACAGTCAAATATTTGATAATCAATTTTTTGAAGGATGATTGTATGAACCGGGAAGATGTGCGAAGCTATGTCAATCAATACTGCCTGCTGCGGGATGTGCAGTTCGCCGCTTATGAGCGATATGCCCGGAAGTTCGGCTTGACCGCCAAGGAATTGTTTGTGCTGGATATCATCTGGTTTTCCGGGGACGGCTGTTTGCAGTCGGAAATCAGCGAACGGCTGTCTGCCACCAAGCAGACAATCAGCGCCATTGTCAAGAAATTCTGGAAGCTGGGCTACTTGTCATTGACCGAATCACCGGCCGACCGGCGAAACAAAATCGTACAATTTACAAAGACGGGTCGCGCCTATGCGGAAAAAATCATCCCGCCTGCCGCCAATGCGGAGATCGATGCTATGGCGGAATTGCGCAGCGAGGATATTGCCGAGCTGGTGCGGATCACAACGCTGTTTTCCAATCAAATGCTGAAAAATTTTAACGAAATCAAGGAGCGCTGACAATAGACTTTTACCAGGTGATTGACAGCAGGCGCAGTATTCGCCAATTTGAGAACAGGGAAATCCCCAGGGAAACGCTGGAACGCATCCTCAATGCCGGTTTGAAAGCGCCGTCCTCCAACCATCAGCGGCGTTGGGAGCTGGTGACGCTGACGGACAAAACCATCATTCACGACCTTGCCCAGATCGTCCGCCCCTATCCCTGCCGTGTCACGGAACCCAAAACGCCGCAGCAGGAGATGTTCAGGATTGCCTATCCCCGCCAGCGCAGCATGATTGAGGAATGCGCCTGCGTCATCCTGCCGTTTTTCAAGCAGAAGTATCCCATGACCGAGGACAAGAACGGCTACGGCCTGATGGACTATGGCGCGGCCTGGGCGCTGGTCGAAAATATGCTTCTTGCCGCAGCCGCGGAAGGACTGGGGTCGGTGGTCCATATTCCGTTCAAGAAGGAGCCGGAAAAAATCAAAGCATTTTTGAACATCCCGGACGGCTGGTATCTTCCCACGCTGGTCATCCTTGGATACGCAAGCCCTGACGCCGAGGTGCCTTCCCAGGTAAAAGCAACGGTAGAAAACAAGGTCCGCTGGAACAAGTGGTAAGCGCAAAGAGGAGAAAAGGCTTAACAATTACGGCGGCAGCGGCAAACCGGCGACTTTGCGCGCTTACTCCGCCCGCACGCCGCTTTTGCGCAGGTATTGCCCGGTATAGCTGCGCTCGCAGGCCGCAACCTGCTCTGGCGTGCCCGCGGCCACCACCTCGCCGCCCTTGTCGCCGCCCTCGGGGCCCAGGTCGATCAGGTAATCGGCGGTTTTGAGCACGTCCAGGTTATGCTCGATCACCAGCACGCTGTTGCCCGCGTCGGTCAGCTGCTGCAATACGCGGATCAGGCGGCTCACGTCGTCCACATGCAATCCGGTGGTCGGCTCGTCCAGCAGGATCATGGTGCGGCCGGTAGCGCGGCGGCTCAGCTCGGTCGCCAGCTTTACGCGCTGCGCCTCGCCGCCCGACAACGTGGTGCTGGCCTGTCCCAGCCGCATATAGCCCAGACCCACCTCGCTGAGCGTGCGCAGCTTGTTCATAATCAGCGGATGGTTTTCAAATACGCCCAGTGCTTCCTCCACCGTCAGCTCCAGCACGTCGGCAATGGAAAGGCCCTTGTATTTGACCTGCAGCGTTTCATGATTGTAGCGCTTGCCGCCGCACACCTCGCAGGGCACGTACAGGTCGGGCATGAAATGCATTTCGATCTTGAGCAGCCCGTCGCCCGAGCAGCTCTCGCACCGGCCGCCCTTGACGTTGAAGGAGAAGCGGTTTTCCTTGTAGCCGCGCACCTTGGCCTCCGGGCTTTGGGCAAACACGCGGCGGATCAGGTCAAACAGTCCGGTATAGGTGGCGGGATTGCTGCGCGGCGTGCGCCCGATGGGGCTTTGGTCGATGCAGATGATCTTGTCAAGCTGCTCGATCCCGTCGATCCCGTCGCACGCGCCGGGCTTGGTGCGGGCGCGGTTGAGGTCGCGCGCCAGCGTTTTATGCACAATGCCGTTGACCAGGCTGCTCTTGCCGCTGCCCGAAACGCCGCTGACGCAGCAGAATACCCCCAGCGGGAAGGCAACGTCGATATTTTTGAGGTTGTGCTCCCGCGCCCCGCGCACGGTGAGATACCCGCGCGGCACGCGGCGCGCCTGCGGAATGGGAATGCATTTGCGCCCCGCCAGGTAGTCGCCGGTGATGGAGCCGGGCGTGTTCATCACCTCGTCCACCGTGCCGCAGGCGACGATATGGCCGCCGTGCTCGCCCGCGCCCGGGCCGATATCCACCACATAATCGGCGGCGCGCAGCGTTTCCTCGTCATGCTCGACCACGATCAGGGTATTGCCCAGGTCGCGCAGACGGCGCAGGGTGGCAAGCAGCCGGGCGTTGTCGCGCTGATGCAGTCCGATGCTCGGCTCGTCCAGGATATAGAGCACGCCCACCAGGCCGCTGCCGATCTGCGTGGCCAGGCGGATGCGCTGCGCCTCGCCGCCAGACAAAGTGGCCGCCGCGCGGGAGAGGGTCAGGTAATCCAGCCCCACGTCGCAGAGGAACCCAAGCCTTGCGCCCACCTCCTTGAGAATGGGCGCGGCGATCATCGCCTGCGTTTTGCCCAGCTTCAGGCCGGCAAAGAAGTCGCGCGCGGCGCGCACGTTCATCTCCGATACCTCGGCAATGTTCCTGCCCGCCACGGTCACGGCCAGCGCCTCTTTTTTCAGGCGGCGGCCGCCGCAGCAGGGGCAGGACTCGTGGCTCATGTATTCCTCATAGGCGGCCTTCATACTGTCGCTCTGCGTTTCGCGGTAACGGCGCTCCAGCGAGGGGATCACGCCCTCAAAGGCCGTCATGTAATTGCCGCTGCCGTTCACGCTCTCGTACTTGACGGGGATCTTCTTTCCCTCCGTGCCATAGAGGATCACGCGCACGGCTTCTTCCGGCAGCTCGCGGAAGGGCGCGTCCATGGAAAAGCCGTAATGCTCGCTCAGCGCCCGGAACATGCCGTGGGCAAAGCTGCCGCCCTCGCCGCTGTTCCAGCCCATGCAGCTGACCGCGCCCTCGCTGAGCGTCTTGTCCTTGTCTGGCACGCACAGATCGGCGCTGATGCGCATGATCTCGCCCAGGCCCGCGCACTCCGGGCACGCGCCGTAGGGATTATTGAAGGAAAACATGCGCGGGGCCAACTCCTCGATGTTCACGCCGCACTCCGGGCAGGCGTAATTCTGGGAAAACTGCGTCTCCTTCCCATCCTGCAAAACGGTGACCAGCCCGCCGGACTGCTTCATGGCGGTCTCCAGGCTGTCGGTCAGGCGCTGGCGCGCGTCGGGCCGCACGACCAGGCGGTCTACCACGATCTCGATGGTATGCTTTTTCTGCTTGTCCAGCGCCGGGGTCTCGTCCAGCGGATACATCTCGCCGTCGATGCGCACGCGCAGAAAGCCGTCCTTTTGCGCCTGCTCCAGCAGCTTGCCATGCTCGCCCTTGCGGGCGCGCACCACGGGCGAAAGCAGCTGGATGCGCGTGCCTTCGGGCAGGGACAAAATGGCCTCAACCATCTCGTCCACGCTTTGCTGGCGGATCTCCCGCCCGCACTGCGGGCAATGGGGAACGCCGGCGCGCGCGTAAAGAAGGCGCAGGTAATCGTGGATCTCCGTCACCGTGCCCACGGTGGAGCGCGGGTTGCGGGCGGTGGTCTTCTGGTCGATGGAAATGGCGGGACTCAGCCCCTCGATCAGATCGGCGTCGGGCTTGTCCATCTGCCCCAGGAACTGCCGCGCATAGGAGGACATGCTCTCGACATACCGCCGCTGCCCCTCGGCGTAAATGGTGTCAAACGCCAGACTGGACTTGCCCGAGCCCGACAGCCCGGTGAACACGATCATTTGATCGCGCGGCAGCGTTACGTCCACATTTTTGAGATTGTGCTGCCTTGCGCCCTTGATGATGATGGAATCCTGCATTGTGCGCCTCCGCAAACGAAAAAATTGGAGCGCCGGCGGCCTCCGGCGCTCCACTAATATAGCACATATGTTCGCATTTCGCAAGAGCGCAAAACGCTCTCCGTTGTCAATCAAGTACGACTTAACGAGCCGCCATAAAGCTTCCGGAAAGGTTTACGGCTTCTCGCCCCAATTCAATGAATCCGTCAACCAAAAGATAATATGCTAATTCTCCATGAGCGCTCGCCAATATGTCTTTGCCTGAAGAAGTGACTTCTGAGTGGCAGCTTATTTCATGCCATGCTATGCCTAAAGTAAATCCAGTAAAAGTTGTATATGCGTTGTGATATGTAACAACACCTGTATGTGAATCGCCAGATGTTGTATAGTCTACCCAGAGTGCAACGGTATTCAAAGAATTGTATGTAATGGAGGCTACGCGATAATTATAATTGGATGCAAGAGTATTCGCCAAACGTATTGGGTGGCGCACTGGGTACGCAGAAGCAATTTTGATATTTTGAATGTACGAAGCTGCTTCTTTCTGACTATAAAAATGCTGAAGATCTGAAATTTTCAGCAGCTGCCCTTCCGCTGTTTCAATATACTCTGCATTACCAACAGGAATCCTCATAGTTGTACCAATCGGGCAATTAGGAAGTCGTAGTATTCTATCCGATGATATATCAGTTCCGTTATCCGCAAAACCACTTGTTGTAAGAACCATTGTAAAGCAAATCACTGTAACAAATAGCAACGATATGATTCTCTTCACATTTTACTCCGATCCTCTTTTGCCGATTTTTATTTACTCCTTGTCACATTGTCGCGCCCTGATTTTGACGTAAATCGTTTTCACCAGAAACATGCTTTTCTATTTGTTGAAACGTTTTCTCAAGGCTTTGATCGCGCAAACCAATAGATAAAGAAGCGAAACGATAAGCAGAACGTTCAAGATGATAATCGCCAACTGTGATACATTGAGAACAGCCATCTCGCTTATATTGTTCCCCCTTTCTTTCTTATTATGGACATGAGCAACACGTTATTCACTTCTCTGGTAAACATCCATGCTTGAAAAGGCAGGGATTGACGGGCGCACAAGCAACATTGGAATATACAGACATGATACCATATTGGCTGCATATTGTCAATTATTCTCTCGTATTTTTCACATTCGTATTGCAGGAGCTTTGCTGTCGGCTATTAAAAATACCAGACAATGATATTGCGAAAAGCGCTGCATTACCGAATAGAATGCAGCGTCATACGATCGAAAAAAGGGATGCGGTAGCCGAGACGCCATGAAGGGGCTGCGCCTCCCCTTCCGTTTTCCTGCTTACGGCATATTCTCGATGGCGGCAATCAGCGCCTGCACGCTCTCCTCCTTCGTGGCCCAGCTGGTGCAGAAGCGCACGGCGGTATCGCCATTTTCCTGCTTTTCCCAGGTGGAAAAGGCAAAATCGCGGGCAAGGAACGCTTTCTGCGCCGCGTTCAATACGGGAAACTGCTGGTTGGTGGGCGAGTCAAACAGCATGCGCACGCCCCTGGCCCGGAAAGCGGCGGCAATGCGCTGCGCCTGCTCCACCGCCCCAGCCGTGATGCGCGTATACAGCGCGTCGGTAAACAGCGTGTCAAACTGGATCCCCAGCAGCCGCCCCTTGGCCAGCATGCCGCCGCGCTGCTTGATATGATAGCGGAAATCCTTTTGCAGCGCGGGATGGACGATCACCGCCGCTTCGCCAAACAGCGCGCCGCATTTGGTGCCGCCGATGTAGAACACGTCGCAAAGCTTTGCCAGGTCGCGCAGCGTCACGTCGCCCGCCGCCAGGCCGTAGCCCAGCCGCGCGCCGTCCACGAACAGGTACAGCCCCTTCTCCCGGCATACGCCGCTGAGCGATTCCAGCTCCTCCCGGGTATAGAGCGTGCCGTATTCCGTGGGATGGGAGATATACACCATGCCGGGCTGCACCAGATGCTCATGGGTAGGATCGCTTTCATGCGCTTCGACCGCCTCGCGCACCTGCGCGGCGGTAATTTTGCCATCCTTGCCCGGCAGGGGCAGCACCTTGTGCCCGGTGGCCTCCACCGCGCCGGTCTCGTGGGTGTTGATATGGCCGCTCCCGGCGCACAGCGCCCCCTGATAGGGACGCAGCGCCGCGGCGATCACGGTGGCGTTGGCCTGCGTGCCGCCCACGAGAAACTGCACCAGCGCGCTTTCGCACCCGCAGGCGGCACGGATCTTCCGCCGCGCCCGCTCGCAGTATTCGTCCTCGCCATAGCCCGGCGTTTGTTCAAAATTGCTGTTCATCAGCGCTTCCAGAATCAGCGGATGCGCGCCTTCGCCATAGTCGCATTCAAAACGGATCATGTCCGGCCGTCCTCCCATGTGTTGATGGGGATATTATACAGGACGAAGCAAGCGCCCGCAAGAGGGCAGGGAAAACGCCGCCCTAAATGGGGGCGTCTCATTAAGAGGCAACTCTTTTTTTATTCCCCTGAAGGGCAGGATGAGGTCTCTTTCCAACGTATTCCAATATTTTCTTCGTGCGTGTTGGTCAGGATGAGCCGTGCCTCATAGGCGCCGCTGTCAGAGTCTATCGTCAGCTATATTTGTTTTTTGTGATTGCATGGAATAGACATATATACGCAGGTTCCGGGGGATGGGTTATCGACAGCGTATTTCCGGTAGCCGCTACCGAAAATATCGGTAAAGAAAAATAACCGCCATTCTATATAGAGTGGCGGTTGGGCTGCCGGATGCAACATTCGGCAGCAATATTCATTTTGGGGCTTCAACGCGGTTTCTTTTTGGGGCTTCAACGCGGTTTCTTTGTTTCTTTCTTTTCCTAAAGAAAGAAACGTATCCCCCGTATCCCCCGTTTCCTCGTATCCCCCCGCTCACTCGGCCTTTACGTATTTGCGCATATGCTGGAGCGCGTTTTTCTCCAGCCTGGACACCTGCGCCTGGGAGATGCCGATCTCTCCCGCCACCTCCATCTGCGTGCGCCCCTCGAAGAAGCGCAGACGAAGGATTTTCTGTTCCCGCTCGTTGAGCCGGCGCAGCGCTTCACTCACCGCCAGGTTCTCCAGCCATTGGCTGTCCACCTGCTTGGTATCCTTGACCTGATCGATGATATAGATCGCGTCGCCGCCGTCGTTGTAGACCGGCTCAAACAGCGACACGGGATCCTGGATCGCCTCCATGGCAAACACCACGTCCTCCTCGGGCACGCTCAGCTCGCGGGCGATCTCGGTCACGCTCGGCTCGCGCCCCAGCGAGGTCACCAGCCGGTCGCGTGCCTGCAGGGCCTTGTAGGCGGTATCGCGCAGGCTGCGGCTGACGCGGATGGGGTTGTTGTCGCGCAGATAACGGCGGATCTCACCGATGATCATGGGCACCGCGTAGGTGGAAAAGCGCACGTTCTGGCTCACGTCAAAATTGTCCAGCGCCTTCATAAGCCCGATGCAGCCAACCTGAAAAAGATCGTCCGCGTTCTCGCCGCGGTTGCTGAAACGCTGCACCACCGATAAAACCAGCCGCAGATTGCCGCGGATAAATTCTTCTCTTGCGCTTCTGTCGCCGCCATGCACCAGGGGAAAAAGCTCGCGCATGCGTTCTGCCGTAAGTACCGGCAGGGTGGATGTGTCCACCCCGCAGATTTCAACCTTATTGCTTGCCATACCGAAGCACCTCCGATGGTATCAGTATGGCTTTCCGCGCCCTTCTTTATACGCCGTGCGCGCGGACTTTTGTACGGTATGTATACCGGCTGTATACCGTTTAACTGCTGAGCCTTGTCAGCTCGGTATTCAGCCGCGACAGGATGCGCTTTTCCAGCCGGGAAATGTAGCTTTGCGAAATGCCCAGCGCGTCGGCTACTTCCTTCTGCGTCATTTCGCGCGCGCCGCCCAAGCCGAAGCGCAGCTGCATGATCTGCTTTTCCCGTCGCGGCAGGCGATCCAGGGCGGCAAAAAGGAGCTGCTTTTCCACGCTTTCGTCCATGCGCCGGTATACCAGGTCGCCCTCGGTGCCAAGAACATCGCCAAGCAGCAGCTCGTTGCCGTCCCAGTCGCGGCGCAGCGGCTCATCCAGCGATATTTCGTAGCGCGTGCGCGCCGTATGGCGCAGATGCATCAGCACCTCGTTTTCAATGCAGCGGGAGGCATAGGTGGCCAGCTTGTTCTTTTTTTCGGGATCGAAGGTGTTGACCGCCTTGATCAGCCCGATGGTGCCGATCGAGATCAGATCCTCCAGCCCCACGCCGGTATTTTCAAATTTGCGGGCGATGAATACCACCAGCCGCAGGTTGCGCTCAATCAGGATGGCGCGCACCGTGCCGTCGTCCCCGGGCAGCCTTTGCAAAAGCGCGGCTTCCTCCTCGCGGCTCAGCGGCTGCGGCAGAGGGTCGGCCCCGCCAATGTAATACAGCGGATCGGCGCAGAGCCGCGCCCATAAAGCAAACAAACGCGAACGCACATTCATGATGATCCCTCCTTTATGAGTTGAGCGTGGGCGGCAGCAGCGCCCGGCGGCCGCGCAGCGCGGGCGATACCGCGACCACGGCCCGCGCCGCGTGCCATACGCACCCGTTGCGGATATACAGCGCACGGGGGCGAAAGCACATCAAAAGCTTCATGCCGCCGGCCGTGCGCACGCAGATCAGGCGAAAACCGCGCGGCAGGGTATCAAGATTTTCGCACTCCATGCCTTCGGGCAAATGCCTGCGCAGCGCTTCATAGGGCGCGACCACCACCGGCAGCGAGGTCACGGGGTCGCGCAGCAGATTGCCGCTGTCCACCATGCCGTCCAGCGTCACCCCGCCGCTTTCAAACAAGAGCCGCACCTCGGCGCGCTCGCCTGCCCGGGAGCGCCAGCGCGTGAGCAGAACGCCCGCGTAGCCTACCGCCGGCACGCATGCCAGTGCCGCCGCCAGCCCCGTAAGGCCCATCCGGTGCAGCTGCTGGGCAAGCCCGGCGGCCATCAGCGCAAAAATGAACAGCTGCACGCTGCCGGCGGGAACGCCGCGCGGGCCGAAGGCCAGCATGGCCATGAGCACTGCCAGCGGAAGCGCGGCATATACGCTGGCACGCAGCCCCCAGCAGCTTAGCGCGGCCATGGAAAGCGCCGTGCCCGCCGCCGCGGCCAGGGCAATACGCCCCGCGCGCACGCGCCGGGTACACAGCCGCGATGCTGCCGCCAGGCAGGCAACATTCATCAGCATATTGACGCATACATACCATTCCCCGGCGATAATCACGGGCTCCGCCTCCTTGCCCGCCCATCATACCGCTTTGCGGCGGGAAGAAGCGTCGATATGGCGCGCAAAAAATGAGGAAAACGGGGAGAGAGAAACGCTGGGGCGGCGGCTTTTTCCCCTGTCCGCACGCCTGGCGCTTGCCAGGCGCGCCACTGCGCAAGCCTCATTGGCTGCTGCCGCGTCACAAACCCGCAAGGGGTTTGTTCCTATGTGCGCCCCCCCTGCCTCGATGGTCTACCACATAACAAAAACGGCTGCCGGATATAATTCCGACAGCCATTTGCACACAATCGAGGCGCGCGGGGGATGCGCAGCGACGCTGCGCAGAGCGGCAAAGCCGCAGCCGGGAAGCAAGACGGGGCAGGGGATGCTTGCATCGCCTGAACCGGCGCGCGACCGGCCCTCCCCCGCCGCCGTCACCTACGCACCCGCCTTCCAACGCCCACGCGGTTTCTTTGTTTCTTTCTTTGACATGTGAATTGTCAAGTCAAGCGCAACACTTTTCCGAAAAAAACTTCAGCAGGACAC